>JAPLMF010000038.1:5435-17209 GCA_026387155.1 Candidatus Omnitrophota bacterium
TCAAAGGCGGTGATCCGCGAGCGATCTTGAAATTTCGCAATATCAGTCCGGACGACCATTGCCTGTTCATGGTCGCCATCGCGTCATTCTTTATCCCAAATATTCCGCACGTGATTTTGAGTCAGAACGGCGAACAAGGTTCCGGCAAGTCGAACAATTCTCGCAAGATTAAAGGTTTGGGCGATCCGTCGCGGGTCATGCTTATCTCGACTCCAAAGGATTTAGAGCAGGCGCAAATGACAGCCGAGAAACATTGGATCAATACCTTCGACAATATTTCAAAGATTCTCGAATGGTTTAGCGACTTCTTATGCCGGGGCGTTACCGGCGAAGGCGACATGCAACGCAGTCTTTATACCAATGACGACGAGTTTATCCGGTCTTATCGCAGATGCTTTGTCTTGAATGGTATAGGCGCATCCATGTGGCGTGCTGATTTACTCGACCGTGCTGTCATCTTCGATATTCCCATTTTAAAGAACACTCGCCCCGAGAAAGACATGGAAGCTGAATGGAAAGAAGTTTTACCCGGGATTCTTGGCGGCTTCTTTACCGCCGTCTCAAAGTCTATGAATACAGTCTCGCAGGTTCGCGGCCACCATAAATTCAGGATGTCGGACTTCGCCCAATGGGGCGGTGCTCTGGCCGAGGCTCTAGGGTATTCGCAGGATGAGTTTTTCAAGAAGTATCAGGAATCTGTTGACCGCAAGTGGCAGGAAACCGCCGAAGATAGCGTGTTCGGTAAAAAGATCTCGGAGCTCTTGGAAAAGCATGGCGGTTATTGGACTGGCTCAACAGCTGAGCTTCTTAATGAAATCAAGCCGGACGATGAGGACGCAAAAGGCATCCCTAAGACTGCCAAATGGCTTTCCACGGAACTTGTCAGGATCGCGCCGGTCATGCGCAATATCGGCATCGATATCGTAAAGAAAGAAAAGCGCGAAGCTGGCACCGGCAGACGCATCTTTGTGATCAGAAAGTTCGAGAAAAATGACTGTGAGGATCGGTGTGAGGATAATGTGAGCAGAGGTCAATTTTGTGAGGCTAACCATGAGGTGGACAGTGACCGGCCATTCTGAAAACGTGAGCGTGCTCACAGAACCTCACGCCTGCTCACAGCCCTGCTCACAAGGTCAACTCGTCTACCGACAAGCAGTTACGCAAATCTGTGAGGATTGTGAGGCTATTTTTCTAAAAGGACAAAACAAAGAAATATTTATAAAAGAGGCATATCCAGCTCACAAAGAGCCGTTGAATGCCTAAGGGGTAAGGAGAAGGATTTTACCCTCACAATGCTCACAAGTCACAAAAAAGGAGGTGCGGTCTATGTGGATGTAGCGGCAAAAAGTTGGCGAAAAATAAACGGTCATCAAACTTTAAAGAAAGGACAAAATCATGAAACTGAATTTTTTGAACGCATTGAATGGTAAGGCCAATCACGAAGAGATCGCCGAGCAGATCATTGCTTTGGAGATCAAGCAAAAGGAGTGCGAGAAGGAGCGCAATCTCGCCAAGATTCTCTGCAAGGAGATGCGCGGCAAGACACTCTGCGGTGAAAACGTCAGCCTCGATGTTATCAAAAACGCTGACAAGGGGTATGAAGAAGCGTCGCTCAACCTTGAGATCGTCAACGAAGGCATCGAGGAGCTAAAGAACAAACTTTCCGAAGCCTTGCAGGCGTATTGCGATGCGGAGTCCCGCAATTTAAGCGATGTCCGCAAGAAGCTCGAAGCAGAGCGTGACAAGGTCATGCGCGAGTTCGCTAAGGCCAAGGGGCGGCTGTTAGGCTTAGCCTTAACCATCTACGGCGATGGCGAGCGTGCCCGCATCAATCTGGAGCGGACGGGTTGTTTTAGTGATAACTCTAATCCCTTCTTTCCCGAGCTTGAGTTCGAGAAGAAGAGAGTCTTGTCAGAGGCTAAAAAGCCGACCTTTGCGGATCTGGAAGATGCCTATGATCGCAAGACAAACTGGATCAGGTCTTTTAATCTGGAGCAAGAGTATAACCAGATTCTTGATAAATATCGCAAGCAATACGCGCCTGTTCTTGCGCAGGTGGCCCCATAACGCTCGATGTGGGTTTTGGGCGGGCGCCGATTTCCGGCGGCGCCTGATAATGCGGAGGGGCATTGGTATAGGGCAAGCGCGGTAGTACGTCTTTTATCAGTGCTTTGCCAAGTATACGCGCTTGGCAGAAGGAGAGTCTCCTTTCCCTCCTTCCTCCGCACGCATTACCCTTGCGCGGGTCCTTGGAAGGGGGTGTCGGCCGCGGGTCGGGCGAGGCGAAGTCTGTGAGTGATGTCAGTTTTTGAAAATGTCGTGTCGTGGTCGTATAGGCCATTTTAGGGATGTCCGGTTGGCAAAGGCTCAAAAAGGCGTTTTCCGTCGAGAAAACGGCTCAAATATGGCTCAAAATCGCCTCAAAAACGGTGTCCTAGGAGTCGGACATATAGGACATTTTCGATGTCCGAATGTCCGAGTGGAGGTTTTTATCACAATAAATATGTCGAAACCGTCACGAGAATCGGTTTTCTGCACTTTTGATGTGAGTAATACGAGTTATTTGCTGAAGTTATGCGAACGCTAAAATAATACTTGACAGAATAATGGCTGTGTGCTATAAAGTTTCAATAACGCTAAAGGAAAAGATTACAGATGAAGAAAAAAATATCCCACTTCGCAGAAATAAAATCAGGATATCTCTTTAAGGAAGGTATTCAGTCCGACAAAGAGGGCAATGTGAGTGTGATCCAGCTCAAGGACGTCAATGATCGAGGTGTCATTAATTTACATGAGCTTCAACGTATCAGCTCAGACAAGATTAGTTCGGAAAGTTTTCTTGCTGTTGGCGATGTCCTTCTCAAGGCAAAGACGAACCATCCGGTGTCGGCGCTTGTCAACGAGCAACTACCGAGCACGATAGCGACCGCACATTATTTCATCATCAGCGTTAAAAAAACGGACGTGCTTCCGGGGTATTTGGCATGGTACCTCAATCAACGCCCGGCTCAAACTTACTTTGATAAAAACGCTGGCGGCACACGTATACAGGTAATTAATAAACAGTTACTTGGCGAACTTGAGGTTGTCGTGCCGGACTTAAAGACTCAGGAGAAGATCGCAAAGATTTATGAACTGCATCAGCGAGAGCAGGATCTCGTAGATGCCATAAAAGAAAAAAAGCACGGACTTATTTTAGCTCAGTTGCTGAGTGCCATTTCAAAGTAATCATAAGGAGGTTGGTCATGGCTAACGGTAAAACAAATCAAGAGGAAATAAACGCGGTAGCGTGGAAGGCGTGTGATACATTTCGCGGCGTTGTGGATCCATCCGAATATAAGAATTACATCCTTGTGTTTCTCTTCCTTAAATATTTAAGTGACCAGTGGAAGGATAAAAAAGACCAGTATCAGAAAGAATACGGCAATGACCCTGTCCGTATTAAGCGTAAGATGGAGCGTGAACGCTTTGTTCTCCCCGAGAACTGCGATTTTGACTACATCTATAGCAAGCGCGACGCCAGTAACATCGGTGAAATTATAAATCTGGCCTTAGAAGGCATCGAAGAGGCTAATAAAGCTAAACTCGAGGGCGTATTCCGTAACATTGATTTTAATTCTGAATCAAACCTTGGCCAGACCAAAGACCGCAACAAGCGCCTCAAGCACTTAATCGAGGATTTTGCTGATGCCCGCATGGATTTGAGATCTTCGAAGATTGGCAATGCGGATGTCATAGGCGACACTTACCAGTTTCTTATTGAAAAGTTTGCCAGTGGTGCAGGCAAAAAAGGCGGTGAGTTTTATACGCCAGAGAAAGTTTCGGTCTTGTTGGCGAAACTGCTTGCCCCGAAATCTGGCGAGCGCATTTGTGATCCGGCATGCGGTTCAGGGTCTCTTTTAATACAAGTATCCAAAGAAATTAAGGATCATAATTTTTCGTTATTCGGACAAGAGAGCAACGGAAGCACCTGGGCCCTTTGTATGATGAATATGTTTCTGCATGGGGTTGATAATGCCCGGGTTGAGTGGGGCGATACTCTTAATAATCCTAAACTTATAGAGAACGATAGCTTGATGAAGTTTGATATCGTTACTGCTAATCCTCCTTTTTCTCTTGATAAATGGGGTGCAGAAAATGCCGGATCAGATAAATTTAGGCGCTTTCACCGCGGCGTGCCCCCTAAGAGCAAGGGTGACTACGCTTTTGTAACCCACATGGTCGAGACGATGAATGAGTCTGGCCGTGTGGCGGTCATTGTGCCGCATGGGGTCTTATTTAGAGGTAGCACTGAGGGCGTTATACGTCAAAAATTTGTTGAGGAAAATATTCTTGATGCCGTAATTGGCTTACCCCCAAATCTATTTTATGGTGTAAGTATTCCCGTGGCTGTCCTCGTATTCAAAAAAGGGCGAAAAACTAAAGATCTACTTTTTATCGAGGCCAGCCGTGAGTTTGAAAAAGATAAGACTCAAAATAAGCTTCGCTCGGAGGATATAGAGAAGATCGTAAAAACGTACAAAGAATACAAAACGGATGATAAATATTCACGTCGGGCGACATTAGATGAGATTAAGGAAAATGAATTTAATCTCAATATTCCTCGCTACGTGGATATGTTTGAGGAAGAAGAAGCTGTTGATATCGCAAAAACTCAAAAAGAAATCGAAGTATTGGAAAAAGAACTCTCCGGTGTGCAAAAAGAAATGGCGGGGTATTTAAAGGAACTGGGGCTCTAATATGGCACGCACTATTCCTCGAGGCTGGCAGGAGCTCGAGATCAAAGATTTTCTAAAATTCACTCCTCGTGGGGTTGATAAGCCTAAGGTCAAATATCGCTCTTTAGGTATTCGTAGCCACTGCAAGGGAACCTTTGTTCGTGAAGTTGAGAATCCGGATAAGGTCATGATGGATACCCTTTATGCAGTGAAGAAAGATGATCTTATTGTAAATATTACCTTTGCTTGGGAGGGCGCGGTTGCACTTGTAAATAAAAGTGATGAAGGCGCTTTAGTTTCACATCGCTTCCCGACATATGTTTTTGATCGGAGCGTGGTTGTTCCTGAATTTTTTCGATATTTAATACCATCGAAGAGGCTTGTTTATAGCCTTGGCATTATTTCACCCGGCGGTGCTGGCAGAAACCGTGTATTGGATCGGAAAGACTTTCTGCATCTTCAGTTTATTATGCCTCCAGCGGAGGAACAAAAGTTAATAGCAAATTTTATATCAACATGGGATCAAGCAATTGATACTCTCGGCAAGCTTATTAAATCAAAGACTTGCCGTTTCAATGGTCTAATTGACTTGTTGACTTCGCCAAACAGAAAATGTTGTGACTGGGAAGAAACATCGATTGGAAAACTGGGAGATATTATTAAGGGCAAAGGGATAACTAAAAATGACCTTACTGAAACAGGCATACCGTGTATCAGATATGCAGATCTTTATACACAATACGATTTCGTTATTCGCAAAATAAACTCTTTTATTTCGTCGAAAGCTGTGGCTACTTCTCATGTTTTAAAATATGGCGACATCCTTTTTGCGGGTTCTGGAGAGACTGCCGAAGATATTGGAAAATGTGCAGTTTATCTTGGTGAGTACCGAAGTGCTGTGGTTGGTGGGGATACATTGATATTAAAGCAAACGATTTGTGATCCGAATTATTTGGCGTATGCCCTAAATTCACCAGCGGTCAATAAACAAAAGAGTGTTTTTGGACATGGGCATTCAGTAGTTCACTTGTATGGCAAGGATTTGAAAAAAGTTCGCTTGTTTTTGCCATCAGTAGAATATCAAAAGAAGTACGCAACTATCTTAAATTCGGCTAAGCAAGAAATTGATCTCTTGAAGTCGCTGATGCAATGTTATTGCGACCAGAAGATGGGCATTATTCAAAAACTTTTAACCGGCAAGATCCGGGTCAAGGGGGTTACCCAATGAAAAAAAAGAAAAATAGTCTTGTGCCTAATAATAGTTTTACGGAATTTCTGCTTTATACTACGCCGAATGGAAAAGTTAAGGTGGAAATTTTCCTGCATAATGAGAATATTTGGCTTACACAGGAAAGAATAGCTCTATTGTTTGGTGTTAAGCGCCCGGCGGTCACTAAACATTTAAAAAATATCTTTGAAACAGGTGAATTAAAAGAAGAGGTGGTCAGTTCCATTTTGGAACTAACCACTCAACATGGGGCGATTGAAGGCAAGACGCAGACTCGAGGGGTTAAGTTTTATAACCTTGATGCGGTTATTTCCGTTGGCTACCGGGTTAATTCCAAGCAGGCCACCCTATTCCGCATCTGGGCGACTGAACGTTTGAAAGAATACATCATCAAAGGTTTTACCATGGATGATGAGCGTCTGAAAAATCCGAACAATATTTTTGGTAAAGATTATTTTGAAGAGCAATTGGCGCGGATCCGCGATATCCGCTCAAGCGAACGGCGTTTTTATCAGAAGATCACGGATATCTATTCGCAATGTAGCGCCGATTATGACAAAGACGGCGAGGAAACAAAGCTGTTTTTCGCAACCGTTCAAAACAAATTGCATTGGGCCATCAGCAGGCAAACGGCCGCGGAGATCATCCGAAGCCGTGCCGATAGCAGTAAACAGCATATGGGGCTTACTTCATGGAAGAATTCTCCGGAAGGGCGTATCCGTAAAACAGATGTTTCAATCGCCAAGAATTATTTGAACGAAGCAGAGCTAAATATTCTCAACCGGATTGTTTCCTTGTATCTGGATTATGCGGAATTGCAGGCCCAGAATCGAAAAGTCATGTATATGAACGACTGGATCAAGAAGCTGGATTCTTTTTTACGATTCAATGAGAAGGAGATCCTTGATAATCCCGGCAAAGTCAGCGCGGAAATCGCCAAAGCATTTGCAGAGGCTGAGTTTGATAAATACAGCGTAATTCAGGACAAGCTTTACGAGAGCGATTTTGATAAAGAAATTAAAAAGATCACCCACAAGGGTGAGGAGAAATAATGGATACGCCGTCATTTAAAGAAGATCATATATCGCAGGTTCCGGCGTTGCAGTTGCTGATTAACCTTGGCTATACCTACCTTACGCCAGAGGAGGCGCTCATTGCCCGCGGTGGTAAGACCTCGAACGTAATTCTTGAAGCCATCCTTGAAAAACAACTCCAACAGATCAACACGATTTCGTATAAGGGCGGCGAATATAAGTTCTCAAACAATAACATTACCAATGCGATCACAACGCTTAAAAATATTCCCTATGACGGGCTCATTCGCACCAACGAAAAGATTTATGACCTGCTGTCTCTTGGTAAGAGTTTTGAGGAGACGATTCTCAGCAATACCAAAAGCTTTGATCTGAAGTTCATCGATTGGGATAACCTTGATAAGAACGTATTCCATGTTACGGAAGAGTTTGAGGTTATGCAGTCTGACGGCAAAGCGCACCGCCGTCCAGATCTCGTCCTTTTTGTAAATGGTATTCCCTTTGCCGTTATTGAATGCAAGTGTCCAGACATTAAAGAGCCGATCAAAGAAGCGATTTCCCAAAACTTACGCAATCAAACTGATGAATTTATCCCGGGTCTTTTTGTTTATTCACAACTGCTTATGGCAGTCAGCAAGAATGAGGCCAAGTATGGTACTGCTGGGACAGCCGATAAATTTTGGGCGGTCTGGAAAGAGAAAGAAGATTTTGAAGCGGAGACTAAACGACTGGTCAATAAACCATTATCCCTTGACGTTAAAGACAAGCTCTTCGCCTCACGCTTCCAATATGTCAGACGCTATTTTGAATCGATTGAGTCCGAAGGGCGCATGGTGACTAATCAAGATCGAGCTATTTACTCCCTGCTAAAGCCGGATCGCTTGCTTGAGCTAAGCCGTCAGTTTGTTATTTATGACTGCGGAGAGAAGAAAATCGCCCGGCATCAGCAGTATTTCGCCGTCAAGAATACGATTGAGCGCGTTTCTCAATATCAGGAAGGCAAGCGAAAAGGCGGCGTGATCTGGCACACGCAGGGAAGCGGTAAGTCCATTACCATGGTTATGCTTGCCAAGGCACTGGCTCTTTGTCCTTCTATACCCAATCCCAGAATTGTTATCGTTACCGACAGGATCGATCTGGATCAGCAGATCTGCGATACGTTCAAGCATTGCGGGATGGAGCCGGAAAAGGCAAAAACCGGCGCTCATCTAATGGAGATCTTGGATAAAAATAAAAAGTCGATTATTACTTCCGTCCTTGATAAGTTTCAGGCTGGCCTCAATAAGCGTTCTGTGGAAGTGATGTCAGAGAATATTTTTGTTCTGGTAGACGAAAGCCATCGAAGCCAGTACGGCATCGCCCACGCCTTAATGAAAAAGGTTTTGCCGAATGCTTGCTACATCGGCTTTACCGGCACACCCCTTCTAAAGAGTGAAAAAAGTACTGCGGATAAATTTGGTGGATTCATCCAGCCAATTTACACCATTAACGATGCGGTTGAAGACAAGGCTGTGGTTCCCTTGTTGTATGAGGGACGTCATGTCATTCAGGATGTGGATCAGAAGCCCATTGATACGTGGTTTGAGCGAGTTTGTAAGGATTTGTCAGAGAAACAAGTTATCGATCTTAAGCGTAAATTTAGCAAGATCGAAAAGCTTAATCTTACCGATCAGAAGATTTTTATGATCGCCTACGACGTAAGTGAACATTACAGCAAAAACTGGCAAGGCACAGGCTTTAAGGCGCAGATCGCGACTGATTCCAAGGCCGCGGCGCTGAAATTCAAGAAGTGTCTTGATGAGATCGGAAAGGTTTCTTCCGAGGTCGTTATTTCGGCACCTGATGAGCGCGAGGGCTATGAGGATGTTTACGAGGAGCCTACGGAAGATGTCGTGAAATTTTGGAAGAACATACTAAAACGCTTTGGCAGTGAAACAGAATATAACAAGCAGGTCATCGCATCATTTAAGCACTCGGAACAGCCGGAGATCCTGATCGTTGTCGAGAAGCTACTTACCGGCTTTGATGCGCCTCGGAATACGGTTCTTTATATTGCAAAATCCATGAAGGAACATACTCTCTTACAAGCGATTGCCCGCGTTAACCGCATCCATGAAGGCAAAGACTACGGGTTTATTGTGGACTACTACGGGATCCTCGGAGAGCTGGACATTGCTCTGACCGCTTATGAGGAGCTATCCGGTTTTGACAAGGAGGATTTGGAAGGCACACTGGTCAATATCGCGGAGGAGGTCAAAACTCTCCCCCAGAAATACGCTGATCTGTGGGATATCTTTAAAGAGATCAAGAATCGGCGGGACGAGGAAGAATACGAACGGTTCTTGTTTGACGAAGAGCTTCGACATAAATTTTACGAGAAATTGACCGCCTTCTCGAAAACGTTGAGCATTGCGCTTTCATCAGAGAAGTTTTACGAAGAAGTGCCGGAAAAACAGATCAATAAGTACAAAGATGATTTTAAGTTCTTCCAGAAACTGCGGGTATCGGTCAAAAAACGCTATGCCGAAGTCGTCGACTTTAAGGAGTACGAGGACAAGATCCAAAAACTGCTCAACACCTACGTTAGTTCGGATGAGGTAATCAAAATTACTGACCCGGTGAATATCTTCGACAAAGAGAGTTTTCAGAAAGAAGTCACGAAGGCTGTCGGTGAGGCCGCAAAAGCGGACATGATTGCCCATAGGACAAAGCGGACAATCGAAGAGAAGTATGACGAAGACCCGGTGTTCTATGAAAAGTTCTCCAACCTCTTGAAGAAGGCTATTGATGACTACAGGCAGGCGCGAATCACTGATGCGCAATATTTTCTAACGGCCAAAGAGATCATGGAAGCTGTCCGGGATCGTAAGGACACAGACATCCCAGATGTTTTACAGGATAAGGACGTGGCAAAGGCGTTTTATGGGGTCGTTTATGAGTCCGTCAATCAACGTAATAACGACAAGGGCGCTTCGGCCAAAATCGCTATCGATATCGATGCGATTATCGAGCGCAACATCGTGGTGGATTGGCACCTTAAGACGGATATCCAGAATAAAATGCTTAACGAGATTGAGGACTATCTTGCCGATGAAACGAAGCTTGGCCTAAGTTACGAAGAGATCGACCTGATCATGGAAAAGATTATCAACATCGCCAAGCGAAGGTACGCAAAATGACAGAGCACGCAGTTGCCTTTGGACAGAAAACAATCCGCTTCTCGCTTGAGCAGAAGCCCCGAAAAGCATTGCGGATTAGCGTAATGCCGGATATGTCCGTGGGTGTAAGTGCACCGCATAGCTTTTCAATCGAAAAGGTACTGCGCAAGGTTCAGAGGCGTGCTTCGTGGATCGTGAGGCAAATAAATTATTTTAAGTCATATATGCCCACGGAACCGCCAAGGCAGTTTATAAGCGGCGAAACACATTATTATTACGGAAGGCAATATCGATTAAAGGTAATGCGGGCTAAGAATCAGGATGTCAAATTGAAGGGTAAGTATATTTTCGTCTATTCCCTGCGTCCTGAAAGCCGACCACGAACGAGACGATTGGTATATGAATGGTATCGCGCCCGTGCTCAGCAAATGTTTGCCGTGATCGCCGGTCGGTGTCATGAGCGGCTTGATAAATACGGCATAAAACTTCCGGCAATCGATGTCAAATCTATGAAATCACGCTGGGGTAGCTGTGTCCACACCAAAGGTAGAATTGGGTTGAATACCGAGTTAATCAAGGCGCCATCGCATTGCATCGAATACGTGATTATGCACGAGATGTGCCATTTGAAATACCCCAATCACACGAGGCATTTTTATAACTTCCTTTCGCTAGTCATGCCCGATTGGGAAAAGCGCAAGGCAAGGCTGGAAAGGGTTGTGATTTGATGGGAGGCTACTTTGGATAAATTATTAACGGATTTGTTAAAAATAGCTAAGGAAGCCGTTCAGAAGTTTCTCCAGCCATTAGCATTTTATACCTCACATGAAAAGAATCCGTTATCTTTTCATGTGCTAAATGTTGGCGAGGGGTTAATGGTTTTGATTGTGTTTCCTGACAAAACAACCATGCTCTATGATTGCAACGTAATTCAAGATGATAAAGATGCTGTAATAAAATTCTTAGGCCAGCACATACCTAGTCGTTACGATACGTCAAACAACCAGAACTCCCAATGGATCGATATTTATGTGAATTCACATAGGGATCTTGATCATTATCGGGGGCTTTGCGATGTTTATGATGCGTTTAAAATCAAGTCAATATGGGATTCCGGTCGAAGCGGTGAAACCACCCAAGATGCAGATTATCAGTATTACATGCGACTACGTCGAACATTGATAGAGCAATATGGAGATAGCGCTGTTTTTGTTCCGGTTCCGAACACCGCATCGATTAGAAGTTATGGTGGTGCACAAATCTATTGTCTTAGCTCATCTGAATATATGCCGGAAAAGGCGTCCCTTGTTGAAAAAACAAAGATTCAACATACGGAAGCATTGGTTTTGTCTATTCATTATGCTGGACGGTCATTGTTGCTGACAATTGATTCTGATTGGAAGGCATGGAAAGAAAAAATCGTCCCTGGGTTTGGCAGGTCAGGGATCTTAAAAACAAGTATATTATTGGCAAGCCATCATGGCTCGAGGTCGTTCTTTACTGATGAAACGCAAAATGAACATATAGATATAGAAGCTAACCCGGAAACGACATACCTTGATCACATTGACCATATTTCCCCCGACATTGTTTTAATCTCGTGCGGTGACTATGACCACTTTCATCATCCTAATTC
>JAPLMF010000038.1:17267-29978 GCA_026387155.1 Candidatus Omnitrophota bacterium
AAAATAAAGCTACCAATAAACAGGTTTATACTACAAAGGAAAAAGACCATTTTTCTGGCTTTATAGATAGCGATGGGAAATGGACTGTTTCCCCAAGTAGATTTCATAGCCGCGGTGGTAGCGGTAGCCCAACCTTTGATATTTCGTGCCAGATGACTCTTAATGGGAACGTGACAAGTAAGAAATCCGGTGAATATTTTCCGATTAAGTCATCATTAAAATTTATGGTGAATGCTCATGGTGGCCTGCTCGACCCCTATGACCAAGTTGATCTATGGTGGGAAGTTTCAAATGGCGGAATCGGTGAGCATCATAGTCACCAAGAAATTTATTATAAAGATAAGAGTGAAAAGACTGACAAGTTAATATTCGGACGCGACGTTGCTTACGAAGGGACGCACCTGCTCCGGTGCAGAGTTCATAACAAAAAGAAGAATCTCGACATTACGAAAATATTCGTTGTCAATGCATACAAGACATAATCAGGAGGTGGGCATGAAAAAGGTCTCAGCTTATTTAATTTTCATTCTAGCTTTATATGCTATAGCATTGTGGGCCTTGATTCAGAAAAAGATCATCATGCCAGAAACAGTTCAGCTCGTTTTGTTGTGTAGCATTTCTGGTGGCATAGGCGGCATTTTGTATTGTTTAAGGGGAGTATATCTGAATGCTTCAGTCTTTCAGCGATGGAGTGAGGTCTGGTACCCTTGGTACTTCCTTCGTCCACTAACAAGTTTTATCTGCGGTGCCGCCAGCTTTCTCTTTTTAAAGGCCGGGTTAATAATGCTAGAAGCAAAGCAGATTGAATCACCATCTAATTTAGCTTTTTATGCTTTTGCATTCGCGGCAGGACTTAATGTGGATAAATTTGTCGAGAAAATCGAAGATATAGCTCAGGTGACTTGGGGTATTAAAAAAAGCCGTACTGCAAATAAAGATATTCAGAAGCCTGAATCTGAGGATTAGTAGCGTTACGTCCAAGGTTGTCTGAATGAGTCTTTTGGAAACGTCAGATATTTTATCTGGCAGGAGAATTTAATTATGCATCCTGAAATTCAATCGCAAATAGACAGAGCTAAAGAGCTTTTTGGTGATCTGGAAAAGGCATGCAAGGCCGATTTGTTGGCCAAGAATGTGTCTGATAAAACAAGGAATCTATCTCAGGAGGTGTTGCTTAAGATACGACATCTTTTGGATCAGGTGACTTATAAATATTTTGAAAAACATTATTTATCAAAGCTTTCTGCGGAAGATCAAAAAAGCGCCAAAGTTTATTTTCCTATGGTTATGAAGAAAGAGGATTTGAAATCCGTTCTAGGTCGAGCCAAAATGAGCGATCTCGAAACAAGCCATCCCGACTTCTACAATTTCTTGAATTCAGTTCAGCCTTATAACACGAACTATGCGTGGCTGAAACAATTCGTAGACTTGTGTGCTGAAAAGCACATCCGACTATCGCCTCAGGTGAAAAATGAAGCAAAACGAGTCACCGTTTCGCGAGGTAGTGGCGCAGTCTCGTGGGGGCCCGGAGTAACTTTTGGCCGTGGCGTTAGCGTTATGGGAGTTCCGATAGATCCATCAACTCAGCTCCCTGTTCCTAATAACATTGTTGAAACAAAGATTGAAACGTGGGTGTCCTTTTTATACGAGGGAACCAGCGTGAATGTTTTATGGCTATGTAAAAAGGCCATTGAAGACGGAGAATCAATTGCAAAGACAATTATGGGGCACGTCTCGGCTAATTGATTTTTCCAAGCTGGCTTTCAAGCTTTTCTTGTTCTTTGGGATTCTTAAGCATTTGCCGTAGCTGGCGTTCGGTGATGAGGCGTTTTGGCATGGGATCGCCCAGCGCTTCGACGGCTTCCACCAGTGAGGCATTGAGGCCCAGAAGGCTCGTATACTGCCAGATCCGGACTCGGGAGATACCGACTTTGCGGGCAAGGTCGCTTTCGTTCTTGGCTTGGCCTGATTCGATCATACGGGCGTATTCCTTGGCCCGGAAGATGGGGTTCCGGTAGGTTTTGGGCGGTGGTTCCATTTGCCATGCTCGGTCACAAGCGCGGTGAAGTGCCATAACAGGCCTGAATCTGAATACCGTCCGGGGAGCCAGTAAAACATAACCCTCTGTAACAAAATAAGTTGCAGAGGGTTTTTGTTTAAAGTAAAATATAGACAGTTTAGATAAGGACTACGGAGGTGTGAGAATGAAGATAATTTTTGTGGCAGTTATGGGTATTCTCTTGGTATATCCCGCATATGCCTATGAGAATCGGGCTGAAAATGATTATGTAAATAATGATGAAATCTCTATAGTAAAAGATAAAAACAATAGTACATCCAGAAATGGTATGATTAAAGAAGATGAAGCAGATAAAGAGAAAGAGGCGAAACACGAAGCCATAAAAAAAATGCTCAAAGAAGATTTTGACGAGTCTGATGCTACTCCAGAACGCAGCGGAACTTCTTTCTGAATCCCTGACAGAGATTCAGGATAATTTTAAGATATTTTTCCTAGTTACCAATTCAGTAATCTCATAAAAATTGTTGTTTCCTCACTTATGAGCCAATTCGAGAGTTTGTCCACCGTGGGGAGCCGCTAAAACATAACCATCTGTAGCTAAATTAGTTACGCAGGGTTTTGTTTTTTTATCTTCTGTGATATACTTATCGCAGAAGATTTTTGCTGAGGTAGGGTAAATCGCAGGAGAAGCGAGATGAAAAGATGTCCCATCTGTGCAGAAGAAATACAGGAAGAAGCTATATTTTGCAGATATTGCAGCAGGAGAGTTAAAGTAAGCCCCTATCGTATTATTATCTTCGCGCTTATGATTGTATCTCTTGTTATTTTTGCTGGAACACAAAGAATGCAAATATCAAGGACCTATTACAAGGCAAAAATAACAATCAGAGAATTCTCCAGCGGCTGGCGCGACTTTTTTAATGGCATTCGCTATTTACCTGAGAGTATGAAAGCGATGAAAGCGAATAATAATGAAATAAGCTCGCTGATGAACAATATATCAAGCAAGGCAGGACAAGACACGAAGAACCCTTCTGAGCATTAAGTAATCTAATATGAGCGAACGATTTCTACGCGTATACATGGATTTAAATAACAAATGCAATCTTAGATGCAGGATGTGCTATTTTGCCCTTGATCTGAGCAAACAGCCGAATGTGGTAATGGATATTCCTCTTTTTAAAAAGATCGCTGCAGAGGTTTTTCCGAAAGCCGTCCAGGTCAATCTTTCCTGCGCGGCCGAGCCGCTTCTGATACCGAATTTTACCGATTATCTTAAGATACTCAAAACTTATGATGTGCCGACGACGCTCATAGTAACAAACGCCTTTTTACTCGATGAAACTAAAGCGCTTGCCGTCATGGAAAGCGGACTGACCTACATAGATGTCTCTATGGACGGTGCAACCAAGAGTACATATGAAAAAGTAAGGGTGGGGAGTAACTTCGAGCGTGTTGTAGACAATTTGAGGAAGCTAAAACACTTGAAGGAGAGCTCCGGGCGGACCAACCCTCTTGTCTATTTTGATTACACTTTAATGAGGTCTAACTTCAAGGAGCTGCCTGAATTTCTTCGTTTGGCAAAGGAGCTGGGAGCGTCGCAAGTCAGAGCGAACCATCTTATACCTTTTCCGCAGCTGAAGGTAATGGGTGAGTCGCTCATACATTGCCGTAAGGAAGCAAACGATATTTTTGATGAGACGCGACATTTAGCCGACGAGATCGGCATACAGGTGTTTTTGCCTAAGAATTTTGATCTCTCAAAAGATATAAATGGAGCCCCAATTATCAATAAGCCGGCATGCAGCGTTCCACAGGATTCGATCTTTATTGTTTCGGATGGCAGCGCCGTACCATGTGCCTGGTTCTCATTTGAAAAATGGCGAGCGGGTAATTTTAAGGACCAAAATTTCGAGGAGATCTGGAATGGTCCGGTCTATACGGAATTAAGAGATCTGTTCCAAAGCCGGAAATACACCGAATATTGTGTAAACTGTCCCGTATATGGCGATGAAAACATCGATACCTATGTCTTTAATGAAAGAAAACGCGATGATGTTATAAATATCGCATCCCGTAATGTTTAAAAGTTGATGGAAAGGGTTGCTGTGATTTGAAACCTATATCTGTAATTAATAGCGCGTCAAATGAACAACTTCTATATTTTACCTCATCCAGTATTACAAGCGATGATAGTTGTCTTATATTTATAAGCGATAGGACCGGCCACCCCAACATTTTTGTTCTGGACCTTGGTACGGGGAAGGAACGCCAGCTAACATTTAACAGAGACGGTTACTTAAGAACCTACAAGTATTTTCTTGGCGCTCATAAAAAAGGCCTTGCAAAAGCAGGTATTGCTTTGGATGAAGATAGGAAACTGATCTATTATATCCTTGGTATGCAAATTCGTTGTGTTGATATATCGGGTAATGATAGAGTGCTCGCCCAATATCCGGAGGATCAGTCCCCCGCATATATAGACGTAAGCCATGACGGAGCCAGATTATGTGTACCTACAATCGATGAAAGGGCTCTTCAGGGGGATTTTGTTAAAGAGAACGCAGCGCCTTATAATATTGATAAACGTGTACAAGATGAAAACCTGAATTCATATATTCACGTGTATGATACGGGTTCCGGAAGAGAGATCATCAGGGAAAAAGTGCCAAAGTGTTGGATAACTCATGTTCAGTTCTGTCCTACCAATAGAGATCTCATTCTGTATAATAATGAATGGCCTTCGGATTGTGGTGTCAGGCGGATATGGTTATGGGATGGGGTTGAACACAGAAAACTTAGGACGTTGTCAGAAAACAGAGACAGACAAGACTGGGTGAGTCATGAGATGTGGGAGAAGAACGGCGAGCACATAATATATCATGGACGATACGTACGAGGGGATCATTTTATAGGAAGGATGACAAAGGATGGAACAGATATTACTGAAATAATGTTTCCGAAAAATTATACTAAATATGGACATTTTACGGTAGGTAAATCCGGGTATTTTTTAACGGACGGATACTATGAGCAGGCCGATATAAGAAATATCAAAGAGTTATTAAAAAAAATATTACGGCTTACTGCCAGTGCGTCAAGGACATCTTCTAATAAGGGGGAGTGGGTCTCTATTCTCATGGTCGATTGGAGTAAAAAAACCATTAAATGGTTCCCATTAGTTAAACATAACTCGGACTGGTTATCCGAAGATTATCACCCTCACCCGATATTCAATCACAGGCATTCAGCGGTTTTTTTTACCGCCAGGCAAAATAACAAAAGAACAATTTTTAAAATATTGCTACCTGATCACATGCTCGGATAGATAAAAAGCACATAAATAAAAGGATACCCATGGATTTTATGTCAGTTTTGAATAAGAGATGCAGCATAAGAAAATTTCAGGACAAACCGGTAGACGGGGCTCTGGTAAAAGAGGTGATTAGACTCGGTACTCTTGCGCCCACAGCGTGTAACAGACAAGGGTGGAGATTTATTATTGTTACAGATAAGGATATTATGGCTAGGGTGCGTAAATGCGGAGGATCCAAAATAATCCCAACTGCGCCTATAGGTGTAGTCGTACTATATAATAAATTCACTATCAATCTTCACTATGAAGATAATATTGAGAGCGCGTCCGCTTGTATTGAGAATATGTTGTTAGCTGCAACTAATATCGGCTTGGGGGCATGCTGGATAGGAAACCTGCCGAAAATAAATGTGATGCGCAGGCTGTTTAATGTGCCTAAAAGATACGATATCATTGCATATATTGCATTTGGATATCCGGAATTTCAATCAGATAGTGTGCCCAGAAAATATTCTAATATTGATGAATTGATCTCGTACAATATGTTTAGTATGGAAAAAGAGATCGAAATAAGAAAGATAAGCAAACTTCAACTTTCGCTTATATTTGTTATTTCAAAGTTCCACATTTCAGTTCCAGGATTTATCAGGAAAAAAATAAAAGATATCATGGCCGTAGATCATAAGTGATCAAATATAGGGTGGCGTCATAAAAAAGGCATCCGATGATAGATAATAAACATAAGGACTCTCTTCACGGTATCACCCTTGAAATGATCCTCACGCATCTTGTTGAAAAATACGGGTGGGAAGAGATGTCCAAAAGGATCAGAATAAATTGCTTCGCAAAGAACCCCAGCATCAAGTCCAGTTTGGTATTTCTGAGACGAACCCCCTGGGCCAGAAAAAAAGTGGAACACCTGTACACAGGTAATTTCAAATAAAAAATTGGGAACATATTAAATGAAGAACACAATAAAGATCAATACGCATAAGAATATAGATTGGACAATTTTAGAGCACATATCTTGGCGTAGCCAAAAGTTATATCATCGCTTATTGCAATACAGGCTTAGTAAGACGATAACAAGAGTCGCAGGGCCGCTGTATTGTCAAAATCATGATGTAGTCCAAATGGACATATCGTATTGCTGTGATTTGAAATGTATAGATTGTAATAGAAATTGTTCTCAGGCTCCTTCCGGTGATTCCATATCGGTACAGCAGGTCGAAAAATTTATTAATGAAAGTATCGAGCAGAATAGAAAATGGTCATTATTAAGGGTGATGGGCGGAGAACCAACTTTACATCCTCGATTATATAAAATAATAGAAGTGCTCCGAGATTATAAAATAAATTTTTCTCCTGATACAACGATCAGGCTTGAAACTAATGGTTTTTCACCGCGTACGGCAGAATTTATATCAAAAATGCCGCCGGATATTTTAATCACGAATACCATGAAGACTTCTCGTTATCAGGCACACTTTGCTCCAATCAACGTTGCGCCTATCGATTTAGAAGAATGCAAATATATGGATTATACAAACTCATGCATTATGAAACAGACTTGCGGCTTAGGGTTTACTCCTTACGGTTTTGATATATGCGGCACAGGAGGAGCCATCGCGAGAGTACTTGGCTTTAACGTATGCCGGAAAAAATTGCCGAATACCAATGATATGTTAACAGAACAGTCAAAACTATTATGTAAATATTGCGGCTTTTTCTGGTATACAGCGGGTTTGAAAATAAAACTGCAAGACAGGGTATCACCGACTTGGAAAGAAGCTTTTGAAAAGTATAAGAAAGAAAAACCGGCGCTAGTTCTATATTAATATTTAAAAATCATAACTGGCAGGTATTGATATAAAAGTTAGCGGATATTTTTGTTTCTGAGAACATTATCCACTGCAATTTCAGGCAAACCATAATAAATCGCAGCAGATTATTTAATGATTTTTAAGTGCGATAATATCTTCCTTAACGAGGCTTTTCCCACTGGTAGTTTCTGATAAATTTTATTGTTCGCCACCCAATATCTTAGTAAATAATAGTAACGTGTTTTTAGCGGCAGTTTCGATATATTCCATCGTACAACTTTATCATCAACTTTTTTCATCAACCCTGTTTTTGTGCTATAAAATGTTTTGCACTGTTCGTGTATATAGTAGTTACCCCAGATTTCGTCAACGTATTTTACATTCGCGACTTTTACTGCTCTAATAATAAAATCTAGATCATGATTGTAATCAAATTGAGGATCATACAATCCGATCATATCATGAAGAGTTTTATGATAAAAATAAGATGATGGGTTTACGGGATGCATATTGATGCGAGGCCCTAAAAGCATAGCGTCTAAGGATAATTTGCCGGGGCGAAATAAACGCTTCTTCTTTGTTTTGTCATCCCATATATAAAGGTTTCCAACTAAAAGAGCCGGCTCTTTTAGGGTGCGGATTAATCCCAGAATTCTGTTAAATACATCTGCTTCATAAAAATCATCTACATTAAGAAAACCAATAATTTTCCCACGAGCCATTTTAATACCACTATTCATGGCTAGTACTTGTCCTCTTTGCTTTATATCGCTCCAACTAATATGAGGGTACTTGGCGGCAAACTCCTTAATGATTTGACAGGTTGCATCCGTAGAGCCGCCATCAATGATAACGTGTTCGGCCTGAGGACACTTTTGGCTTATGACACTCTCAATACAATTCTTAATCCATTTCTCGCCATTGTAGACTGGCGTGATAATGCTTAATTGGCAATCCATGATATTCTCTCTCCGAAGACTATTCACTAAAAAGAAGGATGCTTGTACTGTAAAAAGTTTAGCACGAGAAAGGTGTAAATGAAAGGTAAAAGTACTCGGGGAATCTGCCATACTAGCACAAAATATAGAAAGAAATCTACTCAAGATTATTTCTTAATTGAAATCCTTCAGAGTTCTAACGCTGTTTTTATCTTTGTTTTACAGCACTTCTTTGCTATATTGTCTATAGGAACGCGTCCCTCTTTTTTATAGAACCATTTTTTAGCGACTCTATTATATGAGAATTCTGCGCAGGATCTGCAGAATTATTAACTGAAGCACCGGACGATAGGCGTCGACGACAGTGAAGATACTATTTGTTAATCCGAACGCAGGATTTTTGATGAATGAGAAGGTGTATCCTTCACTCGGCCTTCTCTATCTTAGCGCATTTCTTAAGAAGCACGGGTATGAAGATATATCCCTTATTGATATGAACGATGGAAAACCGCTCCCCAGCTTCGTTGATGCCGATATCGTTGGTTTTTATTCCACCACACCTCAATTTCCAACCGTTCTTAAGATAGTGAAGGAAATAAAGAATATCAACCGCGCAAAAGATTCTCTTTATATCATCGGAGGACCGCACGTCTCCGGAAAACCCGAAGATGCCGAAGATAATTTCGACATCGTCGTAGCAGGTGAGGGCGAAATGGCGCTTTTGGATATTGTCCGGAAAAAAGAGAAAAATGAAAAACAGGAGCGTGTCGTCAGATGCGCGTACATGAGTGATCTCGACAGTATTCCGTTTCCCGACCGCGATCTTATCGACATAAGAAGCTATAAATACCGTTTGAACGGACATCTTACGACGACGATGGTTACGTCCCGCGGGTGTCCTTTCGGATGTAAATTTTGCGCAAATAACGCGTGGGGAAAAACACTTAGGATGAGAAGCCTGCAAAATGTATTCGGAGAGGTTAAATTATTGAAAGATAAATACGGGTACGACTCCATCATGTTTTTCGACGATACGATGACAGTTGATAAGAAACGAATGAATGGGCTATGCGAGCTATTGAAAGGACTTGGCATCATCTATAGGTGTTTCATCAGGTCGGATACGGTGAATGAGAATGTGCTCACAAATATGCGTGATTCCGGATGTGTCGAAGTAGGAGTAGGGCTGGAGTCAGGATCTCAGCGTATACTTGATATCGTAGGTAAAGAAGAGAAGGTGGGAACGAATCTCTCGGCGATAAAAGCCTGTCATAAAGTAGGTTTACGTGTGAAGGGGTTCATCGTCATCGGTTTGCCGGGAGAGGATAAAGAGTCGGTCCGCGAGACGATAGATTTTTTGGAAAAAGCGGACCTTGATGATATTGACATCACCCTATACAAGCCCTATCCGGGATCGGTCATCTACAAGGAGAAGGAGAAATTTGATATAAATTTTACGGATGATTACGAAAAGGCGTGGTATAAAGGGAGGCCTGAAAGTTATTCTACCAATGTCTCCACGAAGTCGCTGACATCCGATGATATACTTGTGCTTCGAAACCAGATTGAGAATCGGTTTAAAAAGAATAGAGGGTAGTTTTTCGGAGACGATAATTACAAAATACTATAAGGACGAAATCAGCTGCCTTCTATGTTAAAGTCTAAGGCCGAAATATGAAGATATATTGGGATAAATTAAGTAAACAGCAGATATCTAACTTCAATGCAGCCATCAAAGCATATGATGAACGAAATCTGATATCGAGCCCCCGTCCTCCCGTTCTCTACGTCGAGTTGACGAAGAATTGTATGGGGCGGTGCGTATTCTGCAGAGACCCTCACTGGGTTAACGATCCAGCATACGATATGAGCAGGGAAAATTTTGATATCCTGCTGCGTGATTATGTACCATACTCTATTCTCGTTGATCTAAGAGGGGGTGGAGAGAGCCTAACCCTCCCCGATTTCAGCGACTACGTTGCCAAAGTTGCCAGGTTCGGTCCGAGAATCCGACTGACGACGACATTGGGATGTGGAACCCGGAAAGCGCTGCAAAGCCTGATCGATAATGACGTCTTTGTCTCCGTCTCATTTGACGCCGCTGATAAAAAAACGTTCGAGGATATCCGTAGCAAAGTTTCCTATGACACAGTGATAAAAAATCTTGAGTTTTTGGCGAGGGGGATGTTGGAAAAATACGGCACCTTGAGCGACAAGATGCGTCTTGGGATCTACCCTCTCCAGAAGAAGAACCTCAATCATGTCAAAGGAATACTTCAGCTTGCCCAGCGCATTAAGATACCAGAGATAGTTATAGGACCCCTCGCATCGTCCACCGACGACCCCAACAATTTACATAATAACATTCACAGGACGATGGCAGCGTTATATACATGTGTGACTCATGCTAAAAGGAAAGGGATGAAGTTTACATTGGGCACACCTCCGTTTGACAGGTTCTATTTTAAGGATAAGGTTTTCGACCTGTGCTGTCATCCTTGGCTCTATGCCCTTATAGGTCACGAAGGAAATCTTTCGTACTGCGATAACGCGCTAGGCGAAAATGCCGATACATTGGGGCATATTACTGAAGGCGTTCAGGTGACGTGGAACGGACCGAAGGCTCAAAAAGTGAGGTCCTTACATCGCGAAAGAAAATGCCAAGAGATGTGGCACACATGCAGGAAATGTTATGGTGACGGACGATATTCCGACCACGAACATGAAATTAATGAGCGTTTTTGTAAATGGGTGGTAACTGAAAAAGATATCGAGAAGCGCATATTCACTCCATTTGCAAAAAAATTGTATAACCTGAATTTGTTCGGTGTGAAGAGCGATATTGCGTTCATGATGAAAGACATAATAGGACGTATTTGCCGCCGAGTGTATATTCTTATCTTTGGTTTGAAGAGATACATCCCCCGCGGTATTTATGAATCCTCATGGGATTTTGTGGATGCATACAAGAAAAAAAATGGCAGTGAAGCGGCGCAGTGCGTGGAAATATATCCGGCTTATTATGTAGATGTAAGCATGCCGGAAAAATTACGCATCGAAATACCCCATTACTATAGAAAATTGCTCATCCCGCAGAAAAAACCAGCGTTGGTGGTTACGTCGATCCCGCACGGCAGATTATGGGTTACCGACTTCGATGTTGCTGTAATATCAGATGATGATTTACTGATAGGGGATGTCTCTTTTCAATGGGGCAAGGGTGTTATACCGCCACAAAATAACGGCATCTTTAAACGGCGATATCTGGATCGCCCACGTCTCTTGCATAAGACGGTTTTCACGATGCTCACAGGAGGTGGGGGGAATCGCTTCTATTATCACTGGCTCTATGACGTGCTGCCGCGGCTTCATCTTTTGAAAAAGAGCGGGCTTTACGATAAAGTGGACCTCTTCCTCGTTCCACGACACGATCTGAAGTTCCAGAGAGACACTCTCGAGATGCTCGGAATAACCAGCGACAAGGTTATAGATAGCTCCGCATATAAGCATATACAAGCGGATCTTCTGATAGTATCAAGCCACCCGAATCCCTGGCCACCTGCTACCCCCCGATGGGTATATGACTATCTTAGGGATTCTTTTATTAGCAAAGCATTGTTAAAGACAAAGACAGGCAGTCATGATTATATTTATATCAGCAGACTCGATGCCACAAATAGAAAGATCATTAACGAGGACAGTATTATAGATCTCATGAAGGAATATGGCTTTGAGATATTCTCTCTGGGCAATATGTCTTTTGCGGATCAAGTGGCCCTCTTTTCATCGGCAAAAGTGGTAGCCGGAGGCCACGGCGCAGGATTATGTAACATCGTATTTTGCACGAAAGGCGCCAGAGTCGTCGAATTTTTTTCCGAAGGGTATGTCAATAACGTCTTTTACGATATGTGTCAAAGTCTTGAGCTCGAATATCATTATATGGTATGTAAAAGCCATTCACGACCCGCGAGCGATAACTTGGCGGAAGGCGTAAAAGAGGATATAACTGTTGATCTTACGGAACTTGCCCGATTATTGGAACTGTCAGGTTTGAGGAAATAACCGATGCTGGAAACACCCGTTGTTCTGACCATATTTAATCGTCCAGATAAGACGGAGCTGGTCTTTAATGCGATTTCGAAAGCAAGGCCCCGCCAGCTTTTTGTTATAGCCGATGGCCCTCGTCCTGACGCGCCGGGTGAAAACGAACGATGTCTCGATGCGCGCGCTATCATCGAACGCGTCGACTGGGATTGCTGTCTTCGTAAGAATTATTCGGATGTGAATATGGGGTGCAAACGCCGTGTATCGAGCGGTCTGGATTGGGTTTTTTCGTCCGTTGAAGAAGCGATCCTGCTGGAGGATGACACCCTTCCTTCTCATTCTTTTTTATTTTTCTGTCAGGAATTGCTTGAAAAGTATAGGTACGATAATAGAATTAACTACATCAGCGGTACGAATTATCAGCTTGGAAAGAGCAGGACAGATTACAGTTACTTTTTTTCTAGATATGCTTCTTTCTGGGGGTGGGCGACGTGGCGAAGAGCCTGGCGCCATTATGATGTTGACATGAAATCTTGGCCTCAGGTTAAGAAAGATCATCTTTTATCATCT
>JAPLMF010000038.1:30025-33123 GCA_026387155.1 Candidatus Omnitrophota bacterium
CAGCAAGTACGAGCGTCGATATTGGACTGATATATTCGAACGGACATACCAGAGTAAGATAGATACATGGGATTATCAGATGTTTTATGCGTGCTGGATTCATGGAGGATTGGCGATACAGCCGAATTCTAATCTTATATCAAATATTGGATTTGCCGATCCTTATGCTACCCACGCGTTCAACAAGTCTCCATACGCGGGGTTGCCCGTTACGGAGATTCCGCGCGTGGACCATCCTCTGCATATCGAAAGGCACAAGGAGGCTGATGATTTCGCCTTTGATCATGTATTTGGAGGAAAATGGATGAAAGAGAAAAGCAGCTTTCGTGGGAGACTTCGTGGGGTAAAAGAAAAGTTTGAGCAAATTCTCAGGAGGCCCCGATGAAGGTTCTGCATATCTGTACACGAGATAGTGGCGGCGCAGGCAGAGGCGCTATCAATGTGCATCGGGGACTTAAGGCCCTCGGTGTAGATTCAAAATTACTGGTACTGGAGCGTTTGACTAAGGATGAAGATGTGGTGCCATTCACGCAAAAATTCAATATAATTCATAGGTTGTTGAATAGGGTACGATCAAATGCCGTGCGTTCAGAGTTAGCTGTATATCAAAAGGCACGTTTCAGGAAATCAGATCTATTCTCTGACAACAGATCTATTTACGCTGTGGGCGTTCATCCGCTCGTGCGGGAAGCGAATATTATAGTGCTTCACTGGATACCGCACATGGTAGATGTCCAGGAATTCTTTTCGAGGATTGAAGGCCGCTCTATCGTATGGACCCTTCATGATATGAACGCCTTTACGGGGGGATGTCATTACGCAGAAGACTGCATGCGGTATAAAACAGGATGCGGATGCTGCCCCCAGTTGGGATCGATCGATCCCAACGATCTATCCAGGCAGATATTCAAGAGAAAAGAAGCAAGCTACCGGAAATGCAGAATCTATATCGCCGCAGGGAGCGAATGGTTGGCGGAACGTGCCCGGGGGAGCCTATTGTTCAAAGGGTGCGACATAAGGACGATCCACTACAGTGTAGATACATCAATTTTTGTTAAAAAAGATAAATATTCCTCTCGAGAGTTGGTTGGTTTACCCAAAGATGAAACGATCATTCTATTTGGTGCCGATTATTTTCCGGGAAGAAAGGGACTGAAATATCTCATAGAAGCCTTACGGCTACTCAGGAACAAGACGAAGATAACTAAAATAGCTTTGGCGATATTTGGGAAAATTGATCCGGCTAATATCTCCAAAATAACAGATATCCCCGTCTATATGTTAGGGAAGGTCAATGACGATAAGCTTCTTTCACTATATTATAATGCATGTGATATCTTTACCATTCCTTCTCTTGAGGAGGTGTTTGGTCAGGTCTGTCTGGAATCGATGGCATGCGGGACGCCCGCGGTCGGATTCGATGTCGGCGGCATACCCGAGATGATAATTCCTGGCAAGACAGGGCTCCTTGCTTCGAAAAAAGATTCGGAATCGCTTGCAAAACAACTCGCATGGATGATCGATAATCCCCGAGAACGCGAAACCATGGCAGAAAACGGTATAAGACTGGTGGATCAGGAGTATACGATTGAGGTTCAGGCAAAAAGGTATTTAAAATTGTTTGAGAAAGTGTTGCAATGAGACTCCTAAATTCCTGAGGGGATAAGACTTGCGTTAGGTTTTGTTTTGGAGTAGAATGAAAAATAATTTATATATTTTTTAAGATAAATTTCAGCGTATAGATAAGGAAACTTGATTTATAAGATGGCCAATTTAAGATTATTATTAGTTGATGATGAGCCGGACGTGATCCGGGTGATGAAAGCCAGGATAAGTAGCTGGGGGTTTGACGTTGTAGAAGCCGAAGACGCAAAAACGGCCTTAGAAGCGTTGATTAGTAAAAATCTGGATATTGTAGTTTTGGATTATTCGCTGCCAGGCATGGATGGTTTGGGTGTTTTAAAAGAGATCCGCAAGATAGATAAAAAAATACCGGTAATCTTGTTTACCGCATATCTGGACGAAGAATTGAAAAAGAAGGCGCAGAAATTAGGGGCTAACGCGTTTATTCCAAAGGTATCCGCCTCAGACGATGTTCAACATACCTTAAAATCAACCCTTGACATGATTAAAAAGAACCTTAATAGTATCCGATAGGATATAATTAACTTCAAGAAACATATCTAATATACGATGTGGAACCATTGGTTAAAAAGGGAGATGTTATGTCTATAATGAAAGAGTTTAAGGAATTTGCGGTAAAAGGCGATGCTGTAGATATGGCTGTAGGTATCGTGATAGGAGCTTCATTTAGCAAAATAGTCACTTCTCTTGTAGGTGATGTTATAATGCCGCCGATAGGACTTATTCTCGGAGGAGTGGATTTTAAGAACCTGAAGATCACGCTTAAGGCAGCAAGTGCGGGTTCGCCGGAGGTCACTCTGAATTATGGGCAATTTATAAATACGGCGATAGATTTTCTGATCGTGGCATTCTGTATCTTCATGGTAGTCAAGGGCATCAACCATTTAAAAAAAGATAAAGCGAAAACAGATCATAAATGACGGTACCCGACTCTGTCGATAGCCCAAATAGCACAAAGATACTTTCGGTTAAGTCGCTATACAAGGCGTATGGAAGAACGATCGCCGTGGATGGCGTATCTTTCGACGTAGGTATGGGCGAGATCGTGGGACTTCTGGGTCCTAACGGGGCGGGGAAGACGACCATTATAAATATGATCCTCGGTATTCTAGAGCCGGGATCTGGAATTATCCGTATTGAAGGGCTCGGTCTCGCTTCGCACCGTTCCGAAGCATTAGCGCATGCGAACTTTGCGGCAGTATACGCCCCATTGCCCGGGAATCTAACCGTATTCGAGAATCTCTGTATCTTCGGCCGTCTGTACGGAGTCAGAAATCTCAGGAATCGCATCAACGAGCTGCTAGAACAGTTCACTCTTAAAACTTTTCGCGATAAGAAGTGCGGCGTACTTTCTTCCGGCGAACAGACGCGTGTAGGTCTCGCAAAGGCTATGCTCAATCTTCCGCATCTTCTATTGCTGGATGAACCTACGGCGTCGCTCGTTCCGGCTACTG
>JAPLMF010000077.1 GCA_026387155.1 Candidatus Omnitrophota bacterium
GGGGTATTTATCACCACCGACTCGCAGTCGCTTATACATTTAAAACCGTGATATACGTTCTTAGGGATCGTTATGAGCATCGGGTCGTCGAGGCTTATGACGAAGTCATTCACTTCGCCGTATGTAGGAGACGTCTTTCTTGCATCATATAGCGCAAGCCTCATCTTCCCGTGGATGCATGTAAAATTATCTTCCTGTTTCTTGTGATAATGCCAGGCCTTTACGACACCGGGTTTTGCGGTTGTCATATACACCTGCCCGAATTTTTTAAAAAATTTATCGTCACGGCGCATTATCTCCATTAGCTTTCCCCGGCCATCCGGTATTATTTTAAGCTTCTTTACATTCACGCCCTTTATCATCGCTATCTTCTCCCCATCCCGGAATACTTAAATCCTAGCAATTTCACTGTCTCCGGATCATATATATTGCGCCCGTCTATTATTACCGGCTGGCGCATCAACTTCTTCATCTTCTTAAGATCCAGCTCTTTGAACTCATTCCATTCTGTAGCTACTATAATACAGTCGCAATTCTTGGCGACATCGTAAGCATCTTTACAAAACTTTACTCTGGCGCCCAGAACACCCTTTGCCTTGACCATAGCGGCCGGATCATAAGCCCTTATCCTGGCGCCCTCTTTTACGAGGATGGAGATTATGCCTATTGCTCTTATGTCATCGGTATCGGGCTTGAAGGAGAGCCCCAGAACACCCACCGTCTTATCCTGCAGGTTCCATATCATCTCCTCGACCTTCTTCACCAATACGGACTTCTGCATGTCGTTGACCCGCTGCACCTCTTTCAATATGCCGAAGTCATATCCGCACTTTTCCGATATGCGTATGAAAGCCCCGAGGTCTTTAGGAAAGCAGAAACCTCCAAATCCTATGCCGGCGTTCAGGAAATCCTTGCCTATGCGTCTGTCTAAGCCTATGCCACGCGATACTTCATTGACATCGGCCCCGAGCCTGTCGCAGACGTTGGATATTGAGTTTATGAAGGATATCTTCATGGCCAGAAATGAATTCGCCGCGTGCTTTATTAGTTCGGCGGATTTTATATCGGTAATGATTATCTCGGATTTGAGCGGCCTATAAAGCTCTATGAGTATATCTTTGGCTTTTTTGGACTTGACCCCTATAATGACTCTGTCGGGGTTCATAAAATCTTTTATCGCCGAGCCTTCCCTTAGGAATTCCGGATTGGAAGCAACATCGAATTTCACATTACGGGGGTTATGGACTTTTATGGTGCGCTCGACCCACTCTCCGGTATTAACCGGGACGGTTGACTTCTCCACGATAAGCTTATATGAAGACATCGATAAGGCTATATCACGCGAGACTCCCTCGATAAATGTCAGGTCCGCTTCACCATTGTTCTTGGGAGGTGTGCCTACGCATATGAATATTACTTCGGACCTGGATACGGAGTTTTTTATATCGGAAGAGAATGAGAGTCGTCCTTCTTTTACATTAAGCTTTATTAGCTCTTCGAGGCCCGGTTCATATATAGGGATTTTACCGCTTTTTAGCTTCTTAATCTTGGACGCATCATTGTCCACGCAGATGACATCATTGCCAAGATCGGCAAAGCAACTGCCGGTCACAAGCCCTACATAGCCTGCCCCGATAACGGATATCTTCATTAGGTACCCCCTTAAGGAGCATATTATATCACGATATTAATATGTGGGACAAGCGAGAAATCCATCCCGGGATGGATGCAAAACTGAGGGATTATTACTGTATATTCCCCGTACTAGTAGATCCGAACCTGGGTCTTGAGTAGGTGCGCTTTAAGCCCACCGGGTAATCGGGGAAGGCTTTCAGCTTCAATACGAACCAGAGGGACTGGTCGCCGTTACTCCTGTAATTGTAAGTGAACTCCCCTATCCAGCAATGGAGGTCCCTGGATATGGTATATTCCTGCTCTTGGAAGGAGACATTTTTTATATTGAACCGTTCATAAGCGCGAATCCTCCATTTTTCACTTATCTTGTACATCCCATCCATAGTGAATAGATTTGTAAGACCCGTTGAAACTCCCTGATTCCAGTCTTGTGTATCCCACCCATTCGTAAAAAGACTTGTAAGACCCGTTGAAATTTTCGCATACCTGTAACCGGCTGACAGGTTCCACTTGTCCCCGCCCGTTGATACCAGGTCGACCGAGCTGGTCTGCAATGCGTTAGTTTTGGTATTTATAGACGCCTTAGCTACCAGATATGCCCAGGAATACGGTATAAGGTCAAGCTCGAAATCCAGGGTTTTGAATTTACCGTATTTGATTGTGGTATTACCGTTGTCCTGCGTAAAAGCCCAGTCGCTAGTTATGTAGAGCGTTGCCAGGTCCACTGACTTCATCTGGCCTCCTTCAAGGCGCTTAGTCTGGAGCCTGTTCTCAAGGCCAAGCACCACTCCGTTCTGGGATGTGAGTGTATCTATTGCATCGAATTGGTTCAAATTATTCTTGGAGATCGTCGGTTGATGCGAGTAATAGTAGTTTGCCGTCGGGGTTATGACATGGCGAAGGTTATTTATGTTGAGTCCCATAAAGTCTGAAGTTACATTGTATGTCTTATAGAATTTTATAGAAGCATCAAGCCCGGCCTTGAATATGCCTCTTATCAGATTCTTATCGTCCCATATGTTCTTGGAGTAGTACGTCTCTTCCACTCCGGCATAAGGGGTCAGGTTGAGAGCCTTGAATACACGCGCGGCATACGATATCTGATTATATACGTCGACCCTTGCCGTGTTGACATCCTTGGGTTGTGGCGTAATATTTGTAAAGACGTTGTTCTGATAGGTAGTAGTTGCGGGGGCATAATTCAGGTAGACGGCGCTTGAATTAAGCTTATAGTATAACGGTTGATCCTTTAAAAGCTTTAAGTTTGGTATATCGAACTTATACTCCGGCATCCTTTCTACCACGTTATAGAAATTGTTGAAACTTTTTCTAACCATGAACTCGGAAGAGTATTCGCTCTTCTGAGTCACGATCGATAGATAGTTATCAGGAATCGTGCCCAACTCTTCATATTCGTTATAAAAATAGTCCTTTATCACATTGGGATCACTCAACTTATTAAATTCAAAGGTCACCTTAGTGCCGGTATCTTCTGCCATATCCCAATCATGTCTGGCTTGATAACGATATCTCGTCTGTTCAGGGCCCATGTGATCGAATGCGGCCTTGCCATTATCATCGGCATAGTATACTTTAAACGCGCCATTTCCCATATTTGGTACGGTGTAATAGTGGTTTATGCCCGCAGCCAGGCCTTTCTTCGACCTGTAGTCCAAAAGAAAGTCACCTTTATTTTTATCATCCAGATAATATCTGAAAGACGTGAGGGCATAATAGCCCCATTCCTTTCTATTGCCCGGTATCACCGTGATATGCATCTTCTTCTCATTGAGCGGCTGGACATAGTAGGGGAAGTAAAATATCGGCACCTTCCCGACGAAGAAGAATATATGGTGCGCAACGACCTTGTCTCCCAAATATATTTTTACTTGCTTGGATTGTATGCGGTAGTGAGGTTTGTCGAGATCGCATGTCGTCATATATCCGTAATCCAGATTGAACTGGTCCTTATTGGCAACCTTAGACACTTCTTTGGCTCTTCCGTAGAACGGATTTGCATTGAGGTAACCATCTATAACCGATGCCTGACGCGTGTCGAAGTTATAACTTACTTTATCACCGGTAAAGAAAGCGCCCTTTTGGGCAACCCTTACGTTACCCTCGGCGATGGCTTCGCGAGTATCGAGATATACCGTGATCTTTTCGCAGGTGAGAAGGACATCTTTATATTCTATAGAGACGTTCCCGACACCTATCACCCTCTTCTGTTCGTGAAAATATTCAACTTTGTCACCGTTCACTACTACCGGTTCCGCACTGCCCGTTTTGCCCGGAATGAGGCTCGGGGCTTTTTCCGACTTATCGGGAGCTGCTGTCTGAACTGGCTCTTCGGCCGACGTTTTGGGCAAAATCTCTTTTTCCTCTTTTACTGGCGGGGTCTGGACGGGTTTTTCTGCCGGTGTAACGGGCAAAATCTCTTTTTCCTCTTTTGCTGGCGGAGCCTGGACCGGTTGTGTTTGCTCAACGGCAGGGGCTTCACTAACGGCTTTTTCTGACTCATCGACCGGTTTTATCTGGACGGGCTCTTCGGGCAGGGGTTCGACAGGTGCTAAGGCCTTTTCCTCTTTAGCCGGCGACGTCGTTTTGGATACTGCTTTTGAAGCATTGGAAGCTTCACGGCGGGTTTTTTCTTCCGCCTGCCGCTCTCGCTTGGCCTCGCTAATAGCCTCTCTGGCTTTGGCTTTTTTAATCGCCGCCTCTTCGGCCTCTCGCTTTTTGGCTTCAAGACGAACTCCTCTTTCCCTCTCGGCTTCAAGTTTCTTCAGGCGCTTCTCTTCTTCGCGCGGCATAACCGGTTTAAGGGCGATACCCATCTTGTTTTTCGCGGCATCCAGTAACGCCGCTGCCTTCTTATCCTGCGGGTCTATCTCGAGGGCCCTTTCGAATTGGTCTACGGCCTTTTCATACATCTCTATTTTGTAGTAAATATTGCCGGCCTCAAGATGGTCGTTTTTCAGCATCATGCGCCTGTAATCCAGATTTTCTTTTTTTGAAGACCCGGCAGACGCTGTCTCGGGATATATAGCGGCAAATACAAAAAATGCCAGAAGGATAATCTGCATTATCCTGCGCCTTTTAATAATATTATCCGATAGCAATTTCATGGGCGTTATTATACTACTTATCGTGCTTACATACAACGTTTTTGCCTGACCTCTTCCCTTTGTATAGGGCTCCGTCTGCGGCTTCTATGAGACGTGTTCCTCGACGCGTTTACGTATCCTCTCCGCTACTATAAAAGCTCCCTCTTTAGAGGTCTCGGGCAACATAACGGCGAACTCCTCGCCGCCATAGCGACAGGCAAGGTCTATCTCGCGTATATCATCTTTAATTATATGGCCTATATCCTTGAGCACGACGTCCCCAACCAGGTGTCCATATGTATCGTTTATCTTCTTAAAATCGTCTATATCAAGCATAAGGAATGAAAATTTTAGGCCTTGTCTAGCAGAACGGCCCAGCTCTTCATCCAGGCGTTCGGCAAAGTACCTTCGCACATAATGGCCGGTAAGAGAGTCCGTTACAGCCATCTTCTCCACAGTCTCGTACAAGAAGACCTTCTTTATTTCCAGGGATAATTGTATCGCAAGGATCCCGAACTTCTCCAGCTCGTCTGCGGCCAGATTCTCTATTATAAGTATCGCTACCGGCTTCCCGTCGCTGGAAAGAGGTACTCCGAGAAAAGACTTAGTCGTTGGATCTCCAAGTCCGATCTCTTCTGTATCTATGCTACCTCTTATATTATCAATACAGATACGTTCGGGCCGCGCCAGAAAATATCTTATCATCTTCTCGTAATCTACAACCCTTTCGGAACCGAGCATTGGGTCTTCCTTCCAAACCCCGTAAACTTTACCGAGATGATTGGAACTCCCCTCGTCTTTCTCCAATACCAATAGCTCGCACTTCTTGAAACTAAAATTACTCTTCAGAAAAGAGCTGAAGACTTTAAATATATCATTAAACTTAAGATGTGCCGACATATCCCGGGTTACCTCATAGAGCCCTACCGTGGCGGCTTCCCGAGTTCCCATATCCTCTTCCGCCAGACGCAAGCCTTCGAACTTTTCCCGCAAAATACGGTTCTTGCCATCCATTATTTCGAGCCGCGCCTCATATTCATACTCCTCCTGAGACACAGCCTTTCTGTACCAGATGGCCGTTAAAATCATAATAACTGCAATCATGCAATAGACAATATACGCTAGCAAACTCTGTCCCTTCCGCCGGCCTTTGCTTTATAAAGACGGTCGTCCGCCATTCTGACGAGCTCCTCTTCAAGCACAGTATCTTCCGGGTAATAGGATACTCCTATGGATACCGTTATATTCGCATCCTGTCGCCTGAGTTTAAGGGGCGAATCTTTTATAGCCCTCCTGATCCCTTCCGCCTCGGCACATCAATACGGCTAACTTCGTCCCTTTTCTAGCAGACCTCTTTATCTCCGCTTTAAGCCTGTCTACAAAATGGCGCCTGACGGCCAATCCGGTAAGCGAATCCATTATTGCAAGCTCCTGGGTCCTTAAATATAGATATGAGTTCTGTATGGCAAGCGCCCCGAGGTCGGATAATATATCCAGGAGTCTTAAGTCGTCCTGCGTATATAAAGCCTCATACGGCGAATCCATTCGTAATACGCCTATTACTTTATTCTCGCTCACAAGAGGCGCCGATATCATCGACCTGAACGTCTCCTCAAGAATATCCTCATCATGCAGCGGAAACCTGAAATCTTTAAACACGTCCTCTATGATGAGAGACTTCCTGTGTCGAAGCACCCAATGGTCGAATATGTCCCCGCGCTTCGCCTTGACCCTTGAAGAACCGTGCGAAACCGATAGCATGAGCTCCTGTTTTTCTGTATCTACGAGATACAGCAGCACCCTCCCGACCTTATTGAGCGTAGTTCTGGACTTTTCTATTATAAGCCGGCTCACTTCATCAAGCGAAAGTGACGCGCTCAAGGCCTCGACGGCCTCTTTGAGCGTAGAATAACGTTTCAATTTTTCCGTGAACGAGGAGAGTGTTTTCTCTTTCTCGGCTATACCGTTATTAGACAGTATTATGGC
>JAPLMF010000002.1 GCA_026387155.1 Candidatus Omnitrophota bacterium
AAAGGGCGCATATTCGTCTCCGGCCTTTCGATGGGAGCTATACTCGCCCTTCTCCTGGCGTATGAGTTTCCGGATAGGATTTCCGGAGTAAGCTGCCTTGCTCCGACGTTATTCTATGATGGATGGAATACACCATGGTCGAAGTACTTTTTATTTTTAGCTCACTCGCCGATCAGATATATAGCCTATTTTAAGGAAGAGCCTCCATATGGGATAAAGAATGAGATAATACAAGAACGGATCCACAGATATTACAAAAATGCCACTCTCATGGATCTGGATAATGTCGCCCAGTACGGCTATCCTTATTTTCCGGTCTCTCTTTTGTACCAGCTCCAGCTTCTCGTTAAATATGTTTCCGAGAGGCTTCCCGGAATGCGATTCCCCGTTCAGCTTATACAGGCAAAAGATGATGACATGACGAGCACCAAAAATTCCAAATTTATATATGACAGTATAGCTTCAAAGACCAAGGAGATAGTCCTTTTATATAATTCCTACCACGTCATAACCGCCGACCAGGAACGGGATAAAGTGGCTGCGAAAATGGACAACTTTTTCTGCAGGATAAAGAGCTAAATATTTCAATGAAGATATTCAGGGCGTTTGGTTACAGGAACTTCAGGCTATTTTTCGTGGGCCAGGGTATATCAATGGTCGGCACCTGGATGCAGGCGGTCGCCTCCGGCTGGCTTGCCTATCGTCTGACAAATTCACCTTTTATGCTAGGGATCGTAGGGTTCTCGAGCCAGGCGCCGATATTTTTACTGGGGCCGCTGGGAGGGTTCTTTGCAGATACAGGTAATAAGCGCCGTATACTGATCGTAACGCAAGCTATATCCATGGTGCAGGCCATTGTGCTTGCCGCCCTGACATTAAGCGGTAAAATAGAGGTTTGGCATATAATTGTGCTGGGTGTGGTACTAGGGTGCGTTAATTCTTTTGATATGCCGGTGAGACAGTCTTTTATAGTTGATATGGTTGAACGCAAAGAGATCCTTGGCAACGCTATAGCGTTAAATTCGCTGCAGTTCAATGTTGCGCGGCTCATCGGGCCGTCCATAGCAGGCATACTTATAGCCGTCTGGGGAGAGGGCGTCTGTTTTTTAATAAACGGTTTGAGTTTTATAGCCGTGATATTGTCCCTCGCCGCGATGAGAGTGGCCCTTCGGGAGAGTAAGCCGAAAAATTATAAAGTCATAGAGGGGATACGTGAAGGTTTTAATTATGTTTCAAAATCCATTCCGATACGGCATATATTGCTCCTTTTAAGCGTAGTAAGTGTTACCGGAGCCTCTTATGTGGTCCTAATGCCCATATTTGCCAGGGATATTATCGGCGGAGGCCCCGAGACGCTCGGATTTCTGATGTCCTCGGCAGGTATAGGCGCGCTGGGAGCTACTCTCTATCTGGCTTCCCGAAGGACCGTCAGGGGCCTCGGCAGGATGTTGGTGATCTCCGCCTCGATATTTGCATTATCGCTGGCGGCGTTTTCATTTTCGAAAAGCCTGGCCGTATCGATGACGGTGCTGGTAATTACCGGTTTTGGGGTCATGGCCCATATGGCCGCTTCGAATATTATACTGCAGACGATAGCAGATGACGATAAACGCGGGCGCATGATGAGTTTTTACACGATGGCATTCATCGGGACGGCTCCGATAGGCAGCCTGTTGTCGGGTATCATGGCAAGCAGGATAGGAGCATCAAATACTCTAGTCGTCTGTGCCATATTGTGTCTCGCCGCTTCCGCCGTATTCGCGAACAAACTCCCTGTCATAAGGCAAGCGATACGGCCCATATATAAGAAGATGGGCATAATACCTGAAGTGGCATCCGGCTTGAATGCCGTAAATGAGTTTTCCAGGCCTCCTGAAGATTAATTTTATAAG
>JAPLMF010000084.1 GCA_026387155.1 Candidatus Omnitrophota bacterium
CGCACTTTCCGGTGAACGGCGCCTCCGTAACTTTTTCGCGGGTGATCCGGTATTGTTCGGGAGTGAGAACCTTCTTCCATTCGGCATCGGATTTTACTATGCGCTCAACTTCTTCGATCTTTCCGGTGCCGGCGTTGAAAACAGCTATCTTATTTTTATCTTCTGAGTTTGTGTTATTCGTATAAACCCCCATCAGAATAAAGAATAAAAGACAAAGATAAATCCTTGATTTCATCGGGTCTATTTATTCTCGATCTTTTCCATGGGCTGTCCGCAGCAAACGAGCTCGCCGCCGCCTACCTTTGTAACGGTGACCTCGTTGCCGCAAACGTTACATCGATATTTCTCATCCACCTTCTTAACTGCCATATCGTCTCCTTATTTTAAGACGCGGTAAATAAAGTTCGTCAAAACTGGCGGACGCGAGTGCAACCAATTCCCCCGCCGTCGCTTCGCTTTGGCGGGACCCCGCCCGTCCATTTAATTCCATAGTGGGGGAACCGCATCCGAGCTCGTCGCCCGCATAGCGATCCAAACACATGTTAGGATAGCCCGCAAGGCTATCAACAGACAGTAGGCATATAATTTGCGTGGCAAATTATACAGCATTATACCAAAAGCTAGCTCAAAAGGTGAAGGAATTGTCAGTTCTAGGTTTATCTCGTAAGGATATTGCAAGCAGCTTAGGCATTAGTATCACAACCGTCAAACGCGCACGCCATCTCAGTTAGAAAAATGTCTTTTTTATTTAAAGCCAATTAATTATTCGGACCTATCCTACGAAATACTTCCTGATATACATCACGCCTGTGACCTATTTTCATTATAATTATGTCCGGAAGATCAACCCGATAGATTACCCGCCAATCACCAACTCGTAACTTCCTATAACCTTTTAAACTCTGCCTAAGAGGCTGTCCTGAGAGAATAGGATCAGTCAAAAGTCTGGCTTCTATGGCCTTTTTGATCCTAGCCTTAATATTAGCAGGAACACCCTTAAGGTCTTCTTTTAATACGTCCGGGTGGTAGCCCAAACTATATTCCATTACTTACCCCAGACCTCTTTATGCGATAACATTTTACTATGCTTCAACGTCCTCTCCCTGGCTGCCGCTTGCTTAACCCAATAAGCATCCTCGCAAAACTCAATCGCTTCGCGTATGAGATCACGAGCCTTCAGGGACATTGAAACACCATCCCTTTTAGCCATACGGACTATAGCAAAATAGACCGGCGGTTCGAGTACAACATTAAGCCTCGGTAGTTTTGTGGCCATATTCACCTCCATACAAAGTGTATCATAAGTGATGAACTATGTCAAATAAAAATGGCGGACGCGAGTGCAACCAATTCGAACCGCCTCTGAGCTCACCGCCCGCATAGTAATTCAAACACCTGTTAGGATAGCATTATACCAAAAGCTAGCTCAAAAGGTGAAGGAATTGTCGGTGCTCGGCCTTTCAGGCCGCGATATTGCAAATAGCCTAGGTGTTAGTGTCGCGACCATTAAGCGCGCACGCCGCCTAAGGTAGCGTGCTGTCCCTATTTTGTCCGAACGGATCCAGGATTGCCGGCAGAACCATCCCCAAATCTATCCAAGCGCGCACCATATTTGCAACAATTCAGCTATTGCATTTTGGGCGGCTCGCATATTTTAATTAATTTATTTTAACTATACTGTGAGACGGTCTTTATTCGCGGGTTTTATCTCTTTACATAAAATTATTGGTCGCATCTATGGCATGCTGTATCGCGCTGTTGGGCTGCATGCCGCGTCTTGTATTTACTATAATTCTTGCGAGGGCATCCACACTTCTCCTGCCGAATTCCTGCATTGTATTAAATATACCGTAGATATTTCCCCCTCTATTCGCCGTATATTCGGCGCGGGCCAGCGCCCGAGCGATCGATTCTTCATACTCATGCAATAATGCGACTATCGCTGCTGCTAGATGCTGACCCCGCTGACTTGTCTCAATACGCTTTAGCTCTATCACATTCTCGGTTCTGGAGAATATTTCTGTGAGCTGCTCTATGCTTCTTTCGGCATTTCTTAATTCTGGTGAAATCGGATCAGAATCCGCATACGCCAAGGCATAACAGACAGCGATTGATGCCACGGCCGCCAAAAGATGACATGCTCCCCGCGTCATAATATTCCTTTTCATGGCAAACCCCCTACGAACCCCCGAGGTTCGTTTGATCACGAATCAGTACACGACGAACGAGGGGCGTACAAAATCGCGGTCCCGCGTCCGGCACAGTTCGAATTGGTACGTATGGCGGGTAGTCGTGGACGGTAGGCGAACCCTACAACCCCTTGAAACAAGCCTACTTATACCACTTTACCGTAAACGTAGTATGGGAGCGCTTATATCCTTAGGGGAGCCAATCGACAGTACCCGACCGTATAATAAGGGCATTTTATCACAACACCGGCAAAAATCCAGCAAAATGCCCGTTTTGACCCCCTAAAACCGCAATCCCAGCCCTCTACCCCTTCGGCAACTTTCTCGCCAAATCCTTAACAGTTGAATCCGTGTGCTTCAATAAATTAGCCCGATCGTACGTGACAAAATCTGGATGCGTTGATATCCGATACTGCTTGGACGCGTTATTCTCAATGAACTTTTT
>JAPLMF010000105.1:0-4399 GCA_026387155.1 Candidatus Omnitrophota bacterium
CCCCGTAACTTCGGAAGAAGGGGTGCTCCACTAGCGTAAAGTGATTTCTCATGTAGCGCGAAGGAGTGACACTAAAGTGAGTTCTGTGACTGTTTAGCAAAAACACATGACTCTGCTAACTCGTAAGAGGATGTATAGGGTCTGATACCTGCCCGGTGCTGGAAGGTTAAAAGGAGGGGTCAGTTGCGCCGCAAGGCGCGATGAAGCTCTGACTTGAAGCCCCAGTAAACGGCGGCCGTAACTATAACGGTCCTAAGGTAGCGAAATTCCTTGTCGGGTAAGTTCCGACCTGCACGAATGGTATAGCAATGGAACTGCTGTCTCAACGAGAGAGTCGGCGAAATTGTAGCATCGGTGAAGATGCCGGTTACCTGCATCAAGACGAAAAGACCCCGGAACCTTTACTGTATCCTGGTACTGGATTTTGATCCTGTATGTGTAGCATAGGTGTGACGCTTTGAAGCCGCGGCGCTAGCCGTGGTGGAGCGGAAATGTGAAATACCACCCTTGTTGAATTAGGATTCTAACCTGTAGCCGTGAAACCGGCTAAGGGACAATGCCAGGCGGGCAGTTTGACTGGGGCGGTTACCTCCTAAAATGTAACGGAGGCGTACAAAGGTTCTCTCAGTGCGGTCGGCAATCGCATGGTGAGTGCAAAGGCAGAGGAGAGCTTAACTGTGAGGCGTACATGCCGAGCAGATACGAAAGTAGGTCTTAGTGATCCGGTGGTGGCGTGTGGAAGCGCCATCGCTCAACGGATAAAAGGTACTCCGGGGATAACAGGCTGATCGCGTCCAAGAGTTCACATCGACGACGCGGTTTGGCACCTCGATGTCGGCTCATCACATCCTGGGGGTGGAGAAGCTCCCAAGGGTCCGGCTGTTCGCCGGTTAAAGTGGTACGTGAGCTGGGTTCAGAACGTCGTAAGACAGTTCGGTCTCTATCTGATGCAGGCGTAGGATATTTGAGGAGGGCCATTCCTAGTACGAGAGGACCGGAATGGACGAACCTACGGTGTTCCAGTTGTCACGCCAGTGGCAATGGCTGGGTAGCCGCGTTCGGAAAGGATAAGTGCTGAAGGCATCTAAGCACGAAGCCCTCTCCAAGAATAGATATCCCTGAAGACCCCACGGAGACTACGTGGTTGATAGGCGCTAAGTGTACGGGCTGCGAGGCCTTCAGCTTAAGCGTACTAATCGGTCGTTCGGCTTGACCTTAATTTTTGCTGGATACATCTAATTGCTTTTTACATGTTGTCATCGATTTTCAGAAATTCCCGGTGCTATTAGCGAGGGGGCCACACCCGTTCCCATTCCGAATACGGTAGTTAAGCCCCTCAGCGCCGATGGTACTTACTGGGCAACTAGTTGGGAGAGTAGGCCAGTGCCGGGGTATATTAGAGCCTCGTAGTTAACGCTACGAGGCTCTTTTTTTTGCCAAATCGCACTATATGTGGTAATATTAATACTGCCATATTACTAACACGGTGTTTTAGGCAGCGGTTCAGGGAATGGAAAATGCCATGGATACCGGGTCCACTGATGTGAACAATTAGTGGAGGGACTTGTCAAATCGTGGTATACTTAAGTGGTTATACTAATAAGGAGTCTGGAAATATGTTAAAGATTTTGATATTGATGGTGGCTATTTTAATTGCTAGCATCCCGGTCTACGCCGAAGATGCCCAGGTCGGTAAAGATGATTTTGTATCCGGAGCGATAACGGATATGTTCAATAAGATAGGCCAATATACCTCCGGGGAGAAGAGTATAATCATCGAGGATTATGCCAGCCAAACAGATACCGGTAAGCCGATAGAACCTAAGCCTAAAGACGGCAAGGCGCCGGTTGCCGGGGCGCACTGGTAGTAGGTATAAAATGGCTAAAGAAAATTTTTCATTCGATATAGTGTCGGAAGCGGACCTGCAGGAAGTTGATAACGCCGTAAACCAGGCCCAGAAAGAGTTGGCCCAGAGATTCGATTTTAAGGGAAGTAAGGCAGCCATAACATATAATCGTACGGAAAAGAATCTGACCTTGCTTGCCGATGACGATTTCAAACTAAAATCCCTCACCGATATCCTGGTTAATAAGCTCATAAAAAGAGGTGTATCGAAGAAGCTTTTAACTTTTAAAGAAGCCGTGAAAGTATCCGGCGGATGCATAGAACAGCTGGTGGAGCTCGCCTCCGGCATACCGCAGGATAGAGCCAAAGAGCTTGTTAAGGTTATAAAAGGTTTAGGCCTCAAGATTCAGCCTCAGATCGAAGGAGAAAAAGTAAGAGTCTTCTCGCCGAAAAAAGACGACCTTCAGTCTGTGATAGAGCACTTAAGGAAGATTGATTTTCCGGTTGCACTTACATTTAACAATTACAGATAGAAACGGAGGTTACGTTGCCTAAGAAGAATACTAGAAGAATGAAACGGCTTGCGATGAGAAAGCGCAAGAGAAGGTCAATGAAGAAATAGTTTGTCAGTTAAGAGTTGGGAATTAGGAGTAAAGCGGAAATGGAGGGGTATATGGGAAAGAAGTGTAAAAAATGCGACGCGCCGCTTGAAGGTTTCATATATAAGTGGATAGTGTCTAAGTTTTTCGGATTAAGGCCGTCGAAGAAAGACCCGTCGGTCTGTAATAAGTGTGAGGACTCGATAAAAGATGTGGTGCAGGGTAGAGAGATAGGCAAGATTACTCACTACTATAGCCATTTGAGTGTAGGAATAATAGAATTGAGCGATTTTGTTAAGGTAGGTAACAGGATACGCATAAAAGGGAATACGACAGATTTTGCGCAGAACCTAAGTTCGATACAGATAGAGCACAAGAACGTATCGGAAGCGAATAAGGGGGATTTGATCGGCATAAAAGTCGCCGAGAAGGTCCATCCGCATGACAAGGTATACAAGATATAGCGGATTTTTGGGTAAATAGCCGTTTGCGGTATCGGCCGCCGGTATCTTTCCGGCGGCCGATATGATTTATCCGGAATTTTTGTAAACTAAAAATTCCTGGATTACCATCCTGAAATTTTACAGAGAAAATTTCAGGGTTAGAAAGAACGAGTAGCTATTATGGATAGTGTGACATTTATAGGAACGGTGGCGGGTTTCTGTACAACGTTATCGTTTCTGCCGCAAATGATAAAAATTCATCGTACAAAGAGCGCGCATGACTTGTCTTTATTTATGTTTATAATATTCGCGTTCGGCGTCGCAAGCTGGCTGGTCTATGGTGTATTGACCGGGAGCACTCCTATCATAGCGGCGAATTGTGTTACGCTCGTATTCTGCGGGTATATATTATTCATGAAAGTGAAATACGGAAAATAAGGGAGGTGGACATGGCGAGAAGACTATTTATAGTCGTATGCTTAGCGACTTCGGTCTTTATACAGCCGGCGATATCTTTCGGGGATAAGGACCTTGATGATCCAAATCTTAGGGTATCGGAAGGACGGGTAACGGCTGTTGATAGAAGCGGGTCTGCTATTACGGTAGACGCCGGCATGCCCATGGTATTTCCGGTATCGTCCGATACAAAGCTGCGTTCGGAGGCTACGATGTATTCAGATGATATAAAGCTTTCGGATATTGGAGTGGGTGATAATGTCACTGTCGAGTATGTACGCAAAGGCGAAGATAGTCGTATTCCGGCTAAGGTGACGAGGGTAACAGTAGAGAATAAGGCTGGCGGGAATAAGTAGGAGAAGATGTATGACAGCGTTTAAGTGGGCGATAATAACCGCATGTGTTTGGGGTGTCGTACCGATAATTGAAAAGGCCGCCCTTAGCAGGGTAAGTCCGTTCGTAGGTATATTTTACAGGTGTATAGGAGTGGCGCTGGGGATGGTGCTTTTAGGGATATTCCTATCCGCGCGTAAAGAATTGACAGAGATAAATCTGAGATCTCTCATCCTTCTAATATCGGCAGGTTTTTTGGCGAATTTTGTGGGTCAGCTCATGTTCTTCCACGGGCTAAAGTTGGGCGAAGTATCGAGCTTCGTTCCTATAGCCGGGAGCTTTCCGGTAGTCTCTTTTATATTAGGCGTAGTGCTCTTCGGTGAGTCGGTAACTCCGTTTAAGGTGGGAGGGGTGGCGCTTATAACTCTGGGCATATGGGCACTTAAGATAGGATAAAGGGCAATGATCTCAGGAGACCTGTCCGGATATATAAGAAAACAGAAAGAAGAAGAGAAAAAGTATGAATCTCTTTGTAAACGTTGCGCTGCCTGCTGCGGCGCCGGCGGGAGCGATCCATGTGCCAATTTAAAAAAACGAGATGACGGAAAATATTATTGTGAGGTCTACGATCACCGTATAGGTCAACGCCTGACAGTTTCTGGGAGCACTTTCACATGCGTCCCTATACGAGATGTTCTGATATATGCGCCGCCCTATCCTGG
>JAPLMF010000105.1:4429-6433 GCA_026387155.1 Candidatus Omnitrophota bacterium
GAAGAGATTGTAAGAGTATATATTTTGTTAAGGTATAAAAAACCTATATTTTGAGGATTGACTCTAATTCTGCAGATGGTATACTTATGTCAACAAAACGAAGGAGATATATATGAGAAAAATTTTAGGGTTGATGCTATTTGTATCATTGGTAATTTGCAGTGCTGCATGTGCCGACGGAAATACAGTAGCCAAGGATAATGGCGTAGATGCCAAGACCAATTACTACGCAGATGGGGTTCCTGCCGTTACGCTTGACAGAGCAGCTGATCGACAGGTGGTCAGCAAAGAAGCCGTGGAAATGCAGAATGTTATTGAGCAAAAGACATCTACGATAAGACCGGGTGCTAAGGCGGTCCAGGATATCAAGACTTTAGAAGTTACTCCAACCGTAGATACCATAAAGGCCGATAGCGGCGTCATATACAATATGTATTTCGCTGATATCGGTAACATGAAAGATGTAAGCGGTACTTGGTTTACAGGAAATGCCGTTTTTACGTATAATCCTGATGGCAGCCTTCAAGGGATTAGTTACTCCTCGCTCGGTGATATTAACAGTTATACCGGAAACATCGGCGCATCCATATCGATGGGTAATTTTTCCTACAGCAATGCCGTAACCATAACATCAAACAGCTCCGGATCCATTGTAGCCACAAGTTATGTACCAATGGGCAGCTTTTTTTCGATCATCGAAGGCAGTATAGATGTTGGTGCGACAGAGGTTCAGGTTATTAATGGCGGACCGATCCAGCTAAACCAGGGAGGTTCGATCGTTTCGGTTACCAGGACAGAGGAGACTGTTTCCGCCAGTAAGAATGATGAGGCGAAGATTCTGGGCATAAAGAACCGCCAGGATAAACAGAGTAAAGCCATGAAGAAACTGGTAGGCGGTAAGAGCATAATAGACGAAGAATAATATACAGATATAAAGTATCTAAAAGGGCCTTCCCGGAATATGGGGAGGCCTTATTATGTGGAAAATACTTGCCTTTAGGCGGTGCCGGTATTATCATATTATCCAATGAAGATCATTCAGACTGTTATTATTCTGATCGCGATTATTATCAGTGCCTCTTATGTCTGCTCCGCCAAGGACGCTGAGGTCACCGAAGTCAGCCGTTGGGATAGCGGCGCGATAAAAGAGACCGTCGTATACGACCCGGAATACAGCATAACCATCAGGAATTTTTACGAGCAGGGCGGCAGTCTGGAGCGCGTAGAGAAGTATGATTCGCTCGGCAACAAGATTGAGATAAGCCTTTACGACGCAAACGGCAATCTTCGCGAAGGCCTTGACGGCTGGGCCGCGAAGAGATGGCGGTATATTGATGGTAAGGTATTCCAGGAGACGACTTACGGGACAGATGGCAAGCCAAGGACCCGGAGGACATTCAGCGAGTCGGGGAAACTTGTAGCCAGACAATATATGAGCGACGGAGAATCGGAACCGGACGATATAATAAGAAAAGAGCCTGCGTACGGTACGCAGGCGGTGATAGTTTACGGCCCCGGCGGCAAAGTAGAGCGAGCTGCCAATGTAGTCAACGAATAGATGACAGGACTAAACAGGACTAAAAATGAAAAGTACTGAGATAGCGGTGTTTGTATTGATTTTTGTTTTTACGGGTCCGGGGTATTTGCGCGCCGATGGTCTCGACTCCCTTATTGAGGTGGGCAAGAGCCAGGGGGAGATAGCCAAAGCCTATTCCGAGGAGACCCGGACGTATGAAGGCATAAAACGCGCCATAGAGAGCAAAAATATAGTAAAAGGCGCGAATAAGAAAACCATATTGGAAAAATACAGGGGACCCGTAGTCATGGTCGGCGACTACGGAACCGATAGGGAGAAGTGGATATATAAACCGGCAACCTCCGATTTCTCCAAGGGGCCCAAGATAAGCCTTTTCTTCACCAAAGACGGTATCCTGAATGAGATATTGATAGAAAAATAACCACGCAACTCGGGTCTATATTGTCTTGACTTTTCCGTCTTGCCAA
>JAPLMF010000105.1:6449-7158 GCA_026387155.1 Candidatus Omnitrophota bacterium
CAATATATTGGGTAACATTGCAATGTTACAGAATTAGCAAAAACAGGAGTAACATCAATGGCTAGTTTTGGAGCAAAGGATATCAGGAACTTGATACTTTTGGGCCATTCCGGGTCTGGAAAGACTTCTCTTGCAGAAGCGCTTTTGCATAGAGCCGGCATCATACCAAAGATGGGCAGCGTCCGGGAAGGTAATACCGTATCCGACTATAACGAGGACGAGAAGGAGAGAAAATGCTCGCTGGGCTCTTCTTTGATAAGTTTCAATTATGCTGGTAAGAAAATAAATATAATCGATACCCCAGGGTATCTGGATTTTGTAGGGGAGATGGTGGGTGGATTACGCGCGGCCGATGTGTGTGTAGTGGTCGTTAACGCGACAAGTGGGATAGAGATAGGTACGGAGAAAGCTTATCGCCTGGCAAAAGAGATGGGCGTGCCGTGCATATTCTTCATAAACATGCTGGATAAAGAGCACTCAGACTATGATAAATGCTTCGATGACATCCAGAAGAAGTTCCGTAAACATTGTGTCGCGGTAGATGCGCCGATAGGCAAGGAGTCAGCGTTCAAGGATGTTTTTAATATTGTGGCGAATAAGGGCATAGAATTATTGTCGGAAGAGGATAAGGCCCATGTAAAGTCCCTGGGAGATCAGCTGGCGGAGACCGTGGCGGAGACCGACGACGGCCCCCCCCCCCCCCCCCCCC
>JAPLMF010000056.1:0-6231 GCA_026387155.1 Candidatus Omnitrophota bacterium
CATCTCGTGGATTTCTTTACAATTAGGGCAGATCTTTCGGACCAATCTCTGCGCCGCTACAAGCACGATCGACGAAGTGATGAGGAACGGTTCGACCCCCATATTCACGAGCCTTATGACCGACCCGGTGGCGGTCGTGGTGTGCAATGTCGAAAGAACGAGGTGTCCTGTCAACGCCGCCTTTATAGCTATATCGACGGTCTCAAAATCCCGTATCTCGCCTATCATTATGATATTGGGATCCTGTCTCAAGATCGATCTAAGCGCATTGGCGAAGGTCAAGCCTATCTCAGGGCGGGCAGTTACCTGATTGACGCCGTCTATCAGGTATTCCACCGGGTCCTCTACGGTAACTATATTCTTCTCCGGAGCATTCACATGCTGCATTATGGAATATAGCGTCGTCGTCTTGCCGCATCCTGTCGGCCCGCATACCAGTATCATCCCGTGCGGGCGCAGAGCCGCTTTTTTTATCTCCTCTAAAGACCCCTGATCAAAACCGAGCTTATCCATGTCAAGCATCGCCTGTGACTTATCGAGTATCCTCAAGGCCACTTTCTCGCCCATGCTGGAAGGCAGCACCGATATACGAAAATCGACGTCCCTTGAATGGAGCCTAACCTTGAAGCGCCCGTCCTGAGGAAGCCTGCGCTCCGCTATGTTGAGATCGGACATTACTTTTAAGCGCGACACTATGGCNGCGACACTATGGCGCTGTGCAGTACTTTCGGCGGACGCCTTCCCTCCTGTAAAATACCGTCGACCCTATACCGTATCCTTAGCGCCTCACCCATCGGTTCTATTAATATATCGCTGGCTCTTAAATTAACGGCCTCCGAAAGAAGAAGGTTAGTTATCTTAACCACCGGAGCATCCTGAGTCATCCTGAGCATTTCGGCAGAGTTCTGATCATCCGACAATTTATCGTTAAGTAAGCGGATATCGACGCCGATCTCCATATCGTCTATTATCTTGTCTATAGCTATATTAGCGCTCTCATCGTAATAGAAGCTTAAGGCTTCCTTTATATCTTTCTCGGTAGTTATGACGGGGCTTAAGCTGAAACCTGTAAGGGTTTTTATATCATCTATTGTAAATATATTTAGCGGATCAGCCATCGCTACTACAAGAATGTTGCCTATCTTGGATATCGGCATTATCCTATAGCTCTTGGCTATTTTTTTAGGAATTAACTTAATAACATTGGGATCTATCTTATATCGGGCGAGATTTATAGGAGGAATACCTAATTCATTACTAAGAACGACCATGAGATCGTTTCTGGAAATATACCCCATATCCACAAGCATATCCGAGAGCGATCCGCCCTTCTCCTTCTGGGCGACAAGCGCCTTCTCGAGATCCTCCTGTTTTATGAGCTCCTTATCTATGAGGATCTTCGTGAGCTTCTCTTTTAGCCCTATGACCATGGATTATTTTTTCTGATAGTATTTGGTTATGGCGTTTGATATGTCCGTCATCGTGCTTACGAATACCTGGACCTTGCCCTTTGTGATCATCTCTATATCTTCGGTAGCCTGAAAGTTTAACGGGTTGGACATCGCTATAGTAAGGAGATCCCCGATCTTGTCTATGGCTATGAGGTTATACTGCCTGGCGACCTGTTCCGGTATCAGTTTTATCGCTTCAGGATTTATATCATAACATTCCAGAGGCAGGTAAGGAAAGCCGTACTGAACGGTTAGGGCCTGCGCTATCTCCTCTTCTTTGGCGAACCCAAGCATGACGAGTATCTGACCTATAAGGCCGCCCTTTTCCTTCTGTATCTTGAGGGCCTTCTCGATCTGGGACGCGTTTATTATACCTCTTTCGAGAAGCAGCTCGCCCAGCTGCTTGGATACTATTCGTTTTGCCTGAAGCATTATTCTCCCCTACTTTTTGAATATTCTCTTAAGGTCATCCTGGTCGGTGGATCTGTCTAGCGCCTCTTCGTAAGTTATAAGGTTTTTCTGATAAAGCTCGTAAAGTGACTGGTTCATCGTCTTCATGCCGTCCTTCTGAGAAGTCTGTATGACGGAATATATCTGGTGCACCTTCGATTCTCTTATCAGGCTCTTTATGGCGGGCGTAACTATCATCACTTCCACGGCAAGCGCGCGCCCGGCGCCTTTGGCCTTCGGTATCAGCTGCTGCGAGAGAGCGCCTATCAATACAAAAGAGAGCTGCGTTCTTATCTGTTGCTGCTGGTGTGACGGAAAGACATCTATAATCCTATTCACCGTCTGGACGCAGTCCGATGTGTGGAGAGTCGAGAATACAAGATGGCCGGTCTCGGCTATTATAAGAGCCGCTTCTATCGTCTCCAGATCCCTTAGCTCACCTATCAGTATAACATCCGGATCCTGTCTCAGCGCATGCTTAAGGGAACTGGCGAATGAATACGTATCGCCTCCCAGTTCACGCTGATTCACTATCGCCTTCTTATTATTGTGCACAAACTCTATCGGGTCCTCCACGGTTATTATATGGCAGCTTCTGTTGTCATTTATCCAATCTATCATCGAGGCGAGGCTGGTCGATTTACCGCTCCCGGTAGCTCCGGTCAAAAGGACGAGTCCTTTAGGTTTCTTGCACAAAGAAAGAGCCACATCCACCGGAAGCCCGCACTCCTCAAACGACCATATCTTGTCAGGGATCAGCCTGATCGCGACGGCCACCGAACCTCTTTGCCTGAAGACGTTGACCCTGAATCGCCCCAAGTCCTTCAAGCCGAAGGCCATGTCGAGCTCAAGATCCGACTCAAACTTCTTTATCTGGTCGGCGCTGAGCATACTATACGCCAGCTCCTTCGTCTCTTCGGCCGTCAGAACCTTGTCATCAACCGGAAAAAGTTTTTCGTCTATCCTCAGCCGTACCGGAGAATTAGTAGTGATATGTATATCGGAGGCCTTCTTCTCCACCATCATCTTGAGGAGTCTTTTTATATCCTGCGCCATTTGTATACGGTTCCTTTCGTATTAGGTTTCGAGATTAATGGTTTTCCCATTCGGGGAGGCTCCGCACTAGCTTGACACCTATACCACAACCCTGTTTTTGCCCATGGATTTTGCTTCTTTGACCGCGGCAGTCGCTTTCTTGTAAAGTTCTTCGGCGGTAGCGCCGTCTATCGGGTTCTCACCTACGCCGCAGCTTACAGTTAGAGACGCCTGTCCCTGGCGAAGGAGATTGGCACCTTCTATCTTCTTCCTGAGCCCTTCAGCTATATCGCCCGCCTCTTTCTTGTTCTTTTCTGGCAAGAGCATCGCAAAATCGTCGCCGCCGATTCTGGCCGCTTTGCCTACCGGAGTCAGGTTGTCTCGGAATATCTTTGCCAACCTCTTTAACGCCTCCTCCGCAGCAAGCTCTCCGTGAGTATCCCGGAACTTCCTGAAATTATCGATGTTGAAGACTATAAAGGAGCAGGGTCTCTGGTAGAATATTGCCCGCCTGATCTCTTCCTCAAGTCTGCCCATTATGAATGTCTTATTGTACAGATCGGTCAGATCGTCTTTTATCGCCAGCTGATCGGTCTTCTTCGATAAGATATCGCTTTCTATCGCTATGGTGGCCTGCTTCGCGAAGACCTTCAAAAGCTCAATATCATCGTCCTTGAATCTTAAGTCCTCTATCCTCGAACCTATGAAGAGAACGCCGAGATCGTTTCTTCCGGAATATACCGGTATCACGAGAAAATTTTTCACATTATACGCGGACCTGAAGCTTTCCAGCTCTTTTGACGGCTTCGCAGATTTATCGACAGTAACTATAGCCCTTGCCTCGAGGATCCTATCGAGGAATTCATGCCCGCCTTTTTTTATTGTGACATCTGTAAGTTTCTCACTATCGAGATTGTATAATACCCCTGCCTTGAAAATCCCGGATCCGTCCTTAGCCGGCGAATAGAAGGCCCCGTATCCGGTGTCGAGCACGCTTGCCGAACGCTCCACTATTAGCGAGAGCAAAGGCTCGATCTGTATCGAACGCGCCGATATCGTATCGCCTATCTGCAAAAGGCTCGATAAAGCCATGACCTTCTTATGGATATCGACATTTATCTCCCTCATCCTTTGACTGTAGCTTTTGAGCTCGTCGAGGTTCGACTTGACTTTCTGAGTCATCATGTTGATCGACCCGGCATACAGACAGGTTCCTGTCGTATTCGCCGCTGGCGATTATCTTCGCTTCTATCGCCATACCTATGACCGGGTCGACAAGCCCTCTTGCGAGCGCTAATCCCAATACGGCTATTCCTATAGCAACGATAACCACGACGCTTACCGCAAAAAGATTGTCTACCTGAGGAAATACGTAGTTGGAGATGACATACATGCAAGCCAAAAGCGGTATTATTGACATAAGGCTGAAGGCGATAAGCAGTTTATAGCGAAGGCCTTTATTACCGAGCACCAACTTCCTGAATAGACTCATCGTATCCTCCTGTCATTATTATAATTTTATGAAGAGTATACATTATATACACCCGCTTGTCAAATTGGCGGGGATATCTAACGGATCTCGATAAATTCCCAGGGGAGCTTTTCTTCCCTGGCGCGGGGTCTTGTTGAATAAAAATCCGGGTCTACCCCAGAAGACGCAAAAGCCCTTGACCATAAGTCGGGGGCGAAGATCTCCTGCCAGCCGTCAAACCTGGCGCCGTAGCTCCATGACAGCAGGATCACCTCTCCTAATCTCCTATCCCCCCTTGAAAATACAGCCTCAAGCCGGCTTATCCCCACCGGATGGAAAGAGAGCTCTATGGATCTCAAGCGGATGGCACCCTGTAAGAGCTCCTTCTTTCGGAAGAGACTTTCCCGGGACTCCATGCCTTCGCGTTCGAAGAGCGTATGGGGTTTGGGTATGAAGGCGTTCACGCTTACAGCCACATTAGCGGGCCTGGAATCGACCTCTCTTCTTAAATTCGATATATCACTCACGAGCGCCGATATCTCCGCGATATCCACGTCATTTTCAGAAGGCAGCCCTATCATGAAATACAGTTTAACTCTCCGCCACCCCATCCTAAACGATTCACGCACGGCGGCGAACAATTTATCGATATCTATCCTCTTATTTATGACCTCCCGAAGCCTGGCGCTTCCGGCCTCGGGAGCGAAGGTGAGACCGGACTTCTTTACTTCGGATATCAGCGTAGGTAGATGCTTCAATATGTCTTCGACCCTGAGTGACGGTAGCGAGACGGAAACGGACAAGTCTTTAAATTCTTTGTTAAGCTGCTTCACTATATCAATTATCTCGGAATGGTCTCCGCTTGAAAGCGACAATAGCGAAATCTCGTCATATCCCGTATCGTCATACGCCATTCTCGCCAGTTCCAGTATTTTGGCTTTCGATCTCTCCCTGCAAGGCCTGTAAGTGGCTTGCGCTTCACAAAATGAACATGCGTGCCGGCATCCGCGCATTATCTCGATGGTGATCCTGTCGTGCACCACTTGTATGTTAGGCACTATCTGTTTCGTCGGATAATAGGCCTCGTCCAGGTCTTTCACCGAACGCTTCCTTATCCTCTCCGGGACTCCCTGCCCGGAAGCCGAGAAACTTTTTATAGTTTTGTCTTCATTGTATACAACTTTGTATAGAGACGGGACATAGACGCCTTCGATCGCAGCCAGCTTTTGCAACAACCCTTTCCTTGAATATCCTGCGCCGCGTTTCGCGCCGGAATACGCATCTATGATCTCACCGATCACATCCTCTCCGTCGCCTATCACGAACGCGTCGATGAAATCCGCCATCGGCTCGGGGTTATAACAGCATGGCCCGCCGGCTATCACGATCGGATCGCTGTCGCTCCGGTCCGAGGATCTTATCGGTATGCCTCCCTGGTCTATCATATTTATGACGTTTGTGTAACCAAGCTCGTAGGCAAGACTAAAACCTATTATATCAAATTCTTTCAGGGCCTTTCGCGATTCTAAGCTGAAGAGAGGAATACCATTATCTCTTAAGACTTTTTCTAGATCCGGCCACGGAGCGAAAACGCGTTCGCATAATACATCTTGCCGGTCGTTCAGTATGCCGTAAAGTATCTTTATTCCGAGGTGGCTCATACCGATCTCGTAAACGTCCGGGAACGCGAGCAGGAATTTGACCTTGTCCTCCGTCCATTCCTTCTTGACGGCGTTCCATTCTCCGCCGACATATCTTCCGGGCCTCTGCACCGTCAATAATAATTCGTCAAGATTAGCCAAACAGCTCTCCTTACGATATTTA
>JAPLMF010000056.1:6254-8831 GCA_026387155.1 Candidatus Omnitrophota bacterium
CGGGGCGAAGCATGAGCCCCGAAGGCGGCTTAAGCATGTCACGAAATCGCTAGAATGTCGAGCGGCGCATGCCGACGTTTAGCAAAAGCCCTATCGCTATCATCGTCGACAGAAGGCTCGAACCGCCGTAACTTACCAGCGGCAGAGGTATGCCGACGACCGGCATGAGCCCTATCGTCATTCCGATATTAATTATGACCTGCATGGCCAGAAGCATTCCTACGCCGGTCGCTACACACTTGCCATACATGTCGCTAGTCGTGTTGGATATTGTAAACGCTTTCTTCACCAGGACGAAATACAGAAGGACAAGTGCCGCGGCCCCAATAAAACCGAACTCTTCTCCTATAACCGAGAATATAAAATCGGTGTGCCGTTCAGGTAAGAAGTTAAGCTGGTTCTGTGTACCGTTCAGCCAGCCTTTACCTAAGAGCCCGCCGGAACCCACCGATATTTTCGATTGGATTATATTATACCCGGCTCCGAGCGGATCTATATTAGGATTTATGAATACAAGGAGCCGCTGTTTTTGATAACCTTTTAAGAAATGCCAGAAGACCGGAATGACAGCCAGACCCGCTACTAACATGCCGTTTATATATTTAAGGCTCGCCCCTCCCACCACAAGTATCGAGAGGAAGATAGGAAGTAACAACAGCGCTGTCCCGAGATCAGGCTGAAGCAGCACCAGCGCAAAAGGTATCCCAAGCAGTATACAAGGGATTACCATATTACCGGCGCGGGCCATCGTATCTTTACGCGCGCCTACATATCCCGACAATACGAGTATAAGGCTTAGCTTTATGAACTCGGATGGCTGGAAAGCAAAAGCTCCTATAGGGAACCATCGCTGCGCGCCAAGCCGCGATTTGCCCAATACCAATACGAATATTAATAGCAGCACGTTCAGGGCGTATATTACATACGAGATATCGATGAAGCGCTGGTATGATACGGCGAGCGCTATTATCATGAATAGGACCGCTATCAACATCCAGACCGCCTGTTTTACGAAGAAGCTTTCAGAGAAGGGAAGATTCCGTGCCTGGGTCGCGCTATATACGGTAAGGATGCCTATGATGAATATTAAGAGCGCGACCAGAAGAAATGTTTTGTCAAAATTTTTAGAAAGCGACCTCTTAAACATCATAGATACCCTCTATCCTTTGCTTCCTTGAATATACCGCCGGCTATTCCGGCAGGTTCAAGTCCGCCTTTACCGCCGTGTTCTAGAAATACCACGACGCATATTTTAGGATCATCGAAAGGCGCAAAGCCCGAGAACCACGCGTGCGTCTTTCCAAGCGGATTCTCGGCCGTGCCCGTCTTTCCTGCAGCAATAACGCCTTCGGTCACGGCGCGCGAACCAGTGCCGTGTTCGCCGTTCACTACCTCAAAAAGCCCCTGTCTTATTATTCTAAGCGTGCTGTCTCTTATACCCAGGCGCTTAGGCTTTTGAACCGATACGAAATCATCCCCTATGCGCTTTACTACATGCGGATTTATGATCATACCGTTATTTGCTACTGTGGCCATCATATTAAGGATCTGTATAGGAGTTACCATGAGATATCCCTGCCCTATTGCGTAGTTGATAGTCTCCCCCTCGTACCAGGAAGCCTTTCTATGCATAAGCTTCCATTTCCTGCCGGGAGCTATTCCTTTAACCTCATCCGGCAGGTCTATCCCTGTAAGCTTGCCAAAACCAAAAAGCTTTGTGTAATTCTCTATCAGGTCCACGCCAACGACCCGCCCCGTATTATAAAAGAATACATTGCATGAATATTTCAATCCGCCTACGATGTTCTGGGGGCCGTGCCCTTCTTTTTTCCAGCAATCAAACTTTGCCTTGCCTAATCGATAGCTCCCGTTACACGTAAATTGCGTATTCTTCGATATCCTGTTGGACTCCAATCCTGCGGTTGCGGTAACTATCTTAAATACGGAGCCGGGCGGATAGAGTCCCGATATCGCCCTGTCGGACATCGGCCGGCCCACCTTATCTCTTAAGAGTTTGAGCCTCTCCTGGGAAGTGTCGGGCCTTACAAATATATTCGGATCGAAAGCCGGATGGCTTGCCAGAGCCAATATCTCCCCGGATCTCGGATCCATGACTATCGCCGCACCCTTACGCTCTCCGAGAAGCTTATCGCAGGCAAGCTGCATCGATTTATCTATGGTCAAATATATATCCTTGCCGCTCGAAGGCTCTTTAACCCCGAGCGACCTGGTCTCTTTGCCCCGATTGTCGACCTCTATCTGCGTACCACCGTCAACACCCCTAAGATAAGATTCGTAATATTTTTCGACTCCGCTTCTTCCGATAAGATCTCCGGGCCTGTATCCGTAATCTTTCATATCTATACATTCAGCTTCGGTTATCTCGCTTAAATAACCGAAAATATGGGCGCCGGAATTCTTATAGACGTAATCCCGCTTCGAGCGCGTCTCTATCCGAAGCCCCGGTATATCCGAACCCGACTCCTCCAACGCTATAGCTTTCTCCATATTTATATCTTCAACTATCGCTACCGGGGCGTACGGCTTCCTTCTGGCTTTTGCCAGAGCTTTCTCTAT
>JAPLMF010000055.1 GCA_026387155.1 Candidatus Omnitrophota bacterium
CTTCTGGCGATAATTATTTTTCTGGTCTTTGACGAGAAGATGGATTATGAGCTCCGAGTCCATCGTCGTCTGCAGTATCGAACCGGAATCTTCAAGTTCATCCCGCAGCGCCACGGAATTGGTTATATTGCCGTTATGCGCTACGGCTATGAAACCTTTCTTGTGGTTCATTAAAAGCGGCTGGACGTTCTTTACCGTGCTGGATCCGGTCGTTGAATAACGGACATGGCCTATTGCGATGTGGCCTTTAAGTTTTTTAAGGTTATCCTCATTGAAGACATTGCCGACCAGGCCCATACCTTTATGCTGGTGGACCTTTCTTCCGTCTGAGCTGACGATGCCGGCAGATTCCTCGCCGCGGTGCTGCAACGCATAGAGACCCAGATACGCCAGCCCTGAGGCGTCCTTATGCCCAAATACTCCAATTACGCCGCAGTACTCTTTCATTTTCCTCTTTTGTGGTATTCCTGCAGGGATGTCACCGACATCCGTTTCTTTTTTATCAGGTTCTCTATCGCACTAACCGAGGCCTGCGCCCCGGATATGGTCGTTATGAGAGGTATGTTGTAGGTGATGGCCTGACTTCTTATTTTTCCCTCGTCCTCTTTGGTGACCTTGTCTGCGGGTGTATTTATTATCATCGCGACCTTGTTGTCTTTGATCATGTCTATTATATTGGGCCTGCCTTCATGCAGTTTCGGCAGGATCTTCACATCTATGTCGTTGCTCTCGAGGGCTTTTGCTGTTCCGGAAGTGGCCATTATATTAAAACCGAGATCAGCCAGTTTCTTTGCCACGAACATTATATTGCGTTTATCCTGGTTCTTGACACTGATGAAGATGTTCCCTTTCACAGGCAAGTTCTGGCCGGCCGCTATCTGACTTTTGGCATAGGCGGCGCCGAAAGTCAGATCTATGCCCATAACTTCTCCGGTCGACCTCATCTCCGGGCCCAGTATGGCGTCAGACCCGGGGAATCTTATGAATGGGAATACGGATTCTTTTACTGCCACAAAATTGACCTTCTTCTCCTTTGTGAAACCGAGCTCTTTTAATGTCTTGCCGAGCATTATTTTGGTCGCGAGTTTTGCCAGCGGAACGCCTATTGCCTTACTTACGAAAGGAATGGTTCTGGAAGCCCTCGGATTAACCTCAAGCACGTATAATATGTTGTTCTTTACGGCATATTGAACATTCATCAAACCCTTTACGTTGAGCTCTTTAGCCATAGCATATGTGTTCTTTCTTATGTTTTCAATTATATCCTTTCCCAGTGTGTGAGGCGGTAGGACCATGGCGCTGTCACCGGAATGTATGCCGGCTGCTTCTATATGTTCGAGTATCCCTCCTATGACGCATGACTCTCCATCAGCTATGGCGTCAACATCGATTTCTATGGCATCTTCAAGAAATTTATCTACAAGTATCGGCCTTTCAGGAGAGGCTTCGACAGCTTTCTCCATGTAGTCTGACAGTCCCTTTTCGTCATAGACTATTTCCATTGCTCTGCCTCCCAGAACGTAAGAAGGTCTGACGACGACAGGATAACCTATGCGCTCGGCTACGGATCTTGCCTCGTCGAACGATGTGGCGGTCCCATTATCGGGTTGTATCAACTTCAGTTTTTTTAGCATCTGCTGGAAGCGTTTTCGGTCCTCTGCTATATCGATAGAGTCGGGGCTCGTGCCCAGGATCTGCACACCGGCTTTGGACAGTGCTCCGCATATATTTAGAGGCGTCTGGCCCCCGAACTGGACGATTATCCCAAGCGGTTTTTCCAGGTCAACTATATTCATGACATCCTCTACTGTCAGAGGCTCAAAATAAAGCTTATCCGACGTATCGTAGTCAGTAGATACGGTTTCGGGATTACAGTTTATCATTATCGATTCAACGCCCTCTTCCTTCAGGGCGTAGGAAGCATGGCAGCAGCAGTAATCGAACTCTATACCCTGCCCTATCCTGTTCGGCCCGCCCCCGAGTATTAACACCTTCTTGGCATCGGACGGAGTGCTCTCATTCTTGGTCTCGTATGTCGAGTAGTAGTAAGGTCTTGCGGCCTTGAATTCTCCGCCGCATGTATCGACAAGCTTATACGTCGTGTCTATCTTGTGTTTTGATCTGGCTTTTCTCACGTCTTCTTCCTTTGAGTTCAACAGGTAGGCAATCTGGACGTCCGAGAACCCATGTTTCTTTGCCTTTAGAAACAGGCCCGGCGGAAGGCGCACGACGTCTTCCGGATCGTCGTTACGGTATTTCCTGATATCCTCCTCTATCTCTACTATCTTCCGCAGACCCTCTATGAACCAGCGGTCTATCTTAGATAAGTCATATATCTCATTGTTTGACAATCCGGCTTTTATGGCGTAGCGCACGTAAAAGAGCCGATTATCGGTGGGTAAACGCACCCTCTCCCTTATTAGTTTTAGAGTTTCCGGGGTAGGGGATTTCAGGTCAGAGTCGGATATCTTGTCCCTTCCATCGGAACCCAGCCCGAAACGTCTGGTCTCCGTAGACCTTATCCCTTTCTGAAGCGCTTCCTCGAATGTCCTGCCAATCGACATCGCCTCACCGACGGCCTTCATCGAGGTGTTGAGAGTTTTGGACGTCTGCGGAAACTTCTCAAAAGTGAAACGGCATATCTTGAAGACACAGTAGTCAACTGTGGGCTCGAAGAATGCCGTCGTCCTGCCGGTAACTTCGTTTAGAACCTCCGGCAAAGTGAATCCGACTGCCAGTTTGGTAGCCACCCTTGCTATAGGAAAACCGGTGGCTTTAGACGCTAGCGCCGAGCTCCTTGAGAGCCTGGGGTTGACCTCTATTATAACTATGTGGCCGTTGTCGGGATCTTGCGCGAACTGTATGTTGGCTCCGCCGCCGGTTATACCTATCTTACGTATGATCTTTTTCGAAAGGTTCACGAACTGGGTGTATTCTTCGGCCGTAAGACTCTGGGCCGGCGCCACAACCAGCGAATCGCCGGTGTGGATTCCCATGGGGTCTATATTTTCCATCGAAGTTATCATTATAACGTTGTCGACCCGGTCGCGCATTACCTCGAACTCTATCTCCTTCCAACCCAGCACCGATTGTTCTACCAGCACCTGGTGAACAGGGCTTATCTCTAGGGCTTTGGCCAAAGCAGTCTCAAGTTCTTCCTTGTTGTATGCGGTCGACCCTCCGCTGCCGCCGAGCGTATAGGCAGGGCGTAGTATAAGGGGAAATCCTATCGCTAAGCCTATCTTTATTCCTTCTCCTATCGTCCTTGCTATGCCGCTTTTGGGAACATCCACGCCTATTTCCAGCATAGCTTTCTTAAATAGCTCTCTGTCTTCGGCGCGCGATATCGCTTTAACATCAGCGCCTATAGATTCGATCCCGTATTTTTTCAGTATACCCTCTTTCATCAAAAAGTAAGCCAGATTAAGGGCCGTCTGCCCTCCGAGCGTAGGCAATATCGCGTCGGGCCTCTCTTTTTTTATTATCTCTATAATAGTGTTTATTGAAAGTGGTTCTATATATGTGGCGTCAGCCATGTTGGGATCGGTCATTATAGTAGCGGGGTTGGAATTTACGAGTATTGTGTAGTAACCTTCTTCCTTTAAAGCCTTGCATGCCTGTGAACCGGAATAGTCGAACTCGCAAGCCTGACCTATTATTATAGGGCCCGAGCCTATCATAAGTATTCGCTTTATGTCTTTACGCTTTGGCATGTGCCGCCTCCTGCGGAGTCGACTTTGTAGTCGTAGTTTTCGACCGTTTTCTTACCGGCAGCATCTTCATGAATTTTAAGAAAGTGCCGCTAGGTTCATCAAACCCGGGGCTTGCCGGATAATACTGGGTCGAGAGTAGCTTCATAGATTTGGACTCCATCTCCTCTATGGTATTGTCGTTGACGTTGCGCATCGTTACCGATACATTTTTTCTGGATCTAAGTGCCCCATTATTCAGCACATAAGAATGATTCTGGACCGTTATCTCTCCCTTATATGAAGTAGCGCTTTTTATCGGATAATTCACGCCGTGATGGCCTACGGCCATCTTCTTCCGGTCCACACCGAGGGCAAGGCCCAAAATCTCGTGGCCGGAGGATATCCCCAGCATCGGGACCTTACCGAGAAGCGCCCTTACCGTGTCGGTTATCCTGTGTATAGCCTCGTCCTCTTCAGGCCCGTTCGATATTATGAGCCCGTCCGGGCGCATGGCGAGTATTGCCTTGGCGTCGGTGTCGTAAGGTAAGAGTGTTACGCTGCACCCGAGGTTGTTAAGCTGTTTTGTGAAGCTTTGCAGCATTCCCATATCCAAGACCGCTATTTTGGGTCCACTGGGGAATGACCCAATCTCGGTCGGTTTTTTTACCGAGATATCCTTTATGTGGCGGGGCTCTCCTTTATCCCTGAATTCCTTTATCTTTGCAAGAAGCGCGGGTTTATTCGAGGTCTCTGTAGATATTATACCGAACATCTCGCCTTTGTCACGTATTGCGGTGGCTAAGGTGCGGGTATCCACATCCACAATCGAGAGGACGCCTTCTTTCTTTAGGAAATCGACAAACGACATCTCCGACTGCCAGTTCGACGATATTCTGGACGCTTCTTTTATAACGAGCCCGGCAAGCCAACACCTCTTCGATTCGTAGAACTTCTTTGCTATGCCGTAATTACCTATTAAGGGGTATGTAAGTACGAGTATCTTGCCGGCATTTGAAGGATCGGTCATGATCTCCTGGTAGCCGACTACAGCGGTATTGAGAACCACCTGTCCTATCCTCTCCCCGGAGCCCTCTATCGATACTCCTTCGAATAGGCTTCCGTCCTCGAGTACTAATGTGGCTTTCATAACTCTCCTAAGTTTTTGAGACAAAAAAACCGGCGAAGACGATAGTCCCCGACGGCCACAGATGACAGGCAGTTTTATTATTACTCGCCCTGTATCCTGATATATTCCACGCGATAAACATCCATTATATCCATATAAGGTAAGTCCGTGTCTGTTTTCAACTTTTTAGATTTTAACACGGCCCTGAGGCGCATGTCAAGCCCATTTTAGGTCACAAATAGGTTGTGGGAGGAGAATTTACCGTCCGTGGTAAGATTGACCCCAAGCATCTTTAATCCTACTTCATCTCCGGGCGTGGGTATGTGTGTCATGTGGACCTCTCTCCCGCGGAGTTTGGCTAACTTTTTCATAGCCAGTTCGGCGGTGTGGCTCGTAGTTGCGCTTATCGAAAGAGCTATAAGGGTTTCTTCTAGATCCAAGCTCTCATGATCCCCTTTTAACACCACTTCTTTTAGGTTGGATATCTGGTTTATTATTTGCGGCGATATCAGGAGTATCTCATCAGGTATATTTGCCAGGACCTTTACGGCATTTAGCACAAGGCTTGAGGCCGCGTGCATTAGCCCTGAGTTCTTCCCTGTTATTATCTTCCCGTCCTCCAGCTGTATGGCAGCCCCGCAGTATATGCCGGCAAAACCCTTTCCTCCGTTTTCGGCATCTTCGGAAGCCTTTCTCGCAGGGGCTACTACCGATCGGTCTGTGATCTTTACCCCCATTTCTTCCATAAGAAGCGTCACCCTATCCACGGTCTCCTTTTTTTCAATCCCTAGAACGTATTCGGAGTTATACCGGAAGTATCTGCGTATGAACTCCTGCTTTGCCGCCTCCTGGACAGACCTGTCGTCCACTATGCCGAAGCCGGCGCGGTTTACTCCCATATCTGTCGGTGAGTTGTACATCGGCTGGTCCGAATCTTTGTTCAATATCCTGGTAAGGATTAGTTTAAGTATCGGAAAGCTCTCTACGTCGCGGTTATAATTTATAGA
>JAPLMF010000087.1:0-2998 GCA_026387155.1 Candidatus Omnitrophota bacterium
TACTCCACGAAACATGAAGAAAGCCGCGGCCACGATACACAGCGCCGCCCACAGATAATCCTGCTTCAGGTTTTCCTTCATGTAAAAGAGAGAAAACGGCACGAAGACAGATAACGTTATGACCTCCTGAAGGATCTTGAGTTGTCCGAGGTTCATGACCTGGTGGCCTATTCTATTCGCGGGTACTTGTATCAGATATTCAAATAGCGCGATGCCCCAGCTTACGAGCGCCGCGATGATCCACGGCCTATGATTGAAATTCTTCAGGTGGCCGTACCAGGCAAATGTCATAAATATGTTGCTGCATATCAGCAGTAACGTTGTGACGACAAATCTGTTCATTTTACCACTCCTTCATGTAGAAATGCCAATAGAGTTCTCATTATTACCAGAGGGCTTGGCGGACACCCCGGAATATGTAAAGTAACGGGTAAAACATTTTCTACCCCGCCACACGTATAATAGGAATCTTTGAATAAACCTCCGCCCTTTGCACAATCTCCCAGGCTGATTACAAATTTCGGTCCGGGCATCGCTTCATACGTCTTTTTAAGCGCAAGTTTCATATTTTTGGAAACAGGCCCTGTGATCAGAAGCGCATCGGCGTGGCGCGGCGACGCCACAAAATCTATGCCGAAACGTTGAATATCATACATGGGGTTGGAGCACGCGATTATCTCTGACTCACAGGCACCGCAGGATCCGGTATCGACTTCACGGATATGGAATGACCTGCCGAAGTTCGCATGGATCATCCGTTTGAGTTCCGCGCCCAGGCTCTCTATCTCGGGCGATGCGACAATTCCGGCCGGATCAAGCGGCAGCGTAATTCTCCCTTTCGTGATACTATTTTTAAGGATACGGAAGTTCATAGGTCATTTCCCGGGTACGAGAGATCAAAACTCTTATTGCACAATGGAAAGTCAGGAATGATATTGCCGAGAACGGCGTACGAAAGCCCCTCCCAGTTATGAAATGACGGATCTACTATCTTGCACCGCTCGATCTTTTCCGCGGTATCGAGCCTCGTCCAGACAAGTACCGGGCCGCGCCAGGCTTCGACGCACCCTAACGCGGCGCCGCTTTTTTCTATCGCGGTTCTCTTTTTATGCGGATCGCAGATGGCGAGCTTTTGCAGACATTGCTGTATGAGCCCGAGAGATTCCGTAACTTCGCTGCATCTCACCTTAAGGCGCGCGGCCACGTCCCCTGTCTGTTCTTTTGCCGTTTTAAAAGAAAGGCTGCGGTAAATATCCGGAAAAACATTACGCGTATCAAGCCCGATACCGCTCGCTCTCGCCGCAAGGCCGGTTACGCCGAGATCGCGCGCCGTCTTCGTGCGCAGAATGCCGGTCGCATCGGCGCGGTCCATGAAAGAGACGCTCGACAAAAGCATTTCTTCAAGAGTACAAAAATCTTTTCTTATCTTTGTAAGCGTCGTGCGGATGAGGGCGCTTTTCACCGTATCGATATCGAGTAGCGTGCCGCCTACGATATTCACTCCTTTGAGATACCTTGAGCCACATACTGCGTCATTCAGCTGCAGGAACGCCTCTTTGATAAGGCTGGCGAACTGCGCGGGAAAACTGAACCCGACGTCGAGGGCGATCCCGCCCATATCGTTGGCGTGATTGTATAGTCTTTCAAGCTCAAGACACAGGACACGTATCAGCTGTGACCGCAGCGGGACATCGATACCCTGCGCTTTCTCTACAGCCAGGCAAAATGCCATGCTATAGCCGAACGCCGTATCGCCGCTTATGCGCTCGAATATCTTTATGGCCTCGGGAATGCTTTTTCCCTCGAGCAGTTTTTCTATCCCCCTATGCGTCCAGCCGAGACGCAGTTCCAGGCTGATAATAGGCTCGCCCGCCGTGCTGAACCTGAAATGGCCCGGCCCGATGATACCCGCGTGGACCGGCCCGACCGGGACCTCGAAAATACCTTCTCCGTCAACACGCTTAAACAGATATCTTGGCCTATCAGAAATTTTTTCCCGGGGCGCGGCAAAATCTTTACGCAGCGGATAATACCCTTTGGGCCAGATCTCGTCATGCAGCCGCAGGCTCCTCAAGTCCGGGTTGCCGGACGGCTCGATGCCGAACATCTCCCTCCAGGATTGCATTTGCATGCTTAAAAAAACGCAGTTGAGCGCAAAACTGCCGGATTGCTCGCGTAAGTCTTCGGCAAAAAACATCATTACGGGCGAGCTGAGGCGGTTATGAAGGAGCGCGCAAGCTTTCGTGAAATCGGCGCCGGCAACGGTAATATGCACCTCGTCCAGGAACGATCGCAATAGATTGACGGTACCGATTTTTTCGGATGCCAATATATTTTGTATAAAATCCGTGTCTTTCATTTATTGACCTAAAATAAGCCGTTGACAGTTGAGCAATAATTCCATAAACCCCTGCGGGATCTTCAATCCGAATCCAACGATAAAGAACCCTAGAAAGACAAACGCTATTTTTGAGCTCAGGCGCTCTTTCTGGCGGGCCATCCCCGCGGGCGTATTACCCAAAACAACTTTACTTATGTGAAAGAGAAGCCCGGCAAAAGCAAGGGCTATAAACATGAGCATAAGTGCGGCAATGATGTAGTACCTGCCCTGGAATGCGCTTACCAGTATCCACAGCTTACTGATGAATATGGAGAAAGGCGGTATCCCGACCAGCGCGAACAGCCCGAGGAACATCGATGCTCCTGTAAAGGGCATGGCCTTGATCAGCCCATGCATCGTATTCATATTATTACTGCGGTATGCCTGCACCGCGTTGCCGGCCGAAAAGAACATGAGCGCTTTCGTCACGGCGTGATTAAATACCTGAAGGAGCCCCGCGACGATGCCGCCGAAGGGGCCGAAACCGAGACCCAGTGATATCAGCCCCATATTCTCAACGCTTGAATACGCAAGGAGCCTCTTTAGATCCTTCTGGACAAGAATGAATGAGCCCGCGACCGCCAGAGATACAATCCCGAAGAAGATAAAGAGTTTCGC
>JAPLMF010000087.1:3094-6588 GCA_026387155.1 Candidatus Omnitrophota bacterium
AAAGGTTCGCAAGCATCACGAACCGCAATATCGCATATAAAGAGATCTTGAGGAGCACGCCCGACAATAATCCGCTTACGGGAGAGAGCGCCTGGCTGTGCGCATCGGGAAGCCAGTTATGCATCGGGGCAAGCCCTGCTTTCGTCCCGTAGCCTACAAATATAAAAATGAGCGCTACCCGCACGATCTTCGGATCGAGCATACCCGACCCCGAAAGCATACTCACCCATTCCAGGCTTCTGACGTGCGCGTTATTAGAAGAAGTGTAATAGAAAAATATTATCCCCAAAAGCGCAAAGGTTATTCCCACCGAACAGATGATGATGTATTTCCACGCGGCCTCGATCGATTCTTTTACATTATGAAAACCTACCAGAAATGCGGAGACCAGCGTCGTCATCTCGATGGCTATCCAGACGAGCGCCACATTGTTAAGAAGAGGGATTACGAGCATCGTGAGCGAGAAGAGATTCAATAAATGGTAATAAGCACCCGCTTTGCGGATAGAAATTCTCCCCTCCTCCGCCTCCAGGCAGATGTACCCGATGGAATATATGCTCGCCGCAAAACTGACAACGGCGGTGGTGAATAGAAAAAAGACGCTCAATGAATCTATATACACCCAGCCCCATAAACGTACAGGAGCGCACCTTCCCGCCAGAAAAACCTTCAGCAGCATTATGACGGTTGCAAGGACCCCCGCGTATCCGGCTGCGTTGATCACGCCGATAAGTCTTGTCCTTCTTACAAAAAGTGAAATAACCGTTAAAAGGACCGGTATAAACATTATCAGGGCAACGAGCATGGCTAACCTTTCAGTGACTGCATCTTCGAGGTATCGATATGTGTAAAGAGCCGATTCACCTTATAGACAAAGACCTCGACGATGACGACAAAGATAAATATATCGAAAAAAAACGCTATCTCCACAAAAAACGGCATCCCCCCGGCGATCACACTCGCCGCAAGAAAGATGGCATTCTCCATTACCAAAAGCCCTATGACCTGGCCGAGCGCTTTCATCCGGCTCACCATAAGGAAGAAACCGATACATACGGCGGTTATCGAGGCTATAAACGCAACAGATGCCGGAGAATGCGGCAATCCCATAGCTGTGTGGGCAAAAAGATAGGAGAAGTATGCAAATATGACAGCGATGACAAGCGAAAGCTGCGGATTTATCAGTAGGCCGAGGTCTTCTTCCACGTTGATGCGGCGCATGATACGCAGAAGCACCAGCGGAACGACCACGACTTTTAGCGCAAGGACCAACCCGCAGATTATAAATAATTCGAGGCGCCGCTGACCGAGCCCCATATAAAGGGTATACAGAAATAAGAATATCGACTGGGTCCTGAATGTCCTTATGAGCGCCGTGATCCTCTTAGCGACCACCATGAGGAATGTAGCCGCCAGAAAACCGATCAATATAATATTGAGTGTCATATACTATAATCCCAGGCCAGCCGCTATCGAAGCGGCGAGCGCTATAAAAAAAGAAAAACTTAAAAAAGCCACCACCCTGAAAAGCCGCATCTTTGCCACCGATATCTCGGTAAAAGCAACGGCAAGACCGATAACGCCGATCTCTATTGGAAATGCCGCCCATCTCCAGCCCGCCGCTTCCGCGGCGGGAAATAGATACCATGAAAGTATGGTGAAGAATATCACCTGTTTGATATAGCCTGCCAGCTCGATAAGCGCAAGCGATCTTCCCGAATATTCTAGCACCATCGCTTCGTGCACCATAGTCAGCTCAAGGTGCGTCTCCTGATTATCGACGGGGATGCGCGACGTTTCGGCAATCGTTACCATAAAAAGCGCGAGCCCCGCTAATAGGCTCGAGACTTTGAAACCATTGCCGCCTCCCATACAAAACACAAACACCGCGACGAAAACCGCGGGCTCGGCGAAGGTGGATATGAACATCTCCCGCGACGAGCCCATTCCGCCGAATGAGGAGCCCGCGTCAAGACCGGCCAAAGCCAGGAAGAAACGGCCCAAACTTAAAACAAAGAAAGCGGCGATAAGGATCGCCGCGCCGCTTAAAGCAANNGGCCGCACCGTTAAGACGAGCACTAGAGCCGAGATGCTGCTGGCAAACACTACGACCGGCGCCGCAAAGAATATCCATGAGACACTCTTTGATATCACCTCGTTCTTCAAAAATAACTTATACGCATTATAGTAAGGCTGAAGAACGCCCGGCCCCCGGCGCATCCGAAGGATATTCTTTGCTTTCGTAATAACGCCGCTTACAAGCGGGGCGAATAGCGCCAGCACGAAAACTTTTCCTGTGATCACCATTATAGTATTGAGCATTGTCATGACCTAAAATACTGCAGCAAGCGCTACCAGACCTGCCAGTGTAATAAAGATATATAAAATATAAAGATGGATGCTGCCCGGTTGCAGTTTTCGCATCTTCCATGCAGACGCGTAGACCAGGCGCGTCAGCGGCTCGTAAAAAAATTTCCTAAATATCAGTGTGGTATGAGTTTCGTACGTAAACTTGCTCACATGATAGAAAGAATCCCGTATCTTTTCGCTCTTACGATACGGTAGAAGAAAAAAACTAAACGCGATCCGAAACGGCTTTGAGAAGGCTGTTGCCGTATATTCATTACGGCTGTCCAGGGCGTAATATCCGCAGTCCCAGGTATTGTAGCGGATCCCGCCGGTGCGTAATCCGAACCTGAACCATAAAAATATCGCGATCCCCACTCCAAACAGCGCTACCGCGATCAGTAGCGGTAAGGCTGATATAAGATATAACGAAATTTCCGCCTTTTGGGCGCCAAGTACGGTCTGACTGACGCGTAGTATTATAGGCGCGATAAACCCGGCGCCGACGCCGAATATGACCACAGGTACAGCCAATAAGGCCATGCCGATTTTCATAAGGAAACCTGTCTCTTTAGCTTCCTGGGCGCGGGCGCTACGCGGCAGAGCGAGGAACGTTATGCCGAAGGCCTTCACGAAACAAGCTGCGGCAAGTCCGCCGGTCAGCGCCAGCGCCGCCGCGGATACTACCATAAAGATCTTAATCGCGCCTTGCGATTGTACGGCCCCGGAGAAAAAAGCCTGGAACGTAAGCCATTCGCTTACAAAACCGTTCAGGGGCGGCAACGCGGAAATGCCCATAGCCCCTATAAGAAAAAACAGCGCGGTCACAGGCATGGCTTTGATAAGGCCGCCCATCTTCTCCATATCGCGTAGTCCAGTCGCCTTATATACGCTTCCCGAACAAAGAAATAATAGCCCCTTAAATAACGCGTGATTTACCAGGTGATAGAGCCCGGCGCACATAGCCAACGTCGCGACCGGGATGACGCCGCGCGCTGCGAAGAACATCGCTGCGCCTACGCCTAAAAGGATTATTCCTATATTTTCAACACTATGATATGCGAGCAACCTTTTAAGATCATGGTCCATGAGAGCATAGATAACGCCCACCAAACAGGATATTATCCCAAAAATCAGAATGAAGACAC
>JAPLMF010000046.1 GCA_026387155.1 Candidatus Omnitrophota bacterium
GCTGAAGAAACCCGTTTAGCGGAAGTGGCCAGGCAGGCAAAATTAGCTGAAGAAGCCCGTTTAGCGAAAGTAGCCAGACAAGCAAAATTAGATGAAGAAGCCCGCCTAAAGTTGGAAGCGAGACTGAAGGAGGAGGCCCGACAGAGAACCGAAACCGATAGGTTAGCTGAAGAAGCCAGGCAGAATGCTGAAACCGCTAGATTAGCCGATGAGGCCCGACAGAACGCCGATAAGGCCAGGTTGGCCGAAGAGAAGAAGCAGAAAGACGAGACCGATAGACTGGCAGAAGAAGACAGGCGGAAAGCTCAAGCGCCGCCCGCGGCAGAAGCTCCTACGACCGTAGTTGTGTTCTTTGAAGATACAGCTGACGGCGGTACGCGCATTTTAAGCACCGAAGACCTCCTCCGCAGACCTGAGCTGCCCGCGCTTATAAAGTTGATAGAAAATAGCCCCATCTATAAAAGATTAAAAGTGAAGATAGCAAACGGCGAACTCCCTGGTTCGGCCAGGATAGCCGTATATTTGGCAAGAGAGGATCATCCGCGTTTCGTCGATAATACGGTTATGGCTACCGCAGAAGTAGTTGATGGGGCATTCCTTGCTAAACAGAAACAACCGGATAGGGACTTCATCACAAACGTGCTTGGAGCCAAGACCGGAGATATGATAATAGCGGTTTCGGATAAGCTCCTTAAATCCGATCCCAGATTGCAGTCTGTCGTTATAGACCATGAGCTCGCGGAATTGACCTACCCGGACACGCCTCAACACTTCGCCGCATACGACGGGATATACAACATAATCAAAAATAGCGGCAGATCTGATGCAAATGAGCTTATCCGCATATTGCTCTCATTCCACCATTTGTATCTCATCGAGAGGATGCTCATGGACGGCCAGTTCGACAAGGCCAGAGAGTATCTGGATGATCAGCTGAAAAAATACGGAAGCGATTTTATCGCTATCACCATAAGAAGCTGGTATGCAGGCGCAAACAAAGGGGCCCTAGATGTTCGCCACATATATAGGCGACGCAGAATTCGACAGAATAGTTGCCATCTTCGATAGCGATATAAAGCCCATATTGGTAGATGGGACGACCTATCCATCGATCGATATCATTGATACGTTTATTAAGCATGTCAACGAAGGGCTGTTGGATCCTAAGGTCGATGAAGTAGTAAAAATAATGGAGGGGATGCGCGCACCATCGGCTCGGGCGTCGCCTGCGGTAGCGTTGGACAGCGTTGAACAAAAGGTCGGGGAATTGGAAGGTGAAAAAGCCGAAGCCCTGGCAGGGCCTTCAACCGGGAAAAAGAAGGGAGCCTTTGAGCCCATAAAGCATGCAACAGCGTTAAAACAATTACAGGATGAGCTCCTCGCGTTATCGGCTCGGGAGGACACCGATAAAAACCAGAAAGAAAAGATTGAGAAATTGCAAGCAAGGGTCGAAGCCCTAGATAGTTTCTGGCGGAAAATTATTATCGGTTCCGTGGACTGGCGAAAACATAGCGATAAGGCCAAGAGCGGCAGCGCGGAAGAAGTTATCATCTCTGTGGAAGTGGCTATCTCCGGCAAAGAAACAGCTACCCCCGTCAGTATAAAGGTCACAAAAGGCTATATCTATATAATGTGCTCCATCCCGACAAGGGAGGGCCATGAAGCGGCCCTCATGATGGACCAGACCGTACGGGGCCTCAAGGCCATAAGGGAAACGTTAAGAGACCCTGGCATGCTCGATGATACGCTTATACAAGGGATGGCCGAATGGCTAAGCCTTATGAGAGACAGCATAAATAGACATATCCCCGCGGGGGAAAAGCGAACTGATTTGTTGAATAAGTGCGATGAGATCGATCGATGTCTAAAGCAGCTTGATGAAGTAAGAAAGGAAATAACTGAGTACTATAAAGGAAAAGGCGTCCTGGCGAGATTTTGGCCGGCCTTTTTAGCGAAACGGGCCCGCGATAAAAAATTAAAAGAAAGAGGCATCCTTGGTCGCGACCTTGTTAATGATCTGCAGAACCTTGCCAAAGGATTTGTCGCCGAGGCCGCGATGTCTACGACCGATTCCCACGAATTCGCCATAGGCGTGTGCGGCGTCTGCCAGGCCATGATTACCACAGCAAAGATGTTCAGGGAATATGAGAAGAAAGGCAAGGTGGCGTATGTATCTGACGAAGAGGCAAAGAAGAGGTTCAAAGAGGCATATGATGTAGCGAAAGAGAGCTTTTTCTCCCTCGGCATACTTGATTTGAATAACGAAGAAGACAGAAATAATTTTGCCGCACTTATGAAGGCTCTGGAGAATGGGGATAAGCGTAAGAGTGATGAAATATCCGATATGATAGCTAAGAGGGCACAGCGAGCGGCATACGGAGCCGCTGAAGACGCCGTAAAGAGCGAGGTTGAGAAGAGCGGCCTGGATAAAGCCGATAATAGTAATGTCTCCGATATCGTAAGCCGCGAGCTGGCAAAATTTGGCATCACCGATAAGGATGAGATAGATAAATGCGTCAGGAAGGTGATCTTGGTTACAAAGGATAGGCGCATAGAAGAGCTTTCCCATTATATAGCGTTGCGCGGCCTTGTCGATACCGGGACGGATAACGGATTTAAAGCGCTCGGCGGAACAGCATACTCCGATATAGAGAATGGCAGAAGGCTGTTGAAACTTATGCACGAACGACGCGACGCGTTAAAGGCCCGGCTGCCGAAACACGGCGAGCTGGATCCGAGAAAAGCGACAGCTGAACAGCTCCGGGCCCATTATGAGGTCGCCGCGCTCACCCAGATCACTACCGCCATACAGTTCGGCCATCTCGCTTACCCGGAACAGGTGTTAGCCGGTATCTACATGGACATGGGCTATTTTGTCGATATGGCCACCGGTTCGGGCAAGACCCACACCTTTCCGTTCCAAAACATATTTTCCGTCCTGCGCGGTAACAAGGTCTTCCACGGAGTGACCGCGGACGCGTTCGGCGAACGCGATCTACTGGACACACAGTTCACCTACCGCCTCCTTGGAATAAAACCGGTCATGATAACCTCGGCCGAGACCAAGAACCCGCAGTCCGCCATGAAGAAACTGGAGAATGAAGAGAACCAGATCGTCTTCATATCGATGTATTCGATAGAAGCGCTGTATATAGGGGCGCTCGGCGATTCGACCGGCCTTACAAAAAGACTCGACAAAATATTGGGGCGTTATCACCTTACTTTAGACGAATGCGACCTCGCGCTGCGATTGCCGGACATGATAATCTCAGCCGGGCAGAAAGGCGTGTCGCTCGAGGAGTTTATGAAACTGATGATATATGCCGCGACCACAAACCACCTTAAGGAAAGCGGCGGCATAGAGGACCTCGTGGACATGCTCCAGATCAACACAATAGAACTATCCAGGATGAACGAAAAAGACGTAAAGAAACATTTTGGGGTGAAGAGTTATAGTGTGTCGGCCGACGGTAAGACGCTGACCATAACGACGGATAAGCGGACATACACGATATCCGCTGAAGAGGCAAGTTTGAGTGAGGGCATGGAGATAATCATCGGCAATAAACGGGCAAAGATCAGATACATCGGGGGTAATTTTATTATACGCCGGATGGAGCTTACAAAGAATATAAAGATGGGCGGTTTTAATGTCTATATCGATGTTGACGGCCAGCCCAGATGCGATGAAGATACTGAAAAAGCGCTGCAGTTGATCCTCAATAAGAGGCGTATCCAGATCATGAAGGCGACCGGTGTGCAGGTGGACGCGCTCAGTGTCGATACGCTCCTTGCTTTTATAAAGGGATTCTATGTGGACCGGCCCGGCAGGGATTATACGATAGAATTCGTGGAGGACGAACAGGAAGCGCTCCATACGCTTGCGCCGTCAACCCAAACCCTCGACATAGAAGGAGGCGTAGGCGTGCGTTACGACGTCGGAAATCGCGTCTTCATAATAAGTACGAAAAGCGGCGAAGTCATCAATATAGATAGCGGGCTATTCACCGATAAAACGGCGTACGGGATATCCATAAATGGAATCGTGTATATGGTGAGGAAGGCAGAGGAGGACGGCTCATTTACAATAAGAAAGTGCAGGCGCGAGATCGTTCTCTTGGATGAGCTTACTGGAAGGGCCCAGGAAGGCCAGCGCAAGGACACCTACCATACCATATATGAGATGAAACATCGCGGCGATGAAGTGATAGAACACCATCTCCAGCATATCACGGTCAGAGGTGATAACGATTCGATCGAATTGACGACGCTCCCCATCATACGGGACAAGATGCTTTCGGTTTCAGGCGGAAGCGGCTCCGTCAGGACGGTGTGGAATGCCATGACAAAGGTGCTCCGCGTTATGGGGGTCATTGCGCTCAACCCGCATAACGCAACGAAACGATTTGAACAGCCAGAAATATTCACGGCCAAAAAATCCTTCAACGTTAAAATGGCTGCCGCCCAGGCAGGTGAGATATGCGTTCTGCATCCCGGCGCGAGCCTGTTGGTTTACGTCTCCGGCAGAAATGTCACCAAAGAATGCGAGGAGATGGTGGCCGCACAGCTCGAAGATATGGCAAAGATGTTCGGCGGCTGGATCAGGGTGAAGCGGTTTGATAATGAGACGGTGGAGATAGAGATGGTAAGGGAAGCAGGTGTCATAGGCACGGTTACCATAACGACGAGCATGTTAGGCCGCGCCACCGACGTGAAACTGGCGGATCTGGCCGCAATATTGGAGCAGTTCGGGAGGACGCTTGCAGCCTACGGCAGGACGGCCGGGGAGATAGGCGATAAGAATAGCGGGCTTAAGATGCAGCTTAGTGACATGCTGATCGACCTGTTCTTCCTCACCAGTGAATCCGCGCGCGCGGCACAGAAGGAAAAGATCCGTAACTTTTTGGAGGGGCTCGGCATTGGCCGGGGGCATGATGTGTACAAGATGATAGAACAAAAATATTTCGAAGGACTTTTTATAATAAACACCACTGCCTGCAACAACGATCAGGTCAAGGTCCAGCTGAACGGCCGCGCCGGAAGGCAAGGGGATCCTGCCGCGGTGCGTACGCTGCTTGACATCAGCGTCGACGGTGATGCGTGGGACCTGATACAGCGCGTCTTCGATCCCAAGAGTCATGAGCGCGAATGGAGGGGCTTTAAGAACAGGAAAAAGAGGGAAGAGGCCGCAAATAACCTGAAGGCCGCGGCTAAGGCCCAGGAGACGCTTACGAGACTGCATGACCTGATTTTTGAAGAAGACGGAAGGTTTAAGGCGGATATATCTGACGAAGTATTGAGCGAATGGAGCGACGCTCAATACACGCTCACCGTGGTCCTTGAAGCCGCGCGTACGGCCTTTCAGGAAGAGCAGGATAAATATGTCATCAACAAGGCCGAAGCCGATAAGGCCCTTGACAAGGCGATGGATAATGTCAGGACGTTCTCGGACAGGTACCTTGAGAAGGCGCGGTGGCAAAAGAAATTTACCGAATTCGTCGTGGATTTCATGCTAAACGCGTTTTTTGGCGGATTTAAAAAAGGTGAGAAAGTTAATGTATCGACCGTTATAAAGGCCGTGCAGATCGCCTTCGGTGTCGAGTGGATATCCACAGAGGAAGACGATTTCTTTACCGAAAGTCTTAATAGCAAAGCGGAATGGAAGAAGGAGCGCTCAAGGCTAAGGGGGTGGTTACTCTCCAGGATCGGCAATATCGGAAAGTTTACAGTTGCCGAGGGGATGCGCGAGGTCTCTGTAGCCGGGAAACGGTGGGCTATCCTCGTGGATAACGGCCGTATCGCCGTTATGAGGGGGGAGGACGGCAAGACGCTTAACGCCTCAGGGACGGCGAAATTAGAATTTGACCCGGGGGTGGTGGTGGAGGTCCGCCTGAACGCTGACGGACAGACGTATTCCGTGGAATTTCCCGGCGCATACGCCGTTGCGGTAAAAGATGCTGCGCGATTTGCCCTGAACAAAGTAAAGATGGATCTACTCAAGGATGCCCGCAAAGAGAGCTGGCTTATCAGGGCATACGGTAAACTGGCGTATTCCATACAGATACTCCTACTGAGGCGCCAGAGGATGGGAACCAGGGGAAGGGCTTTTGATACTTTCGCAAAAGCTCTTGCTAGTGAATCACAGCGTCTCTTACGGGAGGCGATAGAAGAGTCGGAATCACCTAACTCGGAAAACGGTATAGAAAAAAGAAAGAAGGCGGCCCAGGAGCTTGAGAGGGAGGAGAGTAGGCGGGAAGTGAGCGATACGATAACGCGCCTTAACAAGACCGCCGGCAGGAATACCAGGAGCCGCCTAAAAGACAGGAATGCATGGAAAGAGAAGGAGAGGGATGAAGAGGTTGTGCGTACGGGCAGGGACCGGCCGGTGGAAGAGCCTACCAAAAAGGCGGTAGATAATATGTATGCGCTCGAAGCACAGGAATCGGCATATACGGTGGAGCGCGAGACTGCCGGCAAGCGCACGGCAAATAATTCGGCGGACAGCGACGCGGCCACGGAACTTAAGGATATAGGATTCAGGGCCGAAGATGGCGGAGCCCAAAGAAGCAAAGAGAGAGAAGATAAGAAGAAGGCTGAAGAGGCTAAGGCGAAGAAACGACTCGAAGCCGATAAGGCGGAAGATTATCCCGGAAAGGGAATAGCGAAAGCCGGCGCCGTGATCGTGACGAGAAGCGGTAAAAAGGTTCAGGTCATGGCCGTGAAAGGCGATGTAAATCTGGCCACGTCCATTCAGGCGTTTAGGATAATAAAGGATGGCGGCACGCCACCTGACGATTTACCGGATATGGTATTGGCGATACCGGTAGCGATGGTGCCTCAGAATGATGACGACCGCAGGAAGCTTACGGAGATGGTGGAAAGCTTCCTGGCAAGTAGCAAGATACCAGAAAAAAAGAATAATAAACCGATCGTAGCTTTTTACTCCGGCTTCATGCCCGGTGAAAGACAAAAAGACGGTAGCTACCGCTACGGCTTTAAGGACGTAGTCCTGATCGACGCTGACAGCGCGGATAGTCTCAGCAGGAGTCTGCAGTCACTTCTTGACCGATCAAAGCGGCTCAATACGGATCTCCTGCAGAGCGAGCTTGAGGCGGACTTTAGAGTAGATACGGGTAAAGAGGTCGAGGTCCTCCGTGACCAGGATGCCAATTACCACCTCGCGCAAAAGATAAGCGGCGCAACTCATATAACATTCGCCGGCAAGGCCGTTTCAGGAGCCGAGCGGCTTGTCGCGCTTGAAATGTCCGATCATCTGTCTGGCGTGGACGAGGACGATGCAAATCGCAAAATAATCAAGGAACTTTACGAATTAAAGAGCGACGGTCTGTATTTCGCGGGAGAGCGCGTCAGCTCTATCAGTGAAGCGCCGGAAGAAGCGGTGACGCCCGAAATGGCCTCTCCTGAAGCGGAGCCGGAGAAGATGCCATGGTATCACTACGATAGATGGAATTATGCGGTCGAGAAGCGCTGGATGCCGTGGCTGCAGGAATTATATATGTACAGAGGTATTGCGCTCGGCTCAACCATATCCGGCTTGTACTCGGCCATGCTCAGGTCAAGCGATGGGCGATGGGAGAAGTCATGGCGCTACAGGTGGCTGCAGACCCTCAAAATTAGAATGCCCGAGACCGGCTATAAGATAGTAAAGATTTTTCTTGACCGGCCATTTTACAAGCTCCTTTGCTTCACCTTGAGCGGCAGGATAGTATTTGACGTAGCCGCGTTTGCCGTATTTTTCTTCATAGGCATCATACCCAGCCTGGCGGTAAAGCTCATTAAGGCATTTCCGGAAAAGATAGCACCGTGGACGGTGAGGACATGGCGTAAGATATCGGGCTTAGAGAAAAAGCCAACGGATGAGGAGATGCTCGAGACACTGCCCAAGGCTGTGCGCGAGAGGGATATTGACGGCATTATATTACTCGCGGAGTCGATGATGGGTAAAAAATTGACAGATGCCGACAAGGACAGTTTAAAGAGAGATCTCGAAGCGATGGGCCCATACGACCGGACAAGCCAGTTTATTGCGTGGCTGAGTAAATTCCGCAAGTCAAAAAACGATGCGGACGTCGTTCGATTGGCCGCGCTCGGGCTGATATATATATCTTTTGACAAGGGCTCAGTGACTTTAACATTCGGTGGAATGTATCAGGCACTCGGGGCGGCGCTGATGGAGATGGCTGAGGACGAGCTCGACAAAGAGACGGCCAAGGGGCTTTACGTGAACGCATATTATCTTCTTAACCTTGCGGTCCATTTTTCACCGAAGAATTTCACAGCGCTGGCGCAGCGGGGGCTATGCCTGGAAAAGATAGGCGGTTATGAACAAAGGGCCAGAGAAGATCTCGAAAAAGCGGTAAAGAAGAGGTTAAACACGGAGCTTGGCGACATCGTCCGCATCAAATTAGCTGATATGTACGAGGGAGGGGAGAAGCCGGATCTGAAGAAGGCGCTCGGTCATTTTGAAAGGGTTGAGAAGAAGGACTCAAAGCGTCTGGCGGAGCTTAGAAGAAAGGTGGAAGAGGCGAAGAAGATGGGTAAGGGTGAGAAGAAGAGCAAGTGGGCAAAGACGAAAGAGTCGATGACTGAAAAGACAAAACAGGCAAAAGGGCTCACGACGAGTTGGAAGACATACGCTATAAGCATGGTAGGGGCGGCGATCATTATAGTGGCAGTCATATTGTTCCCGCCGGCAGCCGCTTTCTTCGCGAATCTTGCCGTTTCTGTGGCAGGAATGCCGGTTCTTGGGCTTATGGCAAAAGGCCTTGCGGTCTTGGGCGCGGCATCCACTACCGGGTTCTCCTGGGCGCTAATCATGCCGGCGATCATGCCGGGCGGCATACTCATGTCTGTATTAACTTTGGTGTATAAACTTGGGAAGTTCCTGTTCTACGATCTTCCCGTAGGTTCGGTAAGGGACGAGCTTCGCACCGGTAATCTGCTTAAGGGCGCCAATGCCTGGGCCAGGCGTGAGCCGGATAATATAGAGGCGCGCCTCGCGCGGCTGGATGTGATCTTCTCGCTCGGCCTCGAAAAGGATGCTAAGCGTGAACTTAACAGGATAAAGAAGCGCTTTAAATATGATGCCGCGGCACTACGCGAGCTTGCAATTTATCTTCTGGAAAAGCGCGCAATGACAGAAGATGCTTTTTTGATATACGAAGATATGCAGATCAGATTTAGCAGGAGCAACAGGCATCTGCTGCTATTGAAAGCGCGGCTGCTTCTCGAAAAATCGGATAAAGAACTCCGGCGTTGGGGCTGGCAGGACGACGAAGACAGGCCAAGCGTGGCAATGGCGTGCGCCGAGGGAGTCATTGCTATGAGCGGCATACCTGATCGTGATAAGGCAGAAGCGCTGATCGTATGGCTTAAGGCGGCGAGATCGAAGATGAGTGATGAAAAAACGATCGAAACGGAGAGGGCAAAATTAGAAACCGGATATATATCGAAATTGAAAGAGCTCGATGGGCTGCTTGTAACATTAAAAGATAAGGCGCTCGATAAAGAACGTGATGGTCTTGAGCGGGACGATATCGGCAAGGCCTTGAAAGAACGCGATGAGGCAAAGGCGGCGCGTAAAGGGACCGAAGACGCCAAAGAGCCAAAGAAGACGCCCTTGGTTAAAGAGGCGAAACCGGAAGAGGCAAAGAAGTACGACGGCCCCGAGGCGTACAGATACGAGGTCAAGTGTCAGGAGGCGCGGCTCAAATGGTGGCGGCGTTATCGCATGACAGCGTCGGAGCGGCAAGAGTCGTACGGAAAACTTGCCGACGCGTATTTTGAGATGGGCAACTATAGCCTCGCGTACAGGTATTATATGAGGTCCGGCACGGCGGATCCTGTTATCCTCGCGTTCTGTCTTGCGAAACGTATTGAGAGAAGCCGCTGGTATCATGTTACGGTATGGCCGGCGCGGTTCTTATATCAACATGCCGCGACAGTCGACCCTCTTACAAAGGATAAGACTTATAAAAAAGACGCGAAGACGCGCCTTGAACGCGCAATGAACGGCCTTATCGAGATAGGGCTTATGAATATGGCTCGAAAACGGGCGCCGTGGTACGTAAGGTTCATGAATCTGATGCGTATACCGTACAGGCCAAGCGAAGATGTCGGTCTCGCCACGGCCGCAATTAAGGCGGCCCAAAGCGCCGGATTTGATTTACCCTCCTCAGCGCAGGAGAAGCTTGCGCGACGGCTTACGACACCGATGATCCGCAGGAATATAAGGGAAAGCGACGGCATTAAGGAAGATATTGAGAAGCAAAGCGCAAAATTACGACGTAATGCCGAAGACCAAAAGAAGCCGGGAGTTTCTAATGATAAGCTCGGGCGGCTTCAGAACGAAGAACTGGATCTTAAAAATGCTATCGATAGTACGCGAAAAAAGTTGCGCGAACGGCTCATAGCCGCGATCCGCGCCTATGCAAAACTACTTGCCGATGCCGCCGGTTCACCGGAAGCCACCAGTGATATCACGGCGAAATTGAATGGACTGGTTAAGGAGCTCGTATCGGTCTCCGACTCCGCGCCGGGGAATATTGATAATGCTGTAGTTACACTATTCGGCTCTGTCTCGATGCCAACTGAGGAGAATAAGTTTATTGCGCTGATGCTTATGTCTCAATTCCTGGATAGAGACTTTGCAAAGACATTTAGTGAGCAGTCGCCGCCGCCTGGCCAATGTACGACATTCAGCGCCCTTAACACCCATTTCGTAACGCCTCTTTTAAATCTATATAAAACGACAGCGAGCAGTACTCTTAAAAAGACCATACTCGGCCTTATAGTGTTTATTGCAGGTTTGCGCCTCTTTATGAAAGAGACGGTAGAAGAAGATGGCGTCAAGAAGGATGTATGGCGCGGGAAAGGTCATCTTATCGCGGGGGACCTTATAAAAGTTCTAGAGTCGGAAACAGATCTTGACGGAGACATTGCATTTCAGAATGCGCTGAACAAGATCCGCATAAAGCAGGCGGAGGAGTTAAATAGGATCGCAATTGCCTTTGAGCGGGAAGCAAAGTCGATCGAGGAAAAGGCGAAAACTGAATGGGATATTGCCGCCAAACAGGGCGAAATAGACTCCAAAACCCGTGAGGCGGCGGATAATAGAACGAGGAGGCTTGATCTATTAAGGATGGTCAAAATCAGCTGTGAGAAGATCCTGGCCAATCCAAAAATCACAACGGAAGAAAGGGATGCCGCTCTAGGGGATATAAAAATAGTTATTACGGCAACGCTAGGTGCTAAAACAGCGGATGCGATCCTATCGATGATCCGCGCCGCGCTCGAAGCGGAGAAGTCCGACACAACGAAGGTCGCCGAAATCTTGAGAAATGTAGATCTTCTGAAGAAAGAGACGGAAAATCTCGACGCTTTGCTGCGGAGCGCCATTACCGTCGATGACAAAATAGCCCTTATAACGAATAGCGTATTGACGGGGAGGGAGAAGCTCCTCCGCCTTATTGCCATAGAATTCACCGATGATATCAAGGACAATGCAAAACTGCTTGATGCGATAGATGATACGATCAAGGGTCTTGCTTCAGATGAGGCTGCGGCCATGACAAATGAAGTGCTTGGAAAAATTAAGCACAAGAAACTTGAAGGCAAAGAGGAACTTTTGAGCCGTGCCTGGGCTGTAGCTTCCCAACTGCGAAAAAAATGTGAGACGGACACGGAAAAGGCAACGATCGATTCGGTTATATCGGAAATAAAGAGTAAGCTGATAGATATTCTAAAGGCGAAAGAAAAAGACGCGGAGAAGGCCGTTCTACAAATGACGGTTGATTTTGCTAACGTCAGGATGGCGCGCGCAAGAGAGCTTCTTGCCGGCGGCAAGAAAGAAGAGGCTCTCCGGATTCTTATGGGTGACGGTAAGGATGATAAGGGCGCGGTGGGAAAGATAAACGCCATTATAGACGCCGAAGCCGATAAGGCAAAGAAGGGTGAGGAGGCCAAGCCGGCCGGGGACGATATCCTTCGGTGCGCTACTGAGCTCGCAGAACTTGTCTTTGAGATCCAACACGCGCTTGGTAAACATTTCGAGGCAGAGATGGGCCTTGCTCTCGGGCTCATGCATCTGGCCAGGGTCGAATTAAAGGTAGCAGGGAGCGGCGGAGTCGCTAAGGCGTTAGAGTATCGTAAAAGGGCGCTCGAACATTTCGAGAAGGCCGAAATTCTCCATTCGGATGACGGGGCGGTCAAGATCGCTATAGCATCCGCATACGCAGTAGTCGATGAGGTGGGACGCGAAATGTCAGAGGCCGCGAAGGCCCGCAGTGAAGAAAGAGGCAAGGAGCTTGAAAGGCTGAGAAAAGAAGAGACTGATCTTATAAAGGCAAAGACCGATAAAGAGGCGGCGATCATAGATAAGGTGACCCAATTAAATAGCGATGTCGCAGCAACAGCAACGCCGGTGAAGGCTGGGGAAGATGCGGAGGCGGCAAAAAATAAATTACTCAATGAGCTGGAAACTCTTCGCAGGGATGTGAAGAGGCTTGAAGAAAGCATCACCGAAAAAGGAAAAGAGATAGCCAAGGTTGACGGCGAAAAGGCGAAGGCCGATAACGCCAAGCTGGCTGCTGACGGGCTTGCGGGTAATGTAGATACGGCAGACCTTGCTAAAGCGGCCATCTATGCCCTCTGGGCCATCGCAATGGCCGGTTACGATGGCAGTAAAGCGGAAGTTAAAAATGCGACAACCATCCTCGCGGCCATGCCAACGGACATCCAAAACGGCGTAATAAACCCCAGGATAGCGGAGCTCGCGGCCGAAGCGGCGGGCCTGAAAGGCGCCGACAGGAGAAAACGCGAGGCGTTTTTAAATAAACTCCGGCTCGACGTAGCTCACGATAAAGATACGGACGGTCTGATAGCTGCGCTTACTGTCGATAGTACAGAACTTCTCGACTACGCCGCTAAAAATGTTCCCGATGGGAAAAAGAAGGATCTCGTTGTAAAGCTATGGCAGTTATATCAAACGGCGTCCGGAATTGGCAGGATCCTCATTGCGGCCAGGCTCATCGCTATATTATTCGCTATAACCAAAGTTGAGAGCGAGAAAGAGCTTACGGAGGGTAAGGTATACGATGAGGCGGATACTCAAAATAAGATAACGTTCAGGGTCAAGGTTATATTGGAGGCGGCCGGTATCCCAGATAGTATGCAGGACGCCATGGCTATGTTTGTTTCCGGGCGCCTTATGAAAGCACGTCAGGCGGAGATTGACGCCGAGAAGGCGAAGAAGGAGAAACCGAAGAAGTTCGGCGCGATGACCGATACCGAGCGCGTCGAGTCATTGATAGGGGAGGAAGATGAGGCGGGCCGTCAAGCGCTGCGCGAAGAGTATTACGGCAAGATGGCAAATTCTTATGACGATAAAGTCAGGGAAGAGGCGCTCACCAAGCTCCTTGAATTTGAGGCGGCGAAACCTTCACCGGATTATGCAAAGATAGAAAAGATGGCAGACGAAATCCTGGAGATAGATGCCGCGTCAGAGGCGGGCAACTATTATAAGGCCATCGTCCTGGTTAACGGCCCTGCGGATAAGCGCTGGACGGCCGAGGCGATAAGGCTTCTCGACAAGGCACTACAGAAGAATAAGGATAGCGAAAAAGCAAGAGAGCTTCTCATAACACTGCGTGAGGCGCGGTATAAAGAATTCTATCCGGATACGACCGGATACTCCGCAGACGACGCGAAGTTCTTCGGTGAACAGGCCGAGTTTTACCGGAGCCGATATACCAAGGAGAAGGAAGATGGTAACGACGCCGCGGCAAAGACAGCCATCGCGACGGCGCTTAGGATGATAGATCTAGCCGTCAGGGCTGATCCGCGTAACGCCAGGCTCTGGCTTAGCAAGGCCGATATCCTTGCCACCGGAGGCCTTCCTGAGCCAACATCAGGCAAAACGAATATAGAGATGTCAGCTATTATATGCGAGGACATCGCCAGGATGTCGCTACTATGGAGATGGCCCGGGCGGTTAAATCCTATACGGGCCCGTAATAGGATGTTCCGGGTAGTAGCGGATGTTGCCGATGGACAAAAAGCTAAAATGGTCTTAGCGCGGCTCGCATGTCTGGAAGGCAGGTTTGACGAAGCGCGCAAGATACTAATAACGCGAAGCTTCCGGCTGCCTTACAAAAATTTGCCTATGCTAAAGAAGACGCCTGCTTATTACTTCTGGTTAGGCGTCGCCGAATTGAATATGGGTATGGTGTGGCGCGCAAAGCGGCATCTTGCAAAGGCGTCGGCTTCCTTTACAAATCCTCAGGGTCTTTCGGCCGAAAAAGCCGATATTAAAGGTCTATTCGACGCGCTGATGGCGCATAAGGACGATTACAGATTGTTATCTCTAGCCATAGAGGCCGCAAATGGTCTTCCTGAAAAAGAAAAGAAGAATGGCGCCCAGGCGTACCTGGAGAGAGCCACGCGTTCTCCTCCGACCGGATTATGGAGATGGATCGGATTGAAATTAACCTTCTGGCGCTCGAGGGAGCGGCGCGAAGCCGATATGAAGCGCCGGCTTGAAGATATCGAGAAGGCGAAGCAGGCGGACAGCGCCAAGATAGAACTTGCCAACGAGAGCGCTATCGCAATATATGAGGTGAAAGCAAAAGAGCTTGAGGATCTCCTCCCGGGCTACGCGGCGTATTTATCGCATGGCAGATTCGGCAAGTTCCTATTACGCATAGTCCATCCGATGACACGGTTTACTTTGGACCCCGCGCCAGAACTAATGGACCTATACCTCAGCGAGATCGCTTTATTGAATGAATCGATCGATGCCCTCGAGAAGGAGAAGAGGACGGCTCTTGCTGCGCGGAAAGCCGAGATCGATATAAAACTCGGCAACCTGCGCGGTAGGATAGACGGGATCCTTCAGAATATAAAGAATGTTGCCTCCGATGGACGTCTTGCCGAACCGGAGGGGTATAAAAAAGAACTCGCGAAGAATCTCGTCCGCGCGGCGGAGCTGGAAGGCGATGCCGAAATAAAAGGCGGTCTCTATAAACGGGCGGTTGAAGCTGATGGTCAAAACGGGAAAGCCCTGCTGGGATATGCAAAAGTTCTTAAAAAAGCCGGCCGGATGGAAGATGCAAACCGGCTCATTGACGACGCCGTCGCAAGAGATCCATCGCTTGACGATTTCAGCAATACGATGCTTGCAGATCTTTACAGCTGGTATATTTCTATCGGAGAATCTAAGAAGTTCTCAGAGATAC
>JAPLMF010000072.1:0-7669 GCA_026387155.1 Candidatus Omnitrophota bacterium
CGCCAATACCGGTATCCTCCAACCTCCTTGCGAAATCAACGGCCTTTAAGCCCGTCTCTTGGATCCATCCTTTCGTCCGCACGATACCGTCTTTGGCATCTATCCCGACGATTATCTTCTTACCGAAACGCCAACCCATCCGCTTCACAAAACCTTCTTGAAGCGCGCTCGTGCCCAGAACGACCCTGTCAACCCCTGCAGCCAGCACGCTCTCTATAGTCGCTTCATCCCGGATACCGCCGCCTAGCTCGATATCGGCCTTCACCTCCGCCGCTATCCGACGCACCGCATCTTCGTTCTTAAGCCTGCCTTCGAGAGCGCCGTCTAAATCCACTATATGTATCATCTTGGCGCCGCATCCTTCCCACTTCTTCGCGATATCCAGCGGCGAATCCGAATATACCGTCTCTTTAGCATAGTCTCCCTGCGCGAGCCGTACGACCTTACCGCCCCTGATATCTATAGACGGAATGACTCTCATTATAATCTCATCTCTATCCTAACTTCAAAGGCGGACAAAATTCTTTAGTATCTTTAAGCCTACTGCCTGACTCTTTTCCGGGTGGAACTGCAACCCATAAACGTTATCCGTCGCTACAGCGGATACAAACTTTATACCGTAATCTGTCGTAGTAAGTACCACACCCTTATCTTTTGGCTTTACATAGTATGAGTGAACGAAATACATGTAGCTATCATTTGGCACATCTTTGAGTATTTTTTTGCTATACGCTATATGCTCTACGCTATACGCTATATTATTCCACCCCATATGCGGGACTTTCAGGGCCCCAGGACGAAACCGCTTCACCTCGCCCGCCAGTATGCCCAAACCTTTTACTCCGGGAGCCTCTTCACTCTTCTCAAAAAGTAGTTGAAGCCCGAGACACAGCCCCAGAAAAGGTTTTCCGCTTTCTATCGCGGCTTTTATAGGCCCGATAAACCGGCGGGATTTAAGCTCTTTCATCGCATCGCCGAAAGACCCGACGCCGGGAAATACGAGCTTGGAACACCTTTCGATATCCCGGGCCTTTGATGTAACCATAGTCCTCGCGCCTACCAACTCGAGTGCTTTCTCTACCGAACGTAAGTTACCCATCCCATAATCGATGACCGCTATAGGGTGATTCATTTAATCGATCGTCCCTTTTGTAGACGGCACGCCTTTACGCCGCGTATCTATCTGCGTCGCTTCGTCGAGCGCTATGCCGAAGGCCTTAAATATCGCCTCCAAAACGTGGTGAGTATCTTCGCCTGAATATATCTCTACATGCAGGTTTATGCCGGCGCACTTGGCGAAAGTATCCAAAAAATCCTTCCCGTCGGCCAGGGAATAGTTCTCCTTTACATCGAGTGAAGACGCATACGGCGGAACCTTCCATACAAAAGCATATCTGCCGCCGATATCGACCATAACCTTGGCACTGGCCGTATCCATCGGAACCTCTTTCGATCCGAAGCGCTTTATACCCGCGAAGTCCCTTAAGGACTCTTTGAACGCCTTGCCTAAGCATATCGCGACGTCTTCGTTGGTATGATGGGTATCGACCTTGAGGTCTCCCTTAGCCTTCAACGTGAGATCGAATAAACCATGGAATACGAATAGCGTCAGCATGTGGTCCAAAAAACCTATGCCGGTATCTATCCGGGCATCGCCCTTACCGTCAACCATGAACTTGCCGGATATGTCGGTCTCTTTAGTTTTACGTTTTATTACAGCTAGGCGTGCTTTTTTACCCATTTATATCTCCTTTTAATCGAACCTGATCTTTACCGAGTCAATATGCTTTGAAAGCCTCTCTATGCCGGCAACCTTTTCGAGCGGCTCGCGCACCTTCTCAAGCGCCCGTCTGGTGTATGATATCATATGCGAACTCTTATAAAAGTCCGAAAGGCTCAAACCCGAAAAGAACCTGGCGCTGCCGCCCGTTGGCAGCACATGGCTGGGGCCCGCGACATAATCCCCGACCGCAACCGGAGTATAAGGACCGAGAAATATGGCGCCCGCATTTATTATCTTTGCCCCTATCTTTTTGGGGTCGCTGGTTATTATCTCTAGGTGCTCGACCGCGAGTCTATTGGCGACATCGGCGGCCTCATCCATATTCCGGACAAGCACTATGTATCCTTTTATATCCGCATCTCTGAATGTCCTCGCCATCTTCTTTGAGTTCGTTATCAGTATAGACAGCCCCATGAAGTGCTCGGACTGGGCTTCCAGATCCGCTCTTATAAAACTGATGTTCGACATCTGGTTCGCTATTATAGCGACCTCGGTAGGCCCTGCCAACATATCTATGCCGCAATAACCGAATACCTGACGCTTCGCCTCAGTAACGTAGGCATTCCCCGGGCCTACTATCTTATCCACCCGCGGTATGGTCTTAGTCCCGAACGCGAGCGCCGCTATGGCCTGAGCTCCGCCTATCTTGTATACCTCATCGACCTTCAAAAGGTTAGCCACGACGAGTATGTGCGGATCGACTGACTTATAGCTGTTGGGGGGCGTCACGAGCACTATCTTCTTAACGCCCGCCATCTTTGCGGGTATCACGGTCATGTAGACACTGGATACGAGCGGCACGGTGCCGCTCGGGACATACACGCCTACGGTATCAAGCGGCGTTATCTTCTCCCCTAACATCACCCCGTCCTCATCCTTTATCTTCCAGGACTTCTTTATCTGCTTGGAATAAAATTTATTTATATTGTTTAGGACGACCTTGAGCGTAGATACAAATTCCGGGCTTATATCCTGATATGCTCCGGAGGTCTCGCATTCGGTAACCTTAAGGTCTTTAACGGAAAGTTTCACGTGGTCGAATTTCCGCGTGTACTTTATTACCGCGTCGTCCCCGTAATTGCGCACGTTATCGACGATCTTGCGGACGCTTTCGGATACGCGCTTATTACACCCCGAATTCCTGTCGCAAAGTTTTTGGAATTGTTTCGACCCCACCTTTACAAGCCTCATATCCTACCTCCGAGATCTTCCGATATTTTATTTAAACTAGCCTTCAATTTATCAGGCGATCTGCCGCCGCCCTGGGCGAAGCCGGACTTGCCTCCGCCCGAACCTTCTATAAGCCGCGCTATATCCTTGGCTATAGCCCCCGCATTTAATCCTTTATCCACCAGATCGTCCGTAACCGACACTATAAAAGAAGCCTTATCGGCAATAACGGTACCCAGCACCATGACGATGGACCTCTCCCTGGTCCTCATACCGTCGCTCAATACTCGCAAGCATTCTATATCAACATTCTCCACCATCTCGGCTACTATCTTTGATGCGCCTACAGCCTTAGAGCGGGCTATGATGGAATCTATCTTTAAGAGCTCCTCCTTCGTCCTTATCTGCATAGCCTTCTTCGTCTCTTCCTTAGCCGATTCGGCTGCAAGCCTTAAACTTTCGCATTTCTCGGCCTTCCGAGCCCATTCCAGGGCGGCCTCCCCGGTTAAAGCCTCTATCCTACGGACCCCGGAAGCTATTGAGCTTTCGCTTATTAGCTTAAAAACCCTTATATCGTTGGTATTGTCGGCATGGGTGCCGCCGCAGAGCTCTTTCGATACATCTCCTATCGTCACGACCCGCACTTTATCCTCGTACTTCTCTCCGAATAATGCAGTTGCGCCTTCACTCCTTGCCTCTTCCAAACTCTTTATCGTCTTCTCTACTTTGATCCTGTCCTTTATATTGCCGTTAATGATCTCTTCGACGCGCGATATCTCCCGCTGGTCCATCTTCTTCATATGGGTAAAGTCGAACCTCAGGTGTCCGCTATCCACCATCGAGCCCGTCTGGCGCACGTGGTCTCCCAGAACTTTGCGAAGGGCCGCCTGCAATAGATGCGTAGCGGTGTGATTGGCCATGACTTTCCTGCGAGTAGCTTCATCTATGAAGACCCTGGCGTCTTCGCCCTTTAATATAGTCCCTCGTAACATCTTTCCGATGTGTACTATCGTTTGACCTATCTTTTTGGCGTCCTCTACTTCCATGGCTCCGGATTCCGTCTCTATCTTACCCCAATCGCCTGCCTGGCCTCCGGATTCACCGTAGAAAGGAGTCTTATCCAGGATCACTTCGCCGTCGCCAAGAACTGCCAGCACCTTTGCTTTGGCATGGGCCTTATCATATCCCAAAAATTCGGTCCTTAAATCTAATGCCTCGACTTTTTTCGCGAACGTCTCCGAGAATATCTCGCTCTTCATCTTCGTCTTCGCGCGGGATAACTTTCTCTGCCTCTCGAGGAACGACTCGAATAATTCTTCGTCTATCTTGAGGCCGTGGCGCTCGGCCGCTTCTTCCAGCATTTCATACGGCATACCGTACGTATCGTAGAAGTTAAACGCTCCCTCGGCTATTTCCCCGGCATCCTTTCGGGCTTTCATCTTCTCGAATGCCTCTTCCACTTTCGGGAGCTGGTTATCGATGACGAAGAGAAAGGATTCCTCCTCCTTTTTCACTATCTGTGCTATGTCATCCCTCTTCTCGATAATCTCGGGATACTGCGACCTCATTACATCCGTTACGGACGTGACAAGCTTATAAAGAAAAGGTCTCAAGATCCCTATATCCCGACCATGCGAGGCGGCGCGCCTTATAAGCTTTCTCGCCACATATCCGCGCTCTTCATTTGAAGGCATGACGCCGTCCGCTATCATGAAAGTCACTGCCCGGATGTGGTCTGCTATGGCGTTGGCTTTAGCCTTTGATGCGCGCCCTTTGGTCTTCGAGAATTTCTCTATCTCCGATATTATCGGCACAAAGATGTCTATCTCAAAATTAGTCTTCACGCCCTGCATAACCGATGCCAGGCGCTCAAGCCCCATACCTGTATCTATATTATTAGCCGGCAGGGGTTTTAATTTGTCGTCCGGATGCCGGTCGTATTGCGTAAAGACCATATTCCATACTTCCACGAACCTGCCGCAATCGCAGGCGGGTGTGCACCCGGGTTTGCCGCAGCCGACATCCTTACCGTAGTCGTAAAAGATTTCGGAGCAAGGTCCGCACGGTCCATTCGGGCCTTTGGTAGGAGCCTCTGAGGGCCAGAAATTATCCTTCTCACCGAGCTTCAAGATCCTCTCCCCGGGTATCTTTACGGTATCTTTCCAGATACCGTAGGCCTCTTCGTCATCTTTATAGACCGACGCCCATAACCTCACCGGATCTATCTTTAAATTACCTGTAAAGAACTCCCATGCCCACAGGATAGCTTCTTTTTTGAAATAGTCACCAAAAGAGAAGTTTCCCAGCATTTCGAAAAACGTATGGTGGCCCGAAGTCTTTCCGACATTGTCGAGGTCTCCCGTTCTTAAACATTTCTGACAGGTCGCGGCGCGCTTATAGGTCACATTACGGCCGAGGAACTTCTCCTTAAACTGGTTCATACCGGCTCCCGTGAAAAGGACCGTCGGATCATCCTTTGGTACAAGGGAGTCACTGGGCACTATCGTGTGACCTTTTGACTTGAAGAAATCCAGAAATAACTTCCGTATCTCGTTGGTCGTCATATTCAATTTTCTGTCAGTTCGCTGATTATCCTCTGCACAGTGTCATATTTGAAGCCGCGCCGCAACATAAAATCGTAGACCCTCTTAAGCGCCTTGGGCCTGTCTATCTTGCTGAATCTCCTAAAACGCTCCTCGGCCATCGAAAGAGCTATCGCGTATTCATCGTAATTGTCGGCCTTGTGTTTAAGAACGCACTCGATGACACCGGCTTCGACGCCTTTATGTTTTAGCTCGTGTTTGAGCACTACATCGCCGGCCGGATTTAAGTGCATACGCGACTCTATCCAGAAGGTGGCAAATTTAAGGTCGTCTATCTCACCTGTCTTTTTGAGACCGGAGATGATATCCCCGACTAGCTCCTCACTATACCCTTTAAGCCTCAATCTGTCCCGGACTTCCCGCTCGCTCCTGGGACGTATACGCAGAAGCATGTAGGCGTTGTTAAGAGCCTTAGTCCGTACCTTATCTTCTGATGAGCTTAGAGCCATGGACTATTGCTTACTAAACGCCTTATCCAGGACTTCCTTCTCAATCTTGGCCATGATCACCGGATTATCTTTCAAATACACCCTGGCGTTCTCCTTGCCCTGGCCGAGTTTCTCATCGCCGTAAAGTATCCAGGATCCACTCTTACCAAGAACTCCCGTCGTTTCGCCCATATCGAGAACGCTTCCGGCTTTCGAGATACCTTCGTCGTACATTATGTCGAATTCCGCTTTCCTAAAAGGCGCGGCCACCTTATTCTTCACGACCGAGGAGCGCACGCGGTTACCAACGACCTCTTCGCCCTTTTTTAAGGACGCTATACGGCGCAGATCTATCCTTACAGACGCATAGAATTTAAGCGCCCTGCCACCCGGCGTCGTCTCCGGATTCCCAAACATGACACCGATCTTTTCCCGTATCTGATTTATGAATATGACGCAAGTCTTAGACTTGGCTATAGAACCTGAGAGCTTGCGAAGGGCCTGACTCATGAGACGAGCCTGGAGCCCCATGTGGGACTGCCCCATCTCGCCGTCGATCTCAGCCTTCGGAGTAAGCGCCGCCACTGAATCCACGACGATCACGTCTATTGCATTAGACTTTACAAGCGTCTCCGTTATCTCCAGGGCCTGTTCCCCTGTATCCGGCTGCGACATAAGAAGGTTGTCCAGATTGACACCTATCTTCTTGGCATACCCGGGATCGAAAGCGTGCTCGGCATCTATAAAGGCTGCCGAGCCTCCCAACCTCTGCGCATTTGCGATTATGCTCAAGGTGAGAGTAGTCTTTCCGCTCGATTCGGGCCCGAATATCTCAATTACCCTACCCCTCGGCACTCCGCCTACGCCAAGCGCCACATCTAGGGTAACCGAACCCGTAGGTATGGCCGGTACGTCGACCTTGAAGTCCTGGCCGAGCTTCATTATCGAGCCCACGCCATACTTCTTCTCTATATGCTCAAGCGCCGTATCCAGAGCCTTTGATTTGACTGTCTCAGCCTTATCTCTTTCCTTAACAACTTCATCCCTGTCCTTAACGGCGTCTTCCTTACCCTTCATCTTCTGCTTTACCATCGTAAGTCTCCTCGTGGTTGATACTGTGTCATTACTATAATTATACTACTTACGTTACCATATTATACATTCCGCACCTCCTCTCTGTAAAGCGTTTTTGTCCTCATATATAAGACGGTAAAACAGGCGAAATTATTCTTGTTTAAAACCCATTATACGACGCGGCTTTTCCGGTGGCGGCACCATAAGCTTTTTAATCGCTTCAAAAATCGCCAATATGTGTTTATCGCATCCGGAAAGTCTCATATCATGATTATCGTATTTTAGCTCAAGAGCCGCAATTTTAACGGCGAGATCCTTATGCTTCAGCAGAATATCTCTCAACCGCACAAACGCCCGCATAATTGCTATATTGACCTCAATAGCACGTTCGCTATTTAGTACACTGGAAAGCATCGCAACACCTTGCTCCGTAAAAACATATGGTAAATATCTACGACCACCGTAACTTGAGGTTGCAAATTGCAACCTCAAGTTTTCTTCTTTAGTCAGCTTAAACATAAAATCTTCAGGAAAACGCCTTGCATTCCTCCTAACTTGCAAATTCAAGTTTTTTGTTTCTACACCATAAAGACCTGCTAATTCACTATCAA
>JAPLMF010000072.1:7716-10210 GCA_026387155.1 Candidatus Omnitrophota bacterium
CTTCCTCTCGATAACCTCCTGTGGCATTAAATCTTTCATACTTACCTCCTTCTGCCCTTACATAGGCATTTCGTCCCCCATATATAAGACGGCAAAACAGGCGAAATTATTGCAAAATTCGGATTTTGACAAAGCAAAATCCGAATAAGCTACAAACTTAAGGTCCCGGAATTTCCTATGTGAAATTCCGGAGCAAAAATCTTCCGCTCGCGGGTGACGGTAGTTTTGTGTTACCGCCTTCGCAACCCTCTTCCCAGGAATTAAAAGGCTTGACCCGGCCAGTGGGTTTCGCCTAATTTTGATCTCAAGGGAGATTAGGTTTTATGTTGCTACAAAGTTTTTATGTGCTCTTATGGAAAGTAACTGCTTTTAAGTATTGTATTATAGCTATTACCTAATCAAAATTTACGGCTCAACCCACGTGGCCGGGTAGCCTTTTTACTCTGCAAAACTTTGCTACAAACGAATAATGCCAAAACTACTTCCTATCAGCTCGCTCATTGATGAAAAATCAGCTGAACGAAAAGTGAAGCTGATTTTTCAAAGGAAGGCGTCTAGAGAAACTTTTCGGGTGACGCGACCAAGCCTTTTAGGCGCACTAAACAAAACATGGGATGGGGGTGCCCACCGCTTAGGATTGCGGCTAAAATAAGCGATACCATATAAGGGGTAGGTTGTGGTGGCAATCCTGGTGGGCATACAGACATACCACAAGTTTAGTTGTATTGATAATGAACCCCATGTTTTGCGAAGGAGCACTAAAAGGCGAGGAAGCGGCAGGACCCGAAAAGTTTATTTAGACAGTCGATGAAAAATCTGTCGCACTTGACCCTCCACAACGCGGGGTATATAATATTGACATGAACGCTGAAATAATATCGATCGGCACGGAGCTCTTGCTCGGGCACGTCGTCAATACGAACGCCTCGTTTCTATCCGAGAAACTGGCCGAAGCGGGCATCGACGTCTATCGCCACGCTACCGTGGGGGATAATCCCGCGCGCCTTACCGCTGCTATCATGCGGGCACTCGGCCGGTCCGACATTGTGATAACCAGCGGCGGCCTTGGGCCGACAGTGGACGATATAACGATCGAAACGGTCGCGCAGCTTATCGGCAGAAAGCTCATACTTAATAGGATTATATTGAAGGACGTCAAAGATTATTTCAAGTCCAAAAAAGTCTTATTCCCAAAAGAAAGCCTCCGGCAGGCTTATATCCCCGAAGGCGTCAAATGGATCCGCAACAGAGTAGGTACCGCACCCGGACTCATAGCGCAATACTTTTCCAAAAAGATCGTATGCCTGCCCGGCCCGCCGAGAGAGATAGTCCCTATGTTCGAGCGCGATATCCTCCCCATCATAAAGAGAATGTCCGGAGGGCCGGTCATAAGGTTCAGAACGATAAAGACGACGGGCCTTGCAGAATCACAGGTCGACGGCAAGGTGCGCGATCTCTTAAATCTAAAGCCTCCGACGACAGTTGGTATATACGCCAAGCTCGGCCAGGTCGACTTAAAAATAATGGCCAAAGCTAAGACCGTTCGGGAAGCCGAGCGGAATATCTCTACGGTCGAGAAAAAGATACGCTTCCGCCTTAAAGAATATATATTCGGATATGATACCGACACCCTTGAGAGCGCGGTCGTTGATACTCTCATAAAGAAAGGCCTTACCATAGCAACCGCAGAGTCTTGCACCGGCGGGCTCCTGGCAAACAGGATCACTAATGTGGGCGGATCTTCGGAGTCTTTTAAAGCCGGCCTCATTGCCTATGCGAATGAAGCCAAGGAGAGCTTCCTTGGAGTGTCCCATAAGACGCTAAAGCTTCATGGCGCCGTATCTCGGCCCGTCGCTATCGAGATGGCGCACGCCATAAAACATTACGCCTGCGCCGATATAGGAATATCGATAACTGGGATAGCCGGCCCGACAGGAGGTACCAAAAATAAACCCGTGGGTCTGATATACATAGCTCTGGTCACAAATGAAAAATGTATAGTTAAAGAGATGCGCTTCCGCGGTTCGAGGGAAGAGATCAAATTACAGTCATCTCAGGCAGCTCTGGATCTCATAAGACGGATATGCGCGCTTTCATAGCAATCGAACTTTCCGAGGAAATAAAAACGGTCCTCCATCAGGTCCAATCCCACCTCAAATACTCCGGCGCCGACGTCAAATGGGTTGAAAAAGAGAATATTCATCTTACATTGAAATTTCTGGGCGAAATAAGTGAAGATAAATTAAAACGGATAGAAGAAATCCTTGACGAAATCGGGAAATTATTTAAGCCATTCGAGCTGACATTAAAAGATGTGGGAGCCTTCCCGAAGATAGAATCTCCGAGGGTTATATGGGCAGGCCTGGATAAAGGCGCCAAGGAATCGACGGAGATTGTAAGGCGTCTTGATAAGGAACTCTCTGATATAGGGTTTGAACCGGAGACCAGACCATTCGCGGCGCATCTCACCATCGGAAGAGTCCGCTCTCCGAAA
>JAPLMF010000072.1:10295-16740 GCA_026387155.1 Candidatus Omnitrophota bacterium
TCCGAAAAACAAAGAAATGCTAAAAGAAAAAATACTGTCGCTTCAAGGTGAGAAACTTATAACTTACAACTTACAACTTATAACTGGACTAGCGCTCTTTCGGAGCACTCTCACTCCGGCCGGATCCATCTACACGAAACTGCACGAAGCGAGATTACGCTGAAATAAGGAAGTCCTCCATTATAATACGCAGGGCGTCGAGTTTCGCGGGGTCCATCTTCTCTATCGGTCTGAATCTCAACATTAAATTTAGCGCAAAGGGTATGGTATTCCTGGAACCGGCTATATCCAGCAATTTGAGGACTTCGCCTTTAATATCATCACCGGTAAGGAGCTTATAATACATGGATACCTTATCCCTATCTTGGGCCATAACTGCACGCGTAAATCCTATAAGCCCCGTAAGATAGAGATAATTCGCACCCGTAAGCTTATTATCCACAAAGAGGACAGTCGCACTTATCGACTCCGCCTTGCCTGGGTCGCTCCAGTAACGGTTATTAGCTTTATCTTCCTGCGACAGTATAGCCGCGACCTTATCCTTTGAGGGTTTGTTAGGCCCGGCATTGGTGACACACTCCATTATGTCCTTCTCGTTCAATATTTCGATATGACTGCCCGGTTTATTCAATATAGACTTAAGTGCCAGGAGGACCCCTTCAAGCTCTTCACTGTTCGTCCCATCTGTGAATAGGCTATCGGAAAGCAGTATTCGCTCATTGTCGGCAATCGGACGCGCCTGAAAGTCATTGCGGCACTGCGAATCGGCGATCGCGAACGGCTGCGCCATCCCATCCACCCCTATTCCATCCACCCCCGGAGTGGAATCTTTTGATTTTACTATTTCTGTCCACGGCATTCTTATAGCTACACCTATATCCGTCAAGGCGTCATAAAGTATTTTGCGCACATCCCGGTTATTGTTTGAAAAAAATGAAATCAATTTCTTTACTTTCGGTTCTTCATTTCCGTATCCTAAAGAATCGGCTATAGACAGGACCTGTTCGGGCGTTATCATCTCCATAGCTCTAAATGCGTTTTCGAGACGCTCAATATCTATAGTCTCTGCCGTAGCAAGCTTTTTGCTGATTCTAAATTTAATCTCATCCGAACAAAGGCTTTCCATGTCGAACATGACATATCGCCTCACACCGTCTTTATCGCTGACATAAATATTTTGATCCAGGTGAAAGTCACCCCCGCTCAGCCAGGTTATGAACACCAGAAGTTCCTCAAATCCGGAGTTTTGCGGGCCTGCTCCTGCGCATAATTTAAGCCGTCCAGAATCCTTGATATCGCTTGTTACCAGAACCATTTTTTCCGGTCTTATATTTATCTCTTCCCAATAGGCGTTTTCTCCGCCGATATCGCCCGCCCTCACTATGAACGAATTGGGTATATTTACATGTGCCAATTGAGCGACGCGGTAAAGAACGGCTTCAAAGCCGCCGCTGGGCTTTACATACCACCTTCTGCCTTCATCATCTACCGCCGTCCACACGCGGACGTAATCACTCTGAGTCGGGACCACTATACCGGTCAATGTTAAGTGCGGCGTTTTCGATCCACCGGCCATATCGGGAATGTCACTACCCCTGATTGGGGCCGACGCAGTTATGGCCGGTACCGCATTGGGTTTTGACGGGATGACAACATCTCTTTCCACCCCCGGCATGGAATGCGGCGCCTCCTGGGCCGAGGTCGTTTCGGCCGACTTTTCGAGGTCTATCCTCCAGCCGTTGCGCCACGACGTGCGTACCATAACAAAGGTACCGTGTATCCTGGATGCAAGTGATACCATCCTTATCATCTTTTGAATGCCACCGTAGGCGATACTAAAAAATTCATTATCGCGCACATTATCTTGGGCTATTACCTGATCGAATATTTCCTTCTCAGAAATAACTCCTACGGAACCTGATACCTGCGCTAGATCGTGTATCATCCCTATGGAGACGTATTCCGGTAAACCAATATCTAAAAGTGAGTCGGCAAGATACCTTACGTCCTTATAATAAGCTTTGATCTGCGCGTGGATGGCTATCCTCTCGCTCAACTCCACGACAGCAAGTTTATCCATCAGACGCAGCATCTTGCACAGACGCAGCTTCATCTTCGTGCTACGATCATGGAAATCCGCCATAATCGCGCGGTCCACCATAATGACATTTATTTCAGGTTCTTTTCCGGTGTCGGGCGCCGGACTCTGCCGTTTGACCGACTCGCCTCCTAGCTCTTTTTTTAATTCCGCTAGCTCTTTTAGCGCTACGCGCTTTGCCCGCTCCAGTTCATGATCACCTACTGCTTGACCGCGTTGATAAACATCTATTCCGCCGATTATGTGATTTAACTGTAACATCACACAGTTCCTTCTTTGGGACTCCGAGATGTACGAATACTCAAAATCCGGGTTCAGAACATTAGTCGCTATGACACGCCCTTCGCCCCTGGTATCCACTACCATGTATACATAACCCTCCTGCATACGTAAACCCTCTTCGCTGCCCATCGAATATATCACCATCTCTCCATCCGGGGCCGCGCCTTCGTGCTCCGCCGGAGGCCCTTTTATAACACGAACATTATCGACCCCAGAATCGGATATCGGACCGCGGTCACCTGGCGCTTCGGGCCGCTCTCCCCCATTATCTGCATCAGAATGTATAGCGGGCCGGTAGAATTGCAAATAATACAGACCTTTGTAAACGCCGGGGGCATCTAGAGGGACAGGTTCTCCTTCTTTGACGATGTTAGAGAAGATGTGCTTTTTGAAGCCAAGATGGGTCCTTGTAAATAGCACCGCAAAGACGCCATCCGGGGACATTTCATTTACCCGATCCTCAAGCCTTTTCCTGAACAAAGCCGCCTCTTTTCCTTCTAAAGGCTCGGTATAGAATAAGAACGCAGCGTCAAAATTTTTCCAGTTTATTGCCGCGACATCGGTATTTTTCTCAAGGTCTATATCGCCGCTTCCGGGTATCTCTTCTCTCCTTGCTGCTTCAAGCAGAACAGCCGCCTTATCGGAAATATCGGCCTCGAGCTCAGCCGCAGTAGCCTTCATGCCATATAATGCCGACGCGACTAGCGATGCGCGCATATCTCCGGCACCCACATCCAGAAACCTCTTCCCCTTAAGACCTCCCATGCGCGATGCAAGCCGGGCGAATATATCACGCAGGATCAGATACGGCGTACGTTCATAGATCGTGCCATCGGTATTTAACTGGGCGGGAAACGTGTGTGTATTTAAGAACATTTCCAGCCTACCGGCCGTCTTTTCATCAACCTGCGCCGGCAGATACTGTTTTGAAAGGATGCCGATACTCTCCACTGTACGGCCGGGAATAGCACCCACATTTCCAGGATCGAAATAGCGCAGCACAGAACCTGACGGGAATCTTATGAGGATCTCATCGGAAAAGACTTCGTAGGATATGCCGCTTGTCTTAAGCCACTTATCATTATGGTGAAGTACCGCCCCTATTCCCTTTATTAGAATAGAGCCCTTCTCCACAGTTCCATTACCCTCTATCGCCATCTCTATTATCTTGGCGACTATGCGTTCAGCCGGGAGTTCGGATCGGTGGCTAAATACGGATTCCGGCGCAAGAGCATACGATATATCCTGCACAAGGAACAATATAATTATTATTGTATGTAGTATTCTCATATATAGTTTTTGTTCTTTTAACAAATACATATAAGATTACCACATAATCTAATTAAATCAATAGATTAAATCTAGCTTTTTTATATTTTACAATCGGGAAGATTGGACATATGGAATAACGCGGCCTATTATCTGCAGAATAAAGTTGGTGTACATAGCTGCTACTATATCATCAAACATTATTCCCATCGAACCGGTAAGCTTTTCCATCGTTTTTGCCGGGGGGGGTTTCAGTATATCAAATATTCTGAAGAGGAAGAACCCCAAGACCACGAGGAACAGATTATAAGGCACAAAAAAGAGCGCCAGGAGCATACCACACGCCTCATCTATTACTATCATGCTTGCGTCTTTTCTCTTATATATTTTTTCGGCTTCACCGGCAAATAACACCCCCAACCCGAAAAGGAAGAGAACAGTAAATGCGTAAAGCACATCCCTGTCCTTTACCAGGTAGTAGATCACAAGTCCCGCGAGTGAGCCCAGCGTACCCGGCATGAATGGTGAATGGCCCAAATAGAAAAAACTGGTTATAATTTTAATCTTTCTTGACATTGGTCCACACCTCCTTATTCTTTAAAAGGTAAGATGCTCCGCTTATTATGGTAAGAATAACCGTTATGCTCATTAAAAGGAATATAGCATCCTTGTATCCATTTTCGGTCTCAGGCGTCCAGAACTTGAATATCTTTATTCCGCCCTCCCGCAGTATTATGAAAAAAAGTATCGCCAGTATCGAAAGGACCTGGGAGACCATCTTATGTTTTCCACCATAGTCGGCAGCGATCACCCTGTGCTTCCCGAGGGCAGCTATACGAAGTCCGGTTACCGTAACCTCACGCAGCACTATTACGAGCACCATCCACGCTGGGACGAGTTTCATCTCTACGAAAGCCAGGAAGGCTGCCAGGACTAATATCTTATCGGCTATCGGGTCCATCAGTTTCCCGAAATCGCTGGTCATATTAAGGTGTTTGGCTATAAATCCGTCCAAAAAATCCGTGAATGACGCTATTAGAAAAGTTGCAAGCGCCATCGCCTTGGCGGCAACCCCTCCGGAGAAGAGAAAAGCCATGAAGACGAACGTGAGAAATATCCTCGATATCGTCAACTGATTGGCCAAATTCATAATACCTCCCCCACGAGATCATACTCCAGCGTGTCCGTTATCTTCACATCATAAAATTGTCCGACCATTATCCTCTTGCCCGACACGAATACGCCGCCGTCGGTCTCGGGCGCGTCCGCCTCGGTCCTCCCGAAAAAACTGCCGCCGGGAGACTCCGGTTTTTCATCGATAAGGACCCTGACGCGCTTGCCGAGAAAACGCCTGTTACGCCGCTCGGATATACTTTTTTGAAGTCTCATCAGTTCGTCGAACCTTTCCCGGGCCGCTTCCTCGGGGATACGGCCCTTCATGCGGGAAGCGGGCGTTCCCTCCTCTTCGGAATATAAGAAAGCCCCGAGCCTGTCAAACTCGGTATCCTTTAAAAACTTTAGCAATTCCTTAAAATCTTTTTCTGTTTCACCCGGGAAACCGACTATTATCGAAGTGCGAAGCGCTATTCCGGGGATATTGTCTTTAAGCCTATCTATTAACCGGACCAGATCGTCTTTTGTAGTGCGCCTGTTCATGCGCTTAAGAATATTATCGGATATATGCTGTATTGGGAGATCGAGATATTTACATACCTTGTCATTCTCCCGTATTACATCTATAAGAGCGTCCGTATAGTGCGCCGGGTGAGTATATAATATCCTCACCCATTGGGGTCCGTTATCCAAGGAACATAACCTGCCGAGGAGCTCCGGGAGTACCATCTTACCGTATATATCGAGTCCAAATAGCGTTGTGTCCTGCCCTACGAGGTTGGCCTCTTTTAAACGTCCGCCTCTCGACAAGGATCTCGTCTCCTCCACTACCGATCTTATGGTCCTGGACCTAAAACTTCCCCGTAGACGTGATATTATACAGTAGCTGCAAAAGTTGGAGCAGCCCTCCGATATCTTTACGTACGCATAGTGTTTGGGCAGGAGCCTGAACCTGGGTGATTTCTCATCATAAAGATAATCAAGTGTTTCGGAAACCGCATAAGCGCCACCCGCGCCGGATAGCTTCTTTAAAAGCCCTCCGATCTTAGGAAAATCGCTGGTACCGACAAAGAGGTCTACTTCCGGTAGTTGGGTTACGAGATCTTTTTTATAAGCTTGTGGCAGGCATCCGCAAACAACGAGTTTCTTTATCCTGCCTTCTTTTTTCAAGCGCCCGGCTTCAAGGATCGTATCGACCGACTCTTCCCTTGCCGGGCCTATGAATGCGCAGGTATTTATCACGCAGATATCTACAGACTTAGTCCCGTTCGATACGGCGAAGCCCTCTCTCTTTAAGGAACCGAGAATGACTTCGGAATCTACAAGGTTGCGTGCGCACCCTAAGCTTACGAGCCCTACCTTCTTAAGCACTCACTTTACCTTGATGCCCTTGCGGGTTATCTCAAGATCCTTTATAGCGCCTTTACCGATGGCGCCGAGAGGATGGCCGTTCAAGGCCAGCTCTACGGACCTTGCCTTTGCTATCGAAACATTCAGTTTTCCCTCAGCGGTGAACGTCTCCATCGTGCCCTTGGGGAGCAGTCTCTTAAAGAGAAGGACGCCGTCCCTCTTCACGCCCACGTATACCTCTGCCTTCACCCTCATCATAAGAGTTATAGGTTCGTTATCTGGGATCTGAATCTGAGAAAATTGCGGCTTATCGGACATCTTCTTCTCGGCACT
>JAPLMF010000004.1 GCA_026387155.1 Candidatus Omnitrophota bacterium
ATAACTTTAAAAGCAAGAAAATAGGGGCCATAGCTAATACCTGTACAGGATGGATGGATGAAGTGTTTGAATTATTCTTCCTCCTTAAAGGCGCATCTAAATATGCCGCAACTGCCGATGGTGTAACATTATCGGCCAGGATTTCGGAAACGTTTAAAAAACTTGATTTTGAATTGTTAAAAAAATTGACCCTTGCTTTGCGCGATACTCCCGATGAGAATATTAATGCGACGATAATACCAATTTTGACTGAAATGAGGCTTAAGCGGAAAGAAGCCTTGATCGATTTTTCTAAAGAGGTTGAAAAAGGAATCTATGGGCAAGAGAGCGCTTTTGTTAAAAAGAAGATAGATGAATGGTTGTCAATATATGGTGGGAGTGAGGCTGCAGGGAAACCCGAAACTGGTAATATGTCAGACATAGTAGGTCCAGAGCAGCTTTTTGAGATAATAGAGGGCTATCTAAATAATAAGAGAGCGCAATTTATTAGGGAAGCAAATAGGCTTGTTACCATAAGTAGTGGGCATAAAGAATTAAGAGATGCTGCCGGGGCTCAGAAGTTTAAACATGAAGATCCGACAGCCCAGATAGAAGATCGTGTTAAAAAGATAGCTACACTCATCGACGCTATGGATAAAGAAGGGGTGCCGACAAACATTCTATCGATAAAGGAGTTTTTAAAATTGAATATTGATCAGCTGGAAGCCGATGCGCTTATCGCAGCGATAATAATGCATGCCAGGCAAGCTAAGAAAGAAAATCAGAAGTTCATCATTGGTCTTGAAACAGATTGGATTCCAGGTATCAAAGAAATAGGATATGGGACTCAGCACGATGCTATTAATTCATTGATGCAACATGTTGACGAACTTCATGAAGCATTGCGATCTATCGGCCTTGATAATGTGGAGATCATTCATAAGACGAGCGAAGAGCTAGCGCCAGCTTTATTAGATAAAGCCCAAAAAAGCCAGACTAAATTTTCTAATATCGTAATCCTGGCATCCGATAAAACCGTAAAATTACCGAATTTTAAGCCATTAATGGACGCTGATGATAAAGATCGGCCATTTATTGCAGTTATAAATCCGCAATATCTTGAAGAATGGCACAATAGCAACAAAAATTCTCTACAGCAGCTTGATATAAATATAATCAGGTTGCTCTATGTAGCTTTGGAGTTGGCCGCAGGTAAGGAGAAGCCAGAAATACCGCTCATATTGGAGTATGATAGAAAACATCGTATTGTTATACTCTTACCAAGAGCCGAGCCTAAAGATTATCAAAGAGAATTATTAGATATATATAAGGGCAGAGAAAAAGCTCTTCAGGCTGCATAACGCTAAAATTTTATACAAAAAACACAAATGTCCGCCCATGCGAGGCGGACATTTTGTATCAATTTGCGCTACAAAGAGTTGCGCCATTTTCAGCCAAAAAATACCGGACAAAACGGACAGTTTTTGAGCACGCGGACATGTCCGGACACCGAAAATCACCGAGGAATTCTATCTCTCTATCCAAAAATCCCTTGATATGATAGAGTATTGTAGCTATAATGCGATTGCTCAGATAAGAGATACTTACCCGTAGTGATACTGGTACAGGGCAAATTCTTCTCGCCTTGACCCGAAAGATATTTTCTTATGAAATTTAGCCACATTTATAATGCGGCTCTAGTTCTCCCAAGCAGCATTCTGAAGCATTCCTCCCTTACTCTAAAAGATTCAAAGATCGCGGCAATTAATAAGCCGGCCCCAAAAGATGCGGCGCTAATTAATGCCCGCGGCCTGTATCTGGCCCCAGGGTTTATCGATACTCATATACATGGCAGTCCCGACGATATTATTTCGCACGAGACAAGATATGGCACAACTGCATCCGTGATAGCCGTCTCTTGCGGCCGTCCGGTTCCGAAGATATCCGAGTATCCAAATATCCTAGGCGTTCGCCTCGAGGGGCCATATATAAACCCGGTGATGGCAGGCGCGCAGGATAAACGCTTTATACGCCAGTCTTTTCATTCCGGGATAGGAATTACTGAGATTCGTTCCGATCCCGGAATGCGCATAGACTGGTTCCATTCCCGGAATGCTCAAGGCGATTTGGCCGTGAAGATGATGACACTGGCCCCGGAACTTCCCGGCGCCGAGCGGCTCATCCGGCTCTGCAAGCAAAAAGGCGTAATTTCATCGATTGGCCATAGCGATGCGTCTTATGCGGAAGCAAAGAGAAGTTTTAAGATCGGCGTAAGACACGCCACGCATCTTTTTAACGCCATGAGCGGGCCCAGACACGGCACTGCCGGCGCGGGATTCGCGGCGCTCTTCGACAAGCGCGTTACAGTCGAGGTTATCGCGGACCTTAAACATGTCCGCCCGGGGCTGCTCAGACTGGTCTTCACGGTCAAAGATCCAGATAATATTATATTAGTGACCGATTCCGTGCGGGCGCCATCGTCGGGCCATAAGACCGGATCCCGGATCACGATGATGGACGCAGTAAAGAACGTCGTTACCCATTGCGGTCTTTCGCTTCCAAGCGCCGTTAGAATGGCCTCCACTAATCCTGCGCGGCTATTCGGCGTCGCCGGACGGAAAGGCTCCATAGCGCCTGGCAAAGACGCCGATCTCGTCCTGTTCGATAAAAATTTTAATGTGGAATTTGTCATCATAGGTGGTAGAATAGTATATCAAAAAAGGGGACTACGCAAGCGATGTGCGGAATAATAGGATATGTAGGAAACAGAAAAGCTCAGGACGTCATACTTAAAGGCTTAAGCCGCCTCGAATACAGGGGGTATGATTCTGCCGGAGCCGCTATATTAAATCATGACGGCGTCGACCTCATCAAGAGGCAGGGGAAGCTCAAGATCCTGGCCGATGCGCTGGCCAAAAAACCTATTGAAGGGAAGACCGGTATAGGGCACACAAGATGGGCCACTCACGGTATACCAAATGACAGAAATGCCCACCCGCATACCGATTGTACGGGAAAGATCGCCGTCGTCCATAACGGTATAATAGAAAATTACCTCGAGCTAAAGAACTCCCTTTTAAAGGACGGCCATAAATTCTCGTCGCAGACCGATACCGAGGTTATACCTCATCTGATAGAAAAATTTTATAAAGGAGATCTTGAGAAGGCTGTTGTTAAGGCGATTAAGCTGCTCAAGGGCTCATACGCGATCGCCGTCGTACACAAAGATTCGCCCGATCGTGTTGTTGGGGCGAGGCTCGACTCTCCTTTGGTGGTAGGAATAGGTAAAGGTGAAAACTTCATAGCCAGCGACGTCCCTGCTATCCTCGATTATACGAACTCCGTACTGTATCTTGACAACAATGAGGTCGTTACCATAACGAGGTCCGGTGTAAAGGTATCCGACATCTCAGGGGGCCAGATAAATAAAAAGCCCGTAAAAATAAAATGGGACATAAGTGCCGCGGAGAAGTCCGGTTATCCGCACTTTATGCTGAAAGAGATATTCGAACAGGCTGATGTATTGAGGAAGGTGTTGGAGGAGCGCACCGAGAGGGGAAAGGTATCTTTCGAAGAGCTTAAAATAACTGACGCCGAGCTTAAAAAGTTTAAACGAATAGCAATAGTAGCTTGCGGCACTGCGTATCACGCCGGCCTTACCGGCAAGTATATGCTCGAAGAGTACGCGAAGATACCGGTATGGGTAGATACGTCGAGCGAATTCCGCTACCGCGATCCGATAGTCGGCCCCGGCACTCTCGTCATTATAGTCTCGCAGTCCGGGGAGACCGCCGACAGTCTTGCGGCGCTCAGAGAGGCGAAGAAGCGCGGCGCTAAGGTGCTTGGCATATGCAATGTGCTGGGGAGTTCAATAGCCCGCGAGGCCGATGGAGTCATATACACGCACGCCGGTCCGGAGATAGCCGTCGCCTCGACGAAGGCCTACACGGCGCAGCTCGGGATATTATATCTTCTGACTCTATACTTGGCGAGATTACATAAAACGATAACACCGGCAAGATACAAGGGGCTTCTAAAAGAGTTCGAAAGGGTTCCCCGGCTGATGGACGACCTCCTGGGAGAATACAGGTCGGAATACAATACGATAGCCGCGTACGCCCAGGAGTTTAAACGTTATTATTTTGCGAGGCAGAATAAATCTTATTTTCTTTACCTGGCGCGCAATATAAATTTTCCGAATGCGCTCGAGGGAGCTCTCAAACTAAAAGAGATATCCTATATAAGCGCCGAGGGATACCCGGCCGGTGAGATGAAGCACGGCCCGATCGCCCTCATAGATGAAAACCCGTGGGTCGTCTGTATAGCCACGCAGTCGAAGACCTATGATAAGATGCTTTCGAATATTCAGGAGATAAAAGCTCGCGGCGGGATAATAATTGCGATAGCTACAGAAGGCGACAAGGAGATACTCCACCACAAAGTCAATTATATGTTGGAGATCCCGAAGGTGGCGGAGCTCTTCTCACCGCTTCTCGTGGTCATACCCTTACAGCTTCTGGCTTACTACGTCGCAAAAGAGTTCGGATACGATATTGACCAGCCGCGCAATCTGGCCAAATCGGTAACTGTCGAATAATATAAGGGTAAACATGTCGGGCACCCTCTACATCGTCGCCACCCCCATAGGAAATCTCGAGGACATAACATTCAGGGCCGTTGATACGCTTAAGAAAGTCGACTTAATAGCGGCTGAAGACACCCGCCACACAAAGATACTTCTCGATCGGTACGGCATTTCAAAGCCTATGACGAGTTATTTTGCCCACTCAAAGGTCCAGAAGACGGAATATCTCATATCAGTTCTAAAAGAAGGAAGGTCGGTTGCTCTGGTTTCCGACGCGGGGACCCCCGGGATATCGGATCCTGGTTACAAGATAATCAGAACGGCGATAGACAACGGCATAATGGTAGTTCCGATACCCGGTCCGTCAGGGTTGGTTACTGCGTTGACGGCCTCGGGCAAACCTACGGACTCTTTTACGTTCGAAGGGTTCCTTTCTAACAAATCAGGCAAGCGCAAAAACCAGCTAAAAAAACTTAAAGATGAAGGACGCACCGCCGTCATATATGAATCCCCTCACCGGATCGTGAAATTATTGGATGACATATTGAAGGTTTACGGGGATATAGAGATAGTTCTTGCCAGAGAGATGACGAAAAAATTCGAAGAAATAAGACGAGAGAAAACTTCCGAAGCGATTATACATTTCAAGTCCAGCCAGCCCAAAGGCGAATTCATAGTAGTAATATAGTCATTCTACCCCGGCGTGGAATAGTACAATTGGAAAATACGGATGGGGAGAGAGGAACAAATATGTTCCCGAATCCATTAAAATTAAGCACGGAAGATCTATTTGGGAGATTTTATCTAAAAGTTCCGGGCGATAAGAGGTTCGAAAATTATTATAGATCTTTAGATACCATAAAGTCTTTCCTTTATAGCGAAGAATGGTTAAGCGCCGTGACCGGTTATTATATAAATACGATCGGAGACTTCGACGCGGTTCGGTTATCTTATTTCACCACAAAACCGGAGAAAGTTTTAAATGCAGTTTCTGCGCTTAAACAAAAGACCGGCGTCATAGAGAGCCAGCAAGCCGAGGCCGTTCACAAGGCTAACGTATCCGAATTTTATGGTGGTGAGGAATTGCGCTTCCGGAGATTTTTATGCCTATACACATTGATCGGGCTTGATCTTATAGCGGCCGATCTGAGCAATGTCCGCTGCTTAATGACGACTTTCAGATGGCAGATAACGCTTCCGCGCAAGCCCGTAAGACCGTACTTCGAAAACACCTTCCGGTCACAAAGTCAGTTTTATAGATCGCTTTCTACTGGAGACAAAGAACAGTTTTGGCTCGACCTTTCGAACTGGCCCAACCCTCCGCAGGTAGACTGGGCGCATATGATGGTCAATATGATCCTCCCCGGAGATTGGAATAAGAATGGCCGCTGGAAAGCGTTTCTTGCGGAAAAGCCGCCAAAAACGATACCTGAGATTAATAATGAGCTCGAGAATATTGGATTAGACTTCCGTATTTCACCCCCAGTGTGGAATGGGGGGGGAATGCGAAAATAGTTGACAAAAGGTATCGATGGGTGTAATATAGCAAGTAGATAAACCTTTTAAGACCGGTCCCGAGAGACTGGAAAAGGAGAGTAAATGATGATGTATGTGATGCCTGCTTGTCTTATGAAAAGAAGCAGGTTTTTTTGTGCCTATTCTAACCCAAAGAGAACGATATGAAACTTAAAGAGAAGGCGAAGATACTCGACGAGTCAGCCGTAGATAAAACCCTCGAAAGGATAGCTCATGAGATCATAGAAAAGACTCCCCCCGGCACAGAGACGGTGATAGTCGGTATAAAATCAAGAGGCGCCTACCTCGGCGAAAGGCTGGCCGATAAGATAAAGGCTATATCGGGATCCAGGCCTCCGGTCGGAGCACTCGATATCACGCTTTACAGGGACGATCTCACCAGAGCCTCGGAGCAGCCTGTTGTCCACGCGACAGAGATAGATTTTGACATCGATGATAAGGTTTTCGCTGGATGCGCTGATAGATTTCGGAAGACCCGCAGGGATACAGCTGGCAGTGCTCGTCGACAGGGGTCACAGGGAGCTTCCGATAAGGGCTGATTATGTAGGGAAGAATATCCCCACATCTACCGGAGAGACGGTAGAGGTAAGACTGAAGGAGTCTGAAGGTAAAGACGAGGTCGTTATATGCGAAAAGGTTAAATGATATGCCAAGCGTAACGGGAAAAATAACCTGGACCAAGAAAGACCTGCTCGGGTTGGAGTATCTCTCCAAGGAAGAGATAGAGCTCATACTCTACACAGCCGAAAGTTTTAAAGAAGTGACGACGCGCCGGATAAAGAAGGTGCCGGCGTTGCGCGGCAAGACGGTGGTTAACCTCTTCTATGAGCCTTCGACGAGGCCGCGGACATCTTTTGAGCTGGCCGCCAAGAGGCTCTCGGCTGATGTTGTTAATATAGAGATAGAAGCCTCAAGCGTGAAAAAAGGCGAAACACTCATCGATACCGGCAGGAATATAGAAGCTCTCAAGATCGATATAATAGTCGTGCGCCACAACTGTTCCGGCGCGCCTAATATACTTGCGCGTTCGGTGAAGTCAAGCGTCGTGAATGCCGGGGATGGATGGCACGAACATCCGACGCAGGCTCTTCTGGACATGTTTACTCTTAAGTCCAAACTCGGACGACTCGAAGGGTTGAATGTGAGTATCATAGGAGACATCGCCCACTCGCGCGTTGCGCGGTCAAATATATGGGGGCTTACGAAACTCGGAGCAAAAGTCACCGTATGCGCCCCTAAGATGCTTATACCCGAAGGTATAGAAAAGATGGGGGTTAAGGTTACAAGTGATATAAATGAGGCGCTTTCCGGAGCCGACGCCATAAATGTGCTCAGAATGCAGTTTGAACGCGACACCGATGGCGCATTTCCCACGAGGATGGAATATTTCAAGCAGTATGGCATAACTAAGGAGAGGCTTGCCGGATGCAAGCCCGACATAGTCGTCATGCATCCCGGCCCCATAAATAGGGGGATAGAGATGTCGAGTGACGTTGCCGATGGCAAAAACTCGGTTATATTGGAACAGGTTACGAACGGTATCGCCGTAAGGATGGCCGTCCTTTACCTGGTTGGGCTTGTGAAAGAAGGTGCCCGATGAAATACCTTATAAAGGGTGGCACGGTAGTGGATCCATCGGGGGGAATAGAAGAGCAATTTGACATTCTGATATTCGAAAGCAAGATCGAAGAGGTTGCAAGGAATATAATAGCAAAAGACGCCAAGATCGTCGATGCGGGCGGTATGATAGTAACTCCCGGTTTTGTGGATATGCATGTGCATTTTCGCGAACCTGGCAGAGAAGATGAAGAGACGGTGCTGACCGGCACGCGCGCGGCGGCGAAAGGCGGTTTCTCTTCAGTCGCCTGTATGCCGAATACCGATCCGGCGCTGGATAATGCAGATACGTTGGTAGCGTTGAAAGATATAATATCACGAGATGCTCTGATAAATGTTCTCCCTATCGGCGCCATCACGATTGGAAGGTTCGGCAAGGATCTTACCGATATTAAGGCAATGGCAAGGCAAGGAATTGTGGCGGTATCGGATGATGGTTCTTCTGTCGAAGACCCCGAACTAATGCTAAAGGCATTAAAGAGCTCCAAAGCGGCCGACGTAGTAGTCATCGACCACTGCGAGGATGTTGCACTGTCGAATAAAGGTGTGATGAATAAGGGATTTATGTCGACGAAGATGGGTCTTCGCGGAATATCTGATGAATCTGAATGGAGGTGCATAGAACGAGACATAGAGCTTGCCGCAAAAGCCGGGGCCAGGATCCACATAGCTCATGTAAGCTGTAAAGAATCGGTCGAGATTATACGAAAAGCAAAAAAGAAGGGGATCCAGGTGACGGCCGAGACGGCGCCGCACTACTTTGCGCTCACCGACGAATGCTGCGCGACATACGATACGAATACGAAGATAAATCCGCCTCTTCGCACTGCCGAAGACGTTGCTGCGATCAAGGGAGCGCTTGCTGATGGCACTATAGACGTGATAGCGTCGGACCATGCGCCGCATACGGACTGCGAGAAGGACGTCGAGTTCGATCTTGCGCCGTTCGGAAAGATCGGGCTTGAAAGCTCGCTGGGCATCTCGGTAGGAGAACTTATTGAAGGCAAGATCCTTACCTGGCCCAAACTTGTAGAAAAATTTGCCATGAATCCGGCGCGGATACTCGGGCTAAAGTCCGGCACATTGAAAAAAGGTTCTCCCGCGGATATCACTATAATAGATCCCAAAAAAGAATATACCCTAATAAAAGAAACGCTCGAATCTAAAAGCAAGAACAGTCCGTTTATTGGCTGGCGCCTGACCGGCAAAGCCGTAGGCCTTTTTGTAGCCGGTAAGCCTGTCATGCTCGATGGGAAGATATTGTGAGGAATATCAAGGCAAGAGTAATATATAATAACAGGGTATCCGCGGGTTTTTACGGAATGTCAATAAGGTCGGCGTATCTTGCCGAGAATACCCGCCCGGGCCAGTTCTTCGAAGTAAAATGCCCCGATGGATCCGGAACTTTTTTAAGGCGCCCGCTGGGAGCGCACAGGATCCATAAAGACGGCGTGGAGATGCTGTATGAGGTTGTAGGTAAGGGTACTGCGGCCTTATCCGGAATGAAGGCAGGCCAAGAGCTTGATATTATAGGTCCCCTAGGAAATGGATTTAAGATCGACAGGACGAAAGATAAAAACAGTGAGGCGATACTGGTCGCTGGCGGCATCGGAGTCGCGCCACTCGTCGCTTTAGCGGAAGCTTTAGCGGCTAGGAAAGAAAGAAAAATCCAAGTCTTTATCGGCGCAAAAACAAAATCGCATATCTTATGCGAGAAAGAATTTAAAAAGTTTGGTTGTGAAGCGCGCGTTTCTACCGAAGACGGCTCCAAAGGCACTAAAGGGTTTATAACAGAAAAGATGGATGTTTATCTATCCGCTAAACGCTATCCGCTAAACGCTAAAATATACGCCTGCGGCCCCGATGGCATGCTTAAGGCGGTAGCCGGCATTGCCGAAAAATACGGTATGCAATGTCAGATATCCATGGAAGAGCGCATGGCCTGCGGAGTCGGCGTATGCCTGGGTTGCCCGGTTAAAACAAAGGGAGCGCTCGGATATAAGATGGTGTGTAAGGATGGTCCGGTATTCGACACAAGGGAGATAGCCTGGTGAATCTCGAAGTCAGCATAGGAAAGTTAAAGCTCTTCAATCCCGTAATGGTGGCTTCGGGCACGTTTGGTAAAGAGTATGGGAAATTCTTCGATATAAACCTTCTGGGAGCGTATGTCGCAAAGACGGTTACGCTGAAAGCCAGGATCGGCAATCCTCCTCCGCGTGTCACTGAAACCTTTGCCGGCATGTTGAATTCGATAGGACTAGAGAATAAAGGGGTAGACGACTTTATAGAGAATAAATTGCAGGAACTTTCCGGCTTGAAGATACCGATAGTGGCAAGCGTGGCCGGAGATAATGAGAATGAATATGCGGCCTTGTGCAAGAAGCTGGACGGCTGCCGTAAAGTGAGAGCGATAGAGCTTAATCTCTCTTGCCCGAACGTGCGGCACGGCGAACGAATAGGACTTATTGCCCAGGACGAAAAGGCCGTATATGGTATCGTTAAAAAGGCAAGAGGTTCGACTGATAAGACGCTCATAGCCAAGCTATCTCCAAATGTGACCGATATAACCGTGATAGCTCTTGCCGCAGAAAGAGCGGGGTGCGATGCAGTCTCTCTCATCAATACCTTTCCGGCCCTCGCTGTTGATACCCAGACCTTTAGACCGATGCTCGGTAATGTTATCGGAGGATTGAGCGGACCTGCCATAAAACCGATAGCGCTGAAGATGGTCCGCGATGTTTGTAATAAGGTCCGGATACCCGTGGTCGGTATAGGCGGGATAACAGATTACAAAGATGCGCTGGAATTCATGATATGCGGCGCCACGGCTTTCCAGGTTGGAACAGCAAATTTTATAAACCCGGAAGCTCCGATCGAAATATTGAAAGAGATCAAGAGTTACCTTAAAAGGAAGAATATAGAGAGCATAAAAAAGATAATAGGGAGCCTTGAGATATGAAACACCATAACAAGCTGATAGTTGCGCTTGATTTCGAAAATAAATACAAGGCCCTTCAATCGGTTGACCATCTTCGGTCCGATGTTAAACTATTTAAGGTAGGGCTTGAATTATTCTCCGCATGCGGTCCGGAGATAGTGGCCGACATCATAGAAAAAGGTTGTGGGGTATTTTTAGATCTTAAATTTCATGATATACCGAATACGGTAGAAAAAGCGGCCCGGGCGGTATCGGGCCTGGGGGCGCTTATCTTCAATGTCCACGCGTTGGGCGGCCTTGAGATGATGAAGAGGGCAAAGGGCGCCGCCGGGGACAGATCTAAAGTCATAGCCGTCACTATCCTTACAAGTACCGATGAAAACGCATTGAAGAAATGCGGGATAAATGTTAATATAGAGGATGAAGTGATAAATCTTGCTGCTTTGGCCAAAGAGGCCGGATTGGACGGAGTGGTCGCCTCGGCAAAAGAGGCTGCGCGGATAAGGAAAGAATTAGGAAAAGATTTTCTTATTGTGGTGCCCGGGATAAGACCGGTTTCGGCAGCGACGGATGACCAGAAGAGGGTCGCTACGCCGCTTGAAGCCATAGCCGCCGGAGCCGATTATATAGTCGTTGGTAGGCCGATAACTGCAGCGCCGGATCCGGCACAGGCCGCGCGCAATATTTTAAAAGAGTTAGGGTGATGACGGAAAAAGACGTCTTAGATATATTCAGAAAGAAGAACGCACTCTTAAACGGCCACTTCAAACTTTCGAGCGGGCTGCACAGCGGGAAGTATCTGCAGTGCGCTATCGTGCTACAGTATCCCGATGTGGCTGAGAAACTCGCCAAGGATATAGCCAAGAGATTTATGGGTGAGAATATCGATTTCGTCGTGGGCCCGGCCTTCGGTGGAGTTACCCTGGCTTATGAAGTAGCAAGGGCGCTTGGTGTGCGTGGGATCTTTACGGAACGGCAGGATGGTAAGATGACGCGCCGGCGTGGATTTTCCGTAGCAAGCGGTGAAAAGGCGCTGGTTGTTGAAGATGTTGTGACGACCGGGGGCTCGACTAAGGAAGTTATCGACGTCTTGGAATCTTTAGGCGCAAAGACGACCGGTGTGGCATGCGTTATCGACAGGTCTGGCGGCAAGGCCGAATTTCATGTTAAGTTCGAGGCGCTGGCCAAGATAGTTGTAGAGACATTTCAAGAGGGGGACTGCCCTCTTTGTAAATCAGGCATATCCATAACTAAGCCAGGTTCAAGGGGCAAGTAGCTCAATGGCGGAGCAATCGGTTTACATCCGATAGGTTACAGGTTCGAGTCCTGTCTTGCCCACCACTAAACGATTTAGCCTTCGGGCCCAAAAAGTGTGGAATTGCTTTTTGGCCCTTCGGCCTGTCAAAAGGTGATAGTCAGCAGGGCCAATCGCCCAAATCGTTTTAAGGGGGAACCAAGGGTTCCCCCTTAATGTTCCCCCTCCTATAAGGAAGCTCAGGGACTCGAAGTCAATTTTCTCATTCCTCTGGAAACCCCAGTCTCTTTGCATAAGCATAACTCCTCTGCGTTTTGCTTTGACTCCCCTCCATTATTATTGTAAAATACATTAACAAGATTTAACCAATTTCATAAACAATCCTTCCGGAGGTAAAGATGCTCGAATCTGGCATATCGAATATAATGATGTTCTTCGTAATAGTCGGCGTTGCGGTCCTCTTCATAGTTATCTGGATAATCAAATCGGAGTCAAGGGTCACCATAGCTAAAGATCAGATCAAGGCTTTAAGGTTGCGTCTTGAAGCGGGCGAGAGGGAACGTTATATGCTTGCCGAGAAGCTATCGGCTGTAGAA
>JAPLMF010000043.1 GCA_026387155.1 Candidatus Omnitrophota bacterium
ACATCAAAACTCACATCCGAGAATAGCTCCCGTGTGGCATATCGCTTGGACATATTCTTTATCGATATCATCTCTTTCCTAACCTTCGGGGACGATAACGCGATGCTTCATAAAGACATACAGCACTGGCGCTGGCAACATTTAAAGAATCAATCTCTTTTCGGATCGGTATACGGACCTTGACATCAGCAATACTTAATACTTTACGCGATATCCCTTTGTCCTCATTGCCGAAAACAAAACAAATATTACCTGAAAATTCGGCTTTAGCGATATCGCTCGTGCCCCTGCCGAGAGTGGCGGCGATTATACGCGTATCGTATTTTTTCTTAAGCCTGATAAGGCANAAGGTCATCTTCGTAGCAGACCGGCAGCTTGAAGATTGTACCCATGGAGACGCGAAGGGCTTTTCTATAATACGGATCATATGTGGCATTATCGACTATAAGCGCCCCGGCCCCAAAAGCGGCCGCATTACGCGCTATAAGGCCGACGTTTTGCGGATCATTGACGGCGTTGAGCGCGACAAGGAATAGCGGGCGCTTAGGGTTTTTAATCACATCCGCGACTGTAAGCTTTTTTGGGCAATACCCAACAGCCATGATCCCTTTATGAAAACGAAAACCTATGATCCTCTCTATCAATTCATCGGTCGCAACGTAAATAGGCGCTTCTCTTTTCGCCATTATCTCAAGAAGGCTCTTATATCTAGCAATAGCGCCACTGGCTGTAAGACACGACGCTATTTTACATCCGCTTTCCACCATGCTCTTGACAACCTTCTCTCCCTCGGCTATAAAGATACCGTCTCTTTCCAGCTTTTTACCCTTAAGAGAGTTATAGGCCGCCAAGCGCGGATCATCCGGGTCCTGTATAGCGGTAAAGTTCGATTTGGGATTAGCAGTCATTATCCGATAATTCCTGTATTTCTTGCTTTATACTCAATAGTTAAATAGATCCTTCAACCCATATTGTTTTCCGGTAACCTTATTGAGGGCGTTGAGGATCTTGGACCGGACGTTTGGCGTCAACCACCTACCTTTAATAGCGCGGCTGATCATCTTATATGTAATTTGTTCTGCGGAGCCTGCCACAAGATCGTGGGTATTCAGTCCGTGCAAAGCCACAATCTTCGCCATCGGCTGCTCTCCGAGGTTTCTTTCTGTACTTAGATGTTTTCTTGGCACCTATTTTAAAAAAACCTCTCTTTTGCTGCTTTATATTCTTTTATTATTACGCCTTCTTGCAGTTTTTTGCTTTTCTAATCTTTATTGACATGATGAGGATAGCGACCAGACTAACGATCAGCAGAACGGTAAGAGTATATACTTTTATTTTTGTCAAACGTCTTCTTGCTTTCCAAGCCTTCGATTTACCGGGAGTCTTATCTGCGGTTTGAGACAGTTCTGTTTTATCAGGGGCAGGCGCCATAAAAGATTCCGCCGCTGTTCCTTTTAATGGCCGCAATCTGAAACCTAAAGCTACTGCTTTATTTACGTCTGTCAGAGTCCTGCCATAATCCCTCTTTGAAAAATATGCTATCGCGCGCGCACTATAGGCCAATGGAAATTCGGGCCTCATCTCTATAGCCTTGTCATAATCAATGAGGGCTTGTTTGATATTGTTTTTTTTGAAGTAGGCCAGCCCACGGCCGTATAATGCGTCTGCGCTTTTAGGGTCGATCTCCAGGACTTTGTTATAATCGGCTATGGCCCCATCGAACGAGCCCATCTTATAAAGGGCAAGTCCGCGGTTATAGTAAGCGTCGCTTGAAGAGGGATTGAGCGCTATAACTTTATTCAGATCGGAAACGGATTCTGTCAGCTTGTTTTTTTTATAATAGACGAAGGCGCGGTTATAATAAGCGTCGGCTGAAGATGGATTGAGCGCTATGACTTTACTGAATTCCTTTATCGCATTATCATTATCGCCTTGCCGACTGTATTCAATACCAGTTTTTATCGCATCTTCTTCAATACTGACGGAATAAGCATAACAACAGAAGACGAATACCGATATTAACGCCAACGAGCCGATCCGGGCCGTTTTATTTTGCCATTTCATCGTGATCCTCCATCCATCATATCTTCTCGTTAAGCTGCTAAAGATACTCTATTCCGCCCGGACGCTTTTGCCTTATAAAGCTCGGCGTCCGCGACTTTTACAAGATCCTTGCCCATTAATCCGGGAGAGCATTTTGTTGTTACAACACCCGCGCTCACGGTGATCACAGTGCCTTTAGGCAGCCATCTAAAAGCAAGGCTCCGTGCTGCCCTGATAATTTCGGACGCGATCGCGTACGCCTCTTTGGAACCGACACCGGGTAGAACAGCCACAAATTCATCGCCGCCGAACCTGGCGACGATACCGGGGGAGAGTACGCGGTCTTTTATAGCCGCCGCAACGCCGCGAAGAGTATCGTTGCCTGCG
>JAPLMF010000080.1 GCA_026387155.1 Candidatus Omnitrophota bacterium
GGAACCCTCAAGCAAGCTGGTTGGCAGGAGTGGCGCTTTCTACAACATCTATGGCTGTGGTGTATGCGGTAATGCTTGAAACCGGCTTTAACAAGACGGAATTCGGCAAAGGTATTTTAGGTGCATGTTTTATTAATGATTTAGGTACGGTTATAGCGCTTGGGATTATATTTGCGCCATTCACGTTCAAAACAGTTATTTTTATAGGTGTGAGCGTAGTCGTATTAGGGTTATTTCCATTCGTGACATCGTTCTTAACAAGAGTGTACGGCAATAGGACCGCTGCTATTAGGGCTAAATGGATTGTTTTGGTACTATTTGGTCTCGGTGCTCTTGCATATTGGTCGGGAAGCGAGGCAGTGCTACCTGCGTACGTTGCAGGTATGCTCTTGGCCGAATTCGCAGCTAAAGAGCATCATTGGGTAAGGCGCATGAGAACATTAACAATAGGCTTTCTTACACCGTTTTATTTTCTACGTGCAGGCACACTTGTTTCGATACCAGCTTTAGTATCCGCGCCACTCATATTCCTGGTCTTATTTTTTGCAAAGGTTGTCTCGAAGATTTTTGGATTACATCCTGTTATTGGTCTCTTCCGTAAGGAGCGATCAGAGCGATGGTATTATACTTTAATGATGTCGACAGGACTTACTTTTGGCACGATTTCAGCGCTTTACGGACTATCTCATGGGATAGTAACAGAAGGGCAATATTCATTCCTGGTAGCAACAGTGATTGCAAGCGCAGTTATTCCAACCATGATCGCTAGTTTTGCGTTCCTCCCGAAGCATCTTCTTCCGGCAATCGCTCCCGGAAAAAGGACGGACCAGATCGCATCCGAAGGAGGGATAGACGAAGAATAAGACGCAATGTCCGCCTCTCGAGGGTGGACATTTTATATCAATTTGTGCCATAAAGAGTTACGCAATTTCCACCCAAAAATGACCGGACATTTCGGACAAATTGTTGAGGAATAAGCCTCTCTAAATCGTAAATTTTCTTGATAATCGCTACATTCAGCCCTATAATACATACCTATAAATAGAGAGAGGTTTCCCCTCGGCTAATACGAGAGGGACCCCATCTTTCTCGCACAAAAAACCCCAGCTGTTTATTACGGGGCTTTTTGTTTATTCGTGGACTCGTTTATCACACCCTTAAAAGGTTGTCATTTTAGTTGTCATTTAGGTTGTCATTTGTTACAATAAACCATAATGTTCAATCCAAAATATACCATTACAAATAAGGTCCTCAATAGCATCTCCCATAGTATGTCCTGAAGGGAAGTAGTTGAGCGCTCTAAACTTATCCCCAAATGGGAATTAAGGCTGAAGAAGGAAGCTCGTATCCGTGGCGCCCATTCATCTACGAGTATAGAGGGCAATAGATTAACTCTTGAACAGGTAAAGGCGCTATCGGAGCATAAGGAAGTTATTGCTAGCGCCAATGATTATTATGATGAGGATAGACCGGCCTATTACGCCGCTCTTAAAACAGTTCAGGATAGTAAGGGTGATCTTACAAAATGGCTTGAGTATTTTACAGATGGAGTGCTTGATTCGATCAATAAAGTAAAAGAAGTAATCGCCAAAATTGGTTTTACCCGTAAAGGCGAAAAAGCAGAGCAAATCGAATTAACGGAAAAACAAATCAAAATATTGGAAATGATAAGAGAAAAGGAAAAAATTACCAATAAGGATCTTCGTTTGATGTTCAAGATTTCACGTCAAGCAATAGTTAAAGAGCTGTCTAAGTTAATCGACGCAAGATTAATTAATCTTGTCGGAAAAGGGAGAGGGGCTTACTACGAGGGAACCAGCTAGGCTAAAAACAAAACTAAGGTAGATAGCACAAGCGCCGCGGCTTAACCCCGCGGCGCTTTTTATTAGCAGAGAGCCGTATATGAGAAGTCCTTTATTTTCGATTTAGCTTTCAGCATATGGCTTGTATAATATAGCGCCATGTTCGAAACCTATCCGATCCTGCTCCTATATCTGGAAAAGGATAGACGGTTTTATAATCGATTACTTAAAAAGAGAAATAAGCAGTATGGATAAAAGAAATTGACTGAATCCTTTTAACATGATGTAATGAAGCGAAGGTGGGGAGGTCGGTAAACCGGCCTGAGAGTTCCGCGTAATAAGCGGATTACCCTTGTAACCTGATCTGGATAATGCCAGCGGAGGGAAGATAGAAACAGATATTTAACCCTTACGCTCATGGCTTAAGGGTTTTTTATTTCTAAACAAAAAAGGAGGGCATATGAAATTGGATGAGATAGTAATTTCTAAAGCAATAATCGAATCTTATAAAGATAAGCTTATAAAAGCGCTTGATGTTGATGTGGCTATTGTTGGCGGAGGACCTGCTGGCATGGTCTGTGGTTATTATCTGGCCAAAGCAAAGAAGGACGTAGTTCTTTTCGAAAGGAAGCTTTCTGTCGGAGGGGGCATGTGGGGCGGCGGCATAATGTTTAATGAAATTGTAGTTCAGGGTAAAGCTAAAAGATTGCTTGATGAGTTTGGCATCAAAAGTAGATGTTACGAATCAGGCTATTATCTGGCTGATTCTATTGAGTCCGTATCGACCATTTGTTCTAAGGCCGTAAAGGCAGGGCTTAAGATCTTTAACCTTATAAGTGCCGAAGATGTAATGGTGCGCAATAAAAGAGTGACGGGTTTGGTCTTAAATTGGACGGCAGTTGAGATGGCCAATCTGCACGTAGATCCTATTTCTATGCGTGCTAAATTTGTTGTGGATTCTACAGGACATCCGGCGGAGGTAGCGCGTATTGTTGAAAGAAAATCCGGCATTAGGCTTAAGACGAAGACCGGAAAGACAATGGGTGAACAGTCTATGTGGGCAGATGTAGGAGAAGATACGATCGTAAAGAATTCAAAAGAAATATGCCCCGGTTTATATGCTTGCGGCATGTGCGCGAATGCAGTGTTTGGCGGCCCACGGATGGGTCCTGTATTTGGCGGGATGCTTTTAGCGGGAGAAAAAGTTGCGAAA
>JAPLMF010000039.1 GCA_026387155.1 Candidatus Omnitrophota bacterium
TTGCATCTTGCTTTGCATCTTGTTCTTGATTCACACCTTCATCTCTATTTTGTGCTGTATAATCAGGCATAAAGAAAAATAGAGCAATACAGCCTATCGGAATGATGACAAAAAATAATAATTTTTTCATCCTCTGTAAAACTAAAATCGCCAGAACGATGCAAAGCGTTATAGAACCGGCCCTGGATAACGTAAGGAGTACGGCTAATATATTCCCGATAAAAACTATTTTAAAAATAAATCGCCATTTTTTATCTTTGAGAACGGCACCCACATAATATATCACAGGCAATGACATATTTAACCACGCCGCATATGCGTTATTGTCACCTGTCATGTTGCCTTTGATTTTAGTAGCTCCGGCAAATACACCAAAAAAGCCATAGTAGGCCCCCATAAAACCCAAAAAAACAGCTGCCGCTGTCATATACATTTTGAATTTTGCAAAATCTTCTATTAAAGCTGAAGTAATGAAAGTGATTATAATTGCATTTGATAAAAGGGATATGTAAAAGCTTGAGGCAACAGACATCCCTGTGTTTCTAACTAACAGGGACAGATGGCACTGACATAAGAAAAGTAAACATAAATAGGTAAGTTTATGACTAATTATTATTTTCTTTTTTTGAAGTATCGCCGTAAAAATAACAACCAGAGCAGTTATATAAGAAGTTCTATAGTCTTTAAAGGATGTGTAAGCGACCAGCGCAAGAGGATGAAAGAAAGAATAGAACGTATAAAGTAAAAGCCCATAAAAAGCATCGAAAAAAGAAGCCACTATTCCGAAAACTGTTACAATGATAAGAACTAGCACCCTCATGATTTCACTCCTATCGACGCCATCAGCTCCCGGTACAGGTCTTCCAGTTTCCCGATTCTTTCCGTAAGAGAGAATTTTTGCTTCACGATCCTCTTACCTTCGACTGTAAACCTACCGGCCAGATCCTTGTCTTCTAATAAAGCGACGATCTTCCTGGATAGGGTTTCATGATCTCCGGGTTTTATCAAATAACCATTAACCCCGTTTTTTATGATATCGTTATTGCCGGAGATATCCGTAACAATACAGGGCACGCCCATAGCCTGTGCCTCTAAGATACTATTCGGTAGACCTTCCTTAAGAGATGCGGATACATATAGATCTAAAACACCATATATACCTTCGACCTCCTTCTGATAGCCTGCAAATATAATCCGATCATTTATACCTAATTTTTCAGCAATATTTAGAAGACTGTCTTTCTGGGAGCCTTCACCCACAATTAAAAACTTAACATCTTTTAGCGAAACTAAGGTTTTTTTAACCGCAAAAAGAACCGTATCAATACTCTTCTCTTTGCTTAGCCGGCCGATAAAACCGATTACCAGGTCTTCCCTACCCAGATTTAGAACCTTGCGCAATGCATTTCGATCTCCTTTTTTCTCTAAAACATCTGTATCTATTGCATTATGTATAACAACGGTCTTATCCGGAGAAATCGCAAAGCCTTTGAGTTCATCGAGCAACCCGTCCGCTACAAGTATTATCCTGTCAAAATATCTTAATATGAGCTTGTCCAGGAGATAATAGATCCGGAATTTAAGTCCGGGCGTCACCCACCCATGCGCCATGGCTACAAGCCTGACATTACATCTATAAAATTTAGAGAGGAGAAGACCGCAAAGATCGGCTTTATACCCGTGACAGCTCAATATATCGATCCTATACCTGGTTATGAGCTCTTTAATTTCGAATAAGGATCGAAGATCCAGTTTTCCGGTCTCGTCGATCCTATGAAATATGGCGCGACTTTTCTCTTTTAAGTGAATGTCAGAACCTTCATCGCTTTTATTTGTAAGACTGACCACAATAACGTTAAAGGATTCTATATCCAAATTATTCGCCAGCAATGAAAGATTTTGCACAATTCCGCCGAAACCTTTCGAACTGTACAGATACATTATATTTATTTTTTTCATTTGAACATGGCCGCGATCCTGGCAATTATATAAACCGAATATATGATAAAAAATTTCCAAAAATATGCTAAACTTTTTTCCCTTATGCAGGCACTAAAAGAGATAAGCAATAACGGCAAAACAACCCCGAAGGAGATCATGAGCGGATAGATCGCGTTTTTTGTAATAATCGCTATAAATATCGCCGGTAGCAGAAGTAAGAGGGATAATAAATAATAAAACAAGACCGCGATAGTTAATACTTCCTTCGGTTCGTTTAAATGTTTCAAGCCCACCCGCAAACTATCCTCGCCCCGCCAGGACTCTTTTTTAAAAAACTCGAAAATATCTTTTTGCGCTTCCAGGTGAAGTGGGGCCAATCTTTCATCCGCGATTATTTTATACTGCTTTTGCATGCGATATCCGAATTCGACATCTTCACACGTGATCAGGGATTCGTTAAAACCGCCGATTGATAAAAAAATATCTTTTTTTACCATGATCGCGCGGGAGATGATCCATTTAACACTTTCTTTAGATTTGGCTCTGTTGAGATGCATCTTCCAAATCCTGTCGATCCAATTCGCATCATCAGGCAGCATGTAAGTCTTGGCGCCTATCAAACCTACACTATTATCCTTAAAATGTCCTAACGCGTTATCCACCCAATCAGCCGGAATAGTACAATCGCTGTCTAAAAAAATCAAAAAACCCCCGTTAGCATTTTTAGCTCCAATATTCCTTAGTTTAGCGATCGTTGCGGCGTTATCAATGAAGATATTAGAGGTAAATCTTCCGACGATATCAAGCGTATCATCTTTCGAACCATTATCGACAACAATTATCTCAAGTGAGTCTTTCGGATAATCAACCCTTTTAATACTCTCTAAACACGCACCAATTGTCTCTGCCGCGTTAAAGGCCGGGATTATAAATGATACTAAATTATTTTCACTCATATTTTTTTGCAGGAGATAAGGCTCCTATACACCTCGACATACTCATTTACCATTCTATCAAAACTGAATTTCTCAATAACTCTCGTTCTGCCGGCTTTTCCCATTTTTTTCGCCCTGTCGGGATCTTGCAAGATATCGACAACGGCTTCGCCGAACTTTTGATGGTCATTCTTTGGGGCTAAAAGCCCTGTTACACCATCTAATACAAGCTCCGGATTGCCCCCTACGTTTGTCGCCACTACGGGCACGCCGGAAGCCATGGCCTCCAATAACACCAATGATGCGGCCTCTAGATCAGAAGAAAGCACAAACACATCAAATACCTTCATCAACTCCGGGATGTCCCGGCGTTCGCCTAGGAATAGTACTTCATTTTCTACGTTCTCATTCCGCGCTGAATTCTCCAGTTCACCCCTTAATTCCCCGTCCCCGACAATTAAAAGTTTCGCATCTTTCAGATGTCTTTTTATCTCTCCAAAAGCCCTTATTAACATGGAATAATTTTTCTCTTTACACAATCTTCCTACCGTACCTATGATCTTGTTATTCGCGTTCAAGCTCAGGGATATTTTATTTAATGATATATCGGAATCTATAGAGAACTCCTCGGGTCTCACACCATTGTATATAACTTCTATTCTATCGCCTGGGAACTTTTCATATTTGATCAAAGATCTTTTGGAAAACTCGCAGACGCCGATTATCGCTCCGGTAAAAAGCATCGCTATCTGATTGAAGATAACTCGCTTGCCACTCATCCTGTCAGGAAAAAATCTTCCGTGTTCAGTAAAAACTATCTTTGGCCCATGGAACCAAAACACGGATAGAATCGTGTAAAAATATGGGGTATATTGATGCGCGTGCGCTATATCGGGGCGCTCTTCCTTTAAAATAGCTCTCAATTTTTTTACCACCTTTAGGTCTATGCCTTCTTTTCTATTTAGGTCAAAAACCTTAAACCCCTTTCTCTTCAGCTCTTCTCCCCATAAACCTGAATGATCCAAACAGCATACGATCGGCTCAATGTCATATCGCGCGGATCTTTCTATCATATTATAGACTAATTTCTCCACACCACCCACACCGAGAGAGTGAACAACATACATTATTTTCATTTTATTTTTCGTCCCATATAGATTAACATACTTACCCTGTGCTTTGCACTTACTCATTGAACCGGAAAGATCAAATATAATACCAAATTAATAAAAAGAAGAAGGATTAATATCCAAAAGCGTCTTTTTATCTTTATTTTTTGGGGGATAAATTTCCGCGATGATTGAAATTTATATTTACACGGCCCATCGCCGGCTTTTTCATCCATATTTTTCTTAAAGTAAGCGTACATGCTGCCGCAGGATAAAAGTATGGCTATAGACCTTATGCTGTTATTGTTTTTAAATGAAAGCAGTCCTTTAATGCTTGACTCGTAAAAATATTCCGCCTTTTTCAAAAAAACCTTCCGTAAAATATCATTGCTATATTTTGCCGCATAAAGAAAAACGTTGGTTTTGCGCATCTCTTGCGCGGCCCATGTCTCTGTGGGATATTCTAATTTTTCCGGTCTTTCCAGATACACATATTCATTGTCCGCCATCCACTTGGTATAATGAAGTAAACTTTCTCTTGCATAACAATACGCATAACCCTTCTCGCCTAATTCTTCTTTTCTATCTAGATATTTGCCCAAGATCTGTAGGAATACCACATAAGACCACCTCTTTTCCGGATCTGATAAGCCCCTCCTTAATATATCGTCATCGGGATGTATACATCTTTTGATAAGCTTTTCCGCTTCCGATAAATACCGCTTCTCACCGGTAAGTATACCGGCATCTATCAAAGCATTTATAGAATTACCCGCTCCCCTGCCGGGCCCGTGATAACTAAAGTCCGCTGTCTTGGTGCTTAGGCCTGTGCTGCTATCATCCAATAATCCGAATATTGTTTTCGATCCATCATCCATATCTATAACCCATTCCGCCAAGCTCAATACCGCCTCCTTTGCCTGCGGGTTTCCGGTAAGATAATAATAGTAGCGCAAACCTGAGGTATAATTATGTTCATTGGATGGCCCGCCGCTTTTGCGAGAAACCGCATTTGCATCATTTAAAACTTTTCTTGAGTAACATCTATGCGTCGAGGTATAGGCGGTTGTGCTATGCATAGTATGCCAAAACATGCCGTTATTATAGGCGGTCTTATCTTTGTCGGTATGATATATATCTATATCGATAACATGGCGGACAAGTCTATCCGCCGTTGTATACCACCTTCTGTCTCCGCTCTTTAAATACTGGATCAGCGCGCCATACACAACATCATACTGATTATTATAGTGAGAAATCAAGGGGCCGCCGCCTTTATAATATTTCGTTTCGTGATCAGCGAATAGATCTCCAAAATTACGCCAGCCATATTCATCTACTGCCTCTATGCGGTCAAAAAACGTACTTTTACTGTTCACTGCGGTTTCTATCAACCTATTCTGTTCTAAGTTAGGGTCGTCGTCTTCGGGAACGAAATAGCAGAATGCGTTAGAGGCTGAATACCATTCTGGTCGGCATCTCGGGATTAGAGGTGAATGGATCCACCGCAAATGCGAAACATCTTTACGGCCGTCTTCGAAAGAAAGAAAGATGACTTGCGTTTTTTGTTCACCCCCTTGAAGCTCAAAAATATCATTATATTGGCGGGGAAATAACCTGAAGATCAAATTATTATCCTGGATCTCGATCGCTTTCGGAAAATTTTGCCAAAATTCTACGATAGCCCCATGAATAGCCCTATCTCCGTCTTTTAGCATAACGACGGGCTCGGCCCTTTCTCCTTCCTCAGCTATCTGTTCACCAATATGGATACGATAACCACAAAATGAGTTTGTCATCCGGCCAAAACGATTGATATGATTTAGACTAGCCCAGTTCTTGCCTCCGCTTGAGTCCTGATATATCTCTACCCGTTCCCCTTTTACTTTTGATGCAGGTTTGTTCGATCCCGCGATCCATTCAGCGTCGGCTTTCGCATCAGAGCTAAGTGCAATGTACACCGAAAGGTCTTTGTAATAGACCGATCCGGCGTCACCCAGATCCCAAAACCCTCCCGGATGTTTGGCGCGCCGGGGATTGCGAATGGTGTATTCAATTTTTACCGTATTTTTCCCGGCAAAAAAAGTTGTCCTTGAGTATAATTTTACCAAGACCTTCCCCATAGAATTGTCTATATACCCTTCCGTTCTTATGGTTGTCCTCAAAGGCCCTTCGGTCTCTATAAAGATCCGTTCGATCTTGGGCTCACGCTCTCTGCCTTCTTCATCCGTTATGACTAACTTTGTATTTGCCCGGTCCAGGGCATCTCTGCCTTCTATCTCTATTTTTTCGAAAGGCCGGAATGATCCTTTGCTTAAAAAAAACTTTGCCGAGGAGGTATCAACGGCTATTGTATTTTCATCGCATATCGTGGAAATAACAGGGTAATTAACAGGCTTAGGAATATCACGCGGGGAGAGATAATACTCGGCGGTTTTATAAGCTTGAACCGATATCTGAAAATCCAGCAAAACCCACTTAGCGCTTGCATCGCTCCAGGACTCCACAAGCGATATTTGAAACGGTAGTGCCTGATTTTCGTTATTAAACAGCCGTAATTGGGAGAGCTCGTAAATAAAGCATTTTGGTAACGGTACGCCTACGCTAACCGGCTCGGCAAATCTGTCTATTCCGCAGGTTTCTTCAACTACCAGAGGAACGGTTTTTATATTCATCTCATAACTTAATCATACTTTGTGTACAACAATCTCTCGCTAGCTTCTATGGATAAAGTATAGCATCAAAGGACTTCATGTCAATAAATTCTCAAGGGCCTTGATTTTTTTAAATATGAGATCCCATCCAAAATTTTCTACTACCCATTTTCGGCCATAACTTCCCATCTCATGTGCCTTTATCGGGTCGCTTAAAAGTTCGCTTATGGCCGCAACCAGCTCGCCTTCTTTTCCCCCGTCCACTATGATCCCGGTCCGGCCGTCTATAACGGCATCCGGAACTCCTCCCGAATTACCGCCTATCACCGGCTTTTCGCAAGCATTCGCCTCCAAAAAGACTATTCCAAACCCCTCCACATCGCCGTTTTCCATCGACCTGTTGGCCATGATAAATATATCGCACATATTAAAGTAGGTAGGCAGATCCTCCTGCCTGACTCTGCCTGCGAATACTACCTTATCTCCAACTCCTTGCTCCTTTGCAAGGTTCTCGAGATACTTCATCTCTTCACCGTCACCGATAATAATATAGACAAGATCGGAAAATTTTTTAACCAATTCAGGCAGAGAGCGGATGACCATATCGTGCCCTTTGCGCCTCTGCAGGCGTCCGACTGTCAACAATATCCTATTGTTTTTAAGTCCTAGCTTCTCACGCAAGCCTAACGAAACTATTCCCGGTCTAAATATATCCGCATCCGTCCCAGGATGAATCACTACCAGATTAGACTCTTTTACACCGATGCTGATAAGCAGATTTTTAGTAAAATTGCTGTTAACAATTACTTTAGCGGCAGTATTATATACAGCGGCCATTTTTTTTATGACATTTGTATGCTTAAGATAAGTAGCCACTTCTTCACCATGGCAGTAGGAGATATAAGATATCCCTGTGAGTTTATTAAGATAGTAAGCGATGAGTCCGGAGGGCAGAGCCTTGTCACAGTGAACTAACTCGATATTATGTTTTTTCACGATCCAGAAAGCTTTCCATAAAAAAGTTATATAGATATTAAGCGATTCCGGCCTAAGAAAAGGATAGCGCTTGTAGGAGGCGCGATAAATAAAAAACGGCGTCGTCTTATCGTAATCTTTATCGCCTTTTGTATTTTTCGACAAAATAAAGACCTCGCCCTTAGGATATCTGGAATAGACATTCTCATACCAGGTAATAGAGCCGCCAATATCCGGACAAAACCATTCAGTTATAAATAATGTGCGCATACCTTATCCCCTGTTACCTTGGAGCACTTCATCGTACAGATCTTCATATTGCTTAAAAAATCTATCCAACGAATAGTATTTATCAGCGCATGGCCTTGAACGCTGTTGGAAATAAACGTAATTATCGATAAGCTCTTTAACGGCTCTTAAAACTGAACCCTCTGCCAGCGGATCAAATACAACAGCGCAATGTTCGCTGCTTAATTCATTCATTACTTCTATATGATTGGACAAGATAACGGGTTTTCCCGCCATAAGGCTTTCCAATATAGATAACGGCGCAGATTTTGTACTCATAAGGAATGGCGCGATCGTAGCATGTATGCTTCCGTATAATTCATTCATGTCTTGTATATTCGTTTGTAGAAGCACATTGGATAACCCGCTTGCTTGTACCATTTTCTTAATAAACGGAGCTGAAGCCCATGGTCTTACGGCAATAACGATCTCTACTGATGGCATACTTTTAGCCAAAGTCAATAAAACTTTTATCCCTTTCACTTCAATATCTTTTGGCTCGGGAGGCGTCGAGGCGAAGAGTATCCTGAACTTACCTGAAATCGGAGCGTTTTTATAAAAAAACTTTTTCGAATCTACCCCAGGACGTATCAGCCGGAGCTTATTATCATCGAAACCATATTGGCGCAAATGATCATAATCGAAACTCGTTTCGGCTACAATCACATCTATGTGCTTATAGTGTTCAAGGGGCAGCCCGCATTTCTCGCCTATTGTCGTAAATATGACAGGCCTTCGATGCAGCATTTTTATAAAAAACCATTCGTTAATATGCGAAAAAATATGGTTCAACTCAAAACGTTCTTCAATTCCGCCCGCCAGGAGCTTCAGGATAGGGTAAAAGCACCTCCGAAATATCTTTCTTTAAAGGAGTGCTTCATAAGATAGTATTTAGACATGCCGAAGACAAAGCTGCCATCGAAATGTCTACGCAGCTCAAAAACCTCCTTCGATACCGCTTCCTTATCGGGCTCCAGGAAACCTGTCCAATATACTATTTTTTTTGACATAGCGCTATCCATTCGAGCGGATTTTTCCCGTTATCATTCTCAAACAATTTTATTAAAAAATAAGCCCCTTGAGACCATCTTGGCCCAAGAAATATCTGTATCCAGTACTGTATACGCGAATAATGAGACCAGACGCTTGCCATCTTCAATACCCTGTAACCATTATCTTCCATCTCTTCAATAAATTGATCCTTGGTATATAGTTCGTCGTAGATCTCGCCCGGGCCTTTCTTTTCCCGAATAGGCTGTATGACTTTTATATTCGGAACATCAAATATCAAAAACCCGCCCTCATTCAGACAATATCCGATATTCGAATAAAGACGTCTTCTCATCTCAAGATCAAAGTGTCTGATGAACCTGAATGTATACACCAGGCCAAACTTCTCTTTTGGCGTGAATTCAAAAACATCACTTAGGATAAGTTGCCAATATTTTAAAATCCCGCGTTTCTCAAGCCTTTCTTTAGCTATTAAAAGCATATTCTCATTCACCTCTACCATGGTGCCTTTTTCAAAACCGGTCACATCAGCCGAAACACGCGCCGGGCCGGGAGCGAACTCAAGAATATTCTTTACGCTGTATTTACAAATAGCATCGTTGACAAACCTTACTTGCCTCTCATGCATCACTCTGCCAACGGCACTACTAAAACGTTTGTCTATGTATTTATTCGAGGTATCGGTTGAAGAATAGAATTTTTTGATCTCATCTTTTGTTTTTGCCGGTTTCATAATATCGCTATCTCCTATGGGCGGCGCGTTAAAATTAGTTGAAACTCCTTGAATAAAGAGGTGGGCTCTCCTGTAATAAAGGTCTGAAAGGGGCTCTATTAATAAAACAGTTTTTGTTGCTCCCAATAATAATAAAATTTTCCCTTCTTCTCAAGTAATTCCTGCAATCCACCCTGTTCTTTTATCTCTCCTTTCTCCACGACTATTATCTTATCGGCATTCTTTATAGTAGAGAAGCGATGGGCTATAACAAAAACTGTCCTATTTTTCACAAGACTTTCTATGGCCTTCTGAATAACCGCCTCTGCCGTGGTGTCAAGGGCGCTGGTCGCTTCGTCCAGGATCAAGATATCAGGGTCCTTTAAAAGAACCCTGGCAATCGAGACCCTCTGCTTCTCTCCCCCGGAGAGCCTTACGCCCCTATCCCCTATAATGGTATCGTACTTATTGGATAAGCTCATGACAAAATCGTAGATATAAGAATCCTTCAGCACCATATCAAGTTTTTCGACATCGACTTCAGACTCATCTAAGCCGTAGACAATATTATTCTTTATAGTATCATTAAAGAGCATCGCGTCCTGGCCAACCACTCCAATTTTCTTATGAAGGCTATTTAGTTCAAAATCCCTGATATTTGTACCGTCTATCTCTATAGAGCCGGAATCATATTCGTAAAGCCTGGAAAGCAGATTCGCGATAGTCGTCTTTCCTGATCCTGAGGGGCCGACGATGGCCAACATCTCGCCTTTTTTTACTCTAAAGCTTATGTCCTTCAGCACCGGAATATTTTTGATGTAAGAAAAATTTACATCTTTAAAAGCTATCTCTCTTTTTAAAGAACTATACGGAGTAAGGCCGCTTTTAATATAGCTCTTGTCGAAATCGTCAAAGATCCATAATATTTTTCTGGCGGGTGCGATCAATTCTGTCAAAGTAATTGAAAGGTAATTTAACTGGCTAACGTGTAAAACAAAACGCCTTAAGACAACAAAAAAAATCAGGAACCTGCCCAAGGAGTAATCGTTACGGTAAAAATACAGAAATACACTTATGCACACTATTATGATCAGGCCGGTGGAATTTACAGTATCTACTATGAGGGGGATGGATTCCTGCTTTTTGCGGATATTAAAACTATGCCTTTTTGCCTCCTTGCTTGTATCATCAAATTTTTTAAACTCCCTGTCTTCGTTAGCGTGTAATTTTACGAGCGGGATATTAAACAGAACATCCAAAGAATTACTGGCCAATTTTACTCTTTCTTTAAAATCCTGCTTTGAGGATTGCGATACTTTTTTTACTACCCATCGAGTGGACTTTTGGCCTACCCATAGGATGATGCCTACTCCCAATGTTAATCTCCATGAGATCGTGAACATAAATATAAGAAAGGAGAAGGCAAAAGCGGCCGTAATCGCCATTGTATTAAGCTGGAGCATGGATTTGGTACAGGTGCTTGTCCAGCTGATAAGATAGGAATTCAACTCTCCTATATTTTCCCTATCGTAAAATGCTTTGGCAAAGCCAAGATATCTTTTAAAGATCCTGGTTCTTACGGTGTGTTCGGATTCTGTTGTGACCTTTGATACCAGGGTTTTACTTGCAAACAAGGCAAAGTTCTCAACATACACCGCTATCATTATCAGCGCTGTCATGTAAAGAAAAATAGAGGCGTTTGAATCCGCAAAAGGAAGGATCTTAATAAGCTTTCCCAATACGGGCATGTTCAACATGCCCAAAAAATGCGCCTTATCGATCATGCTGTTTAGAACCGGGATCAGCAACCCCAGACCTGCAAACTGCGCAAAAGTGGCAATAAAAATAAAAAGTGCCGAAAGAAGCAGAAACAAAACATTCGGACGGGTGATCTTATATATGTCTTTGAGTAAGCAAAATGAATCCCTAATTCCCATCTTTGTCATTTTTTGAGGTTTCCTATATAATGCATTATATCATAACAATCGTGTTAAAGGTTCCGCTATAAAACTTTTCGTTGTTGACCGGTTTTATCATTAAAACGCATGCCCTGACTCATGAAGCGCTGCCATTCGACCGCGCGACTCTTTCGGAGCAGCGGCGAGCCCATTCCAGATAATTTTTTGATACAAATAAAAATCCGTTCTTTATCAGATCTTCGGTGGAATATATTTTTTCCGCCGTTGCTCTCTTAAGGCCCAGGGAGGGATCACCTCTGCACTTCGACACAATGGCTTCGTATTCAGATACGGCATATCCGAATCTAGCGTTGGAATACCTTAAAGCCGTTTCGTAAAAATTTCCGGCAAACTTGTAATGATAACAAGCCGCGCTGAAATCGGCACATACGACATCGACCGCCCAATGCGGATGAACTAACCTTACCTTTTCAACAAAAATGAGTTGATGTTTTGTAAGCCAATTGTCGGTCCCAAAAATTGCCTTGCGGATACCTCCTATGTGGAACATTATACTTTGATCGGCTAGAATGTTCTTCCCTGGAAGGCGCCCGAATATCTTACTATGGTAACTTACTTTCTTTATATCGGAAATATCATAATATTGATAGAGCTCCTTAAGCGGACCTTCTTTTGTGTTTTTCAATTCAGACAGCGGCTTATTTGAGAACATATCCAGCATTTGCGATAAAACGGCTGTATATGAATTTCTGTTGAGATACTCCAGAAGCTGGGTGATCGGAATGCTATCTGAAAATGGATAATCAAATAATTCATCGATATCTGCAACGAGGCACCATCGATGCCTACAGAATCGCCTTATGAGATACTCCCTTAAAAGCAGCACCCTGTAACAGCGGTATGATGCGGGTATTTTAGAACTCAAAATAGTTACGTTCTTATAATCACGCGCTATAGAGACCGTATCATCCTCGGAGTTGTTATCTAAAAGAACTATATGCTTCACGCCCAAAGAAAGATAGTGCTCGATGAATGACTTGATGTAGACGCTTCCGTTAAGGACCGTGCATATTACTATAACCTCATTCTCCCCATACTCGATCTTTTCAGGTCCGTAAATATGTTTTACGCTAGCGGGAATAAGGCATTTATCATATGTTTCTATAAGTAGGTTTTTAAGGTGTAACAAAAATTCTCGAATATTTTTAGGAATAATAAATTTTAGTACATGTTTAATTTTTACCAAATCCGCCTTACTCCCTTTGTTAATCTAGAGATTCATTTAGGCTGCTCATTATCCAGAAAATCTTTTATAGAAGCAAACCTCATTTCGGCCAGAAACCTTTTAAGCTTAGGCTCGGTGGTCTTTAAATTAAAGTAGTGCCTAAAAGAATTAAGCGGCGGCATTCTTACGTGCGGCTGTTCCGGGTCCAATTCCCAGGGGTGAATATAAAAAACGAAAGGGTTAATATTTTTATGGGCCGTTAAGTTTGTGCCAAATTTTGTCAGCCAATAAGGATAAGCCCTGAAATAACCTCCGCCAAAAGGGATATTTATCGGGCCGGCCCGAAGTGAAGATACCGGAAACTCCCGGACCCCCCAGTCCTGTCGACAGCGAGAAAGATTATCTATCGACTTGCTATAGCAGCGGCGAAATAAAGAGTAGGAGACGCTGCTGTCATACACGACCCCCCGCTTTTTCAATATATCAAAGAACCACTCTTTCTCATAAGACAATGAAAAATTTGCCGCTCTGAAGCCGATAATTCTTTGTCCTGTAATATCGGAGAGGGCACTAAGCGACCTACTTAGATCTTCTTCAAAAGAAGCGGGAGTGTGTTCATATAACGACATATGCTCGTAGCCATGACTTGCTATTTCATGCCCCAATCCTGTTATTTCCCGGATCAGGCTTTTATTCTTCTCTGCGATGCAACCTAAAACAAAAAATGTCGCTTTATTACCCGTATCCTCCAACATATCGATGATCTTACGCAAACCTACGCTCAACCTGTCCGGGAGTAATTTTATCTGCTCACGCAACAAAGAGGATTTGACATTTTCAGCGTTATAATATTCCTCTACGTCCACGGTAAATATGTTATCCATTTTTAACATATCTCTTAAACCAACGACTGAAAATAAATAATAGCCATATCCTGTAAGAGAAGTCCGTCTTACTGGATCCTATCATCCGCCCTTTCAAGACAAACCCCCATATCTTTCTTATATACTCAGGATCGAATAATTCCCTGATTATGCCTTCTTTGTCAAACAGTTCTATTTCTACCGCAACTCTTAGATCGTTTTTGAGCCATTCCTCCATCGGCACGGTAAACCCCATTTTGGGCCGGCGCAGAATCTCCGCTGGCAAATATTTTGACATCGCTTTCTTTAGAACATATTTTTCCGTCAGCCATTTAAGCTTATAGCGGGAAGGAATACCGGCGGTAAATTCCATAAATGAATAGTCCAAAAACGGCGCCCTCACTTCCAGGGAATTTGCCATGCTCGCCCTATCAACCTTCACAAGGATATCGTCGCATAGATAGGTCTTGATATCCAGATACTGCAATTTTGATACAAAATCATCACTTTGGCAGCGGTCAAATATGCTTCTGAATTTCTCTCTGGTGTTATAATCTTTCGCGGCCTCTTTTAACTTACCGCCATATAGATAATGTTTCTCTTCTTCCCCATACGTGGAGATGATCTTAAAATATAAGTCAAAGGGCGGAAGGCAGAATTCATCCAGTTTGTTTTTTATTTTGCCCAACCAACCGCCATCTTTTTTAGAAAACCCGCTTGGGGAAAACATTCCGCGTTCTTTTAAAAACCGCGGCATTATTGCCTGAAAGCGGGTAATCCTATCCGCGTAAACGTAACGGTTGTACCCAGCGAAGTTTTCGTCCCCCCCGTCACCGGATAACGCTACCGTAACATTCCGACGCGCCATTCTGGATACATGATAGGTTGGAATAGAGGAGGAGTCGCCGAACGGTTCATCAAAGTAATAAGTTAACTTGTCGATAACTTCCATAGTTTCGGGCCGAACCACATACTCATGGTGATCCGTAGAATATCTCTTTGCAATAAGACGGGCGTATTTAAGCTCGTCGAAAGACTTGACGGAGAACCCTATGGAGTTTGTAATTACCGGCTCATCCTGCAGGCCACTCATTAAACTGACTACACTTGAAGAATCAACCCCTCCGCTTAAAAAGGCCCCCAGCGGCACGTCACTTATAAGCCGGGATTTTACCGCTTTTTTAAGCTTAAAACGGATATCTTCGCATACATCTCTTTCGCAAGCATTGGACTCTTTAGAGAAGTCCAGATCCCAATATCCTTTGCTTTCGATTTCTCCTTGGGTACAAACTAGATAGTGCCCCGCCGGTAATTTTTTTATACCCTTAAACATCGTCCGTGGAGCAGGCACGTAACTAAGCGATAGATAGTCGTGAAGGGCCTCGTAATCGATCTCTTTTTTTACTGAGGGGTGCTGTAAAATGGCCTTGATCTCTGAAGCAAAGATAAGGCTTCCGTTAACAAACGCGTAATGTAAAGGTTTCTTACCGAGCCTGTCTCTTGCCAGGAAGATGGATTGCTTTTTTTCATCCCAGACAGCAAAGGCAAACATGCCGTTTAGATCATCCAGACAGGATACGCCCTTCTCTTCATAAAGGTGGATGATCACCTCGGTATCGCATCTCGTTTTGAAGATATGCCCTCTATTTATCAAGTCATCTCTTAGCGACAAAAAATTATAGATTTCACCGTTAAAGACTATCCAGAGCGTCTGATCTTCATTTGACATCGGCTGACGACCGAGTTTCGGGTCGATTATGCTGAGCCTCCTATGCCCGAGGCCGACTGGCTCTTTGCAGAAAATACCCTCGTCATCAGGCCCCCTGTGGTTTAGGACCGAGCACATCTTTCTTATAAGTCCGCTATCGACAGGATCATCCCTTTTGAAGTTATATATACCAACTATGCCGCACATGTGACCCGACGCCTTCCCTTGGCCTGCCCGCATTTACTATACCAATTTCAACGAGAGACTTCAGCGGGGTTTTTGATCGGACTAGTTTGATAGGGAACTAGCACTAATAGTAAAATTACCAACGCTGGTGTTGGCATTCGGATCCTGCCACAGCGACTGCTGGGCCTGGGTACTCGGGATCTTGCCAAGGTTACGCCAGCCATCTTGAGAGTTCCACTTTAAGTCATTCCATTCATCCCTTACTTGTCTTATCGCGCCTATAGGCCTCATAGAATCGGCTATGGTCTTACTTACCTTCGCCGCGACCGTCAGCGGCATGTAGATAACATCGCCATCCTCGATCCTTATATTATTGGCAAGATTACCCCTGTATATGATGTCGAACGCGTCTATCTTTCTAACCATGGGGTGCAGTTTATTCGGTTTCATCACTATCACTCTCCCGAGGGCCCTGTTATCCCCCCAATCCGATATGAATAAGGCATCTCGCAGGGTGATATTGGCGCGGGTGATAGGATAAGACGTACAGCCGACTTCATCTATCACGTAAAAGATCTTTGACCTGTATTCATCTATTACAACAACCACATAGGGATCCTTTAGATATCTCTTCATAGCTTCCGAGATCTTGTCTGTCGCCTCATCTACAGTTAAACCTTTTATCTGTACCGCATCATTCACGAGAGGCAGTATAACGTTACCATCCATCCTTACAACAGCTTTGCCGCTCAATTCGGGATGATCGCGGACACTTATCTGTATTACATCTCCGGATCCCAGCGTAAAGAGATTACGGCGCTGTTCTTCATCCCTCTTCTTGACTATAATATCATCTACGGTAAGACCTAACTCAGCCTGATCCAGCGCTATCCCAACCCTCTTTTCTTTAATAAGAGCCTTCATCTCCTCATCATTCAAGACTTTATCGGCGACGGACACCAGCCCTTTCGGTTTACTTTCCGCGTCATCCAGGATCTTATCGGCAGCGGACACCAGTTTTTCTAATTTTTCCTCCGAAGTATTTTCGAATTTGAGCGAATGCTCCGCCTCTTTTTCCTGTTTATCCAGTTCTTCCCGGGCAACTCTTTCGAGAACGCCGCTCTCTTTGCCCGACAATTCCGTGATCTTGTCAATACTATCCGTCCTTCCGGAACGCGACTTAAGTTCGTAACTATTGACTATATCATCAACGCGCACCTCTTTTAGATAATACGCTTTCAGCTTATCGAGATATCTCCTGGCCTCCGCATTGCCGGGGTCAAAAGCAAGAAGATCGGCGAATTTCAAAAGTGCCATATCATAACGCTGTTGTTTATAATAATCTATCCCGTCCCTCATCATATCTTTTAACGTCTGGGCTTTCATAAGCCGCGCATTGTTCGTCGACTCCGCCGTCAAGCGTTTCTTATCTACAACGTTTTCATTAGAAATACGCTCCAGCCATTTCTTAACATAATCGTCATCCGGGTTTTTATCTGAAACATACCGGAGTATCTCGATCGCCTCATCAAGCCGTCCTTCGCGGTAGAGATCCATAGCAACTCCGAAATATTTGTACAGTTTCTCTTGCTCAAGCTGGACCTGGGGGGATTCATCATCCGCGGATAGATTGTTTTCACCTGCTGCAAGATACGGATTTAAAAGGGCGGCCTTGCCCCTGACATTATACCGATAATTTTGCTCCATTTCTTTTTTTTCCTTATCGGTAAGGCCTCCTGTTGCTATGACGGCTGAAGGTGCAGGGGTTACCGTTGTGCTACCTTCGTTTGTAACAACAATGGGTTGGCCGCTTGTTGCGTCTGCTTCTCGCATCGCAAAGGATTCCGGACTGAAAATCCAGGCACAGGATAGTGCCAGTATCAGAACTGATAATATTTTAGTCTTCATGGCCTGCATCACTTTCAAACGATGGATATGGATTCGCCTGTGATTATAGCATAATGATATAGAAGGATATCATGAGAATGGCTATTTGTCAAATCTGAAAAATATGTTTTTTATCCTAACATATTGCAAATAAAATAGTTACGACAAAAATAAGGAGAGCATATTGCGGAATAATACGATGAGCAGACTATCTTATGATTTTTTAACAGCCTTTGCGCCTTTTTCGGCGGAGTGATACCCATAGGAGCTGTATTTGTATTTCGTATAGTAGGAGTACGCATCCAATAGAAAATGGGTATTAACAAGCACACACGCCTTTGGCCTGGCCTGCGCCCCCTGAAGCATATTAAACGCCTCTTCAATGGAAGACTGCTGTGTGACCCCGGCCTTTACAATAAGTATCACGCAATCGCAAATAGCTCCCAGGATGCTGGCGTCAGTTACGGTCAAGACCGGCGGCGTATCAAATATTATGTACTCAAAATCTTTCCGCAGGTCTTCAATGATCATCTTTATTCCTGTGGTTATAAATATATCCGAAGGGTTATTATTTATCGTGCCTGATGGTATGACGTAGAGGTTATTTATAGCAGGTTTTTTTGTGAAGCTTTTTATATCAACATTGCCGGAAAGGATATCGGATAGTCCCGGCTTGCGGCTGAGGCCGAACATAGCGTGCACCGATGGTCTTCTGAGGTCGGCGTCGATGAGAATGATCTTCTTTTCCTTATCGAAGGATAATGTAGCGGCAAGGTTGCAGGATGTGATCGTCTTGCCATCCTTGGGCTGAGCGCTCGTAATTACAATCGTCTTTATTGGCTTGTCTGGGGATAGAGCGTAGAGGTTGGTCCGTAAAACTTTGTACTGCTCGGCAATGACGGATTCATTATTCGTATACGAAATGATCCTGCTATCCAAACCGTATTTGTTGACAGCCTCAGGCACAGTATCTTGCCTGGCGACATGCTCTGCCCACCTTTTTCTGAGGGCTGATATGCCTATGTCGGTACTGAGTATCTTCATCGCCTGCGCTATATAATTCAAGATAGCACCTTCATTATGATGTTGGACAATATGACGAATAGGAATAGGCCGAGAATGACGATCCTCCGACGCATCTTCTGCCGCCGTATCTCCTCAGCCGTAAGCATTCTTTCGATTGAGGCGAGGACCGGGATCTTTAAAATATTCCGCAACTCATTCGGCGACCTGGGTGACTTATCCATATAATCCACAATATAAGCGAGCCCGGCCCCCGCTCCGATAGCTATAAGTAATCCCATTATGATCTGGGATCCCTTCTTTTGGGAGTTTGGGTTTTTCGGCACTCTGGGCTGATCGACCACATCCACTGAGAGCCCCATATTTGCCTCCTCGGCCCGCTCTTTCATTTCGACTTCTTCGAGCTGTTTTCTTATATCGACATAATACTTGAAATTGATCACCCTCTCATTCCTGAGCTCCATCAATTTTGAGGCGTCGGCGGAAACGGCGGGGCTCAACGAACTGGAGGAGGAGTTGAGCCTGTCCTCTGAAGACCTTTGGTACCCGCTTATCAAATCTATCTTACTCTTTAGCATCTCGATCTGGGAATTAACGGAGACCAGTTCGCTTCTCATCATACCTTCCGCGAGATTTTTGTCGCTTCCGGAAAGCTCCTGGTCATCCATCCCTGTCAGTTTTCTCACTCTTTCCTCTTGAAGAGATGCCAAGTCATTTATGGCCGAGGAAAGTTTCCTGGCGTCGGGGTGTTCCGGGGTATACCCTTTGGATATAAGATTAGCCAGGGCCAATCGTTTGACCGCTATCTGCTCCTCATACTGTTTTATAGTAGCGTCTTGCATACATTCTTGGTACGATAAAGGCGTTGTACTGTAATCTTTTATTTCGAGGCGCTTAGTGATCGAATCTTTCTTCTTGTTCGCCTCCATCAACTCAAGGTTTAGGCCGGCAAGCATCTCTTCGTATTTGACCGACTGCTGGATGAGAATTTGCCCTGAGCTTTCCTTAAAACTGGCATTGGACGTTACCTCGGATATCAGGCTCCTTTCTTCCGGGTTGAGGTGCGAGGACATGCCCTGCAATTTGACCTTTAGCTTTGAGGCTTCTTCATCGATCGCCCTTAACTTGTCTTTATAGAAAGAGAGTTGCTGTTTTAAGAACACAAGGCCGGCTTCTATCGTTTCCTCGCTCACAGCCTTACCTCCTTCCTTGAGCCTGGCAATAACCGCCTTAACCACGTTGTAGCATAATTTTGGATCGCCGTCGGCAAAAGATACGATCAGGATCGAGGGGTCTCTTTTGTCATATTTAAGAACTATTCCTGATATCTGACTGCGTATTCTGCGGGCTTTTGAGCTATAGCTTGCGGGGTTTTTCTTCTCATCTTCATTGGGCCACACATCTTTTATGATTTTCTTAAGGTTCTTTCCAAAATAAAGGCTCTTAACAATATCCTTTTTTCTCTCATCACTCTTGTTCGCCAGTACATTGCCGCTTGCGACTTTGAAAGAGACAGCACCGGAGGATTCGTAAACCGCGGGCGAGAGAGACGCGTATGAAAACGTCAGGCTAAATATCATGACAAAAGGGCAAGTGAATAACCAAGGATGACGCACGAGGGATCTAACAACTTGTATTGAGACTGCAGTGGCTTCTTTTTTTATCTCCATACGCTCATTATTATACATTATGCGGCACGTCCTTGACAAGTGTAATGTTCCATGATAGACTTACTATAGTTTAACAATATACGGAAAGGAGTGAAAAATGATAATGGCGATTTATATGTTCTTCGTCGTGGCGTGTTTAACGCTTGCATTGGCGTTAACGACTAAATTTGCTGGCGGAATGGTAGCAGGAGTCGGCCCAGGCGGCTATCTGATGGCTACCGTATTATTGCTTTTGATAGACGCGAACCTAGCTCTCTTGAAAATATTAAAGAAACTCAAATAGTATCGCATTGGTACAATATCGTTTACATAGGAAACTCCCCCTTTTTTTAAGACAGTCTTACTAAATGGGGGGGTTTTATTTTGGAAAGCCTATGAGAAGAAAAGAATATACCTTTTTGACGACTTTCGCAATAATGCTTGTGGATATTGCCTTTTTGATAATTTCCGACCTCACCGGTTTCATGATGAGATTTAACGGCGCATTTCCTCCCGACAACTTCGACGCATATCTTAAGCTATCCCCATTCATAATAACCATCAGGATAGCATCTTTCTTCATATTTCACCTGTATGAGAAGCCAAAATTTAAAAGTAATTTTGAAACATTTGTAAATGTCTTAAAAGCCACATCTATAAGCTCGACTTTAATTATCTTTGCCTTATATTTCACGGGTATAGAGATGTACTCCCGATCGATCGCCTTAAGCTCCTGGATATTGACCATATTCTTTGTAAGCGGGTGGCGTTTCGTGGCAAAGGAGTTTATAGAGTTCTATCTCGGCAAGGATTTCTTTCGGGCGCGGCTTATAGTAATAGGGACGGGGGAAGAGGCAGAAATGCTCCTCATGAACACGCTGAGAGACGCCGCGGTCAATTACAAATTTTTAGGCTTTATCCGAAGTGACGATCACTCTCCGATCAGCGTTGACAAAGATAAGATAATTGGGGGCGTGAACGACATGCCTTCGATAATCGTAAAAAATGCCGTTGATGAGATAATAATAGCCGACTCTAAGTTTGAAAGACGCAAGATCACCCTCTTCGTGGATCTACTGATTAAAAATAACATCACACTAAAGTCAGCGCCGTCCTCTTATGAAAGAGTAGTCGCAAACATAATGTTCTCCAATATAGAAGCGCCATTTGAGGGGCCTACATTCTCAAGGAAACCGTCTTCGTTTTACTGGGGCATTAAGAGAATACTGGATATGGCGGTTGCGGTATTGTTATTTATAATAACGCTTCCGATAGTTTTGATCTCTGCCTGTCTCATCAAACTTTCGTCACGCGGGCCGATTCTTTATTACCAGAAAAGGGTGGGTCAGAACGGCAAAATGTTCATTATGTGTAAGCTTAGAACGATGTATTTTAATACTAACAAAGGCAAGCTCCCGCGTTGGGCCCGCAAGTCTGACCCCAGAATAACTCCTGTGGGCAGGATCTTAAGACGCTACAGGATCGATGAATTGCCGCAGTTGATAAACGTCCTCAGAAATGAAATGAGCCTGATCGGTCCGCGGCCCGAGACTCCGATCTATACTCATAGGCTTATCAGGAATATCGCTTATTACGCAGAGCGACTTCAGGTAAAACCGGGTATAAGCGGATGGGCTCAGGTCAATCTTAAATATGCGGCCTCGGAAGAAGCTTCGAGAGAGAAACTAATCTACGATCTATTTTATACCCAAAATGTATCATTCACTCTAGATCTATTGATCGCCTTAAAGACTCTGAAAGTCGTTCTTACCGGGAAGGGCGCGCAATAGCGTTTTTCATATCCACCGCTTATTCGATGTATTTTAGTCCCGCGTTATCAACCGCTTCTATCAACTCTCTGATTGAAACAGTCTTACTGACATATCCGATCGCACCAAGCTGGATAGCTTTTTTTACAAGATCATCTTCGTAGCCGCATGCCGTATAGATGATGACAGGGGTGCTCGGGGTATTCGCCTTAATCTCCTTAAGGATATCGAACCCCGAACTGTCGGGCAATTTTATGTCCAATAATATCAGGTCCACCTTATTCTTCCCGAGTATACGTTTAACGGAGTCACCAGTAGGCGTGGTGATGACGGTCCACCCTCTCGGTTCAAAGACTTCCTTAAGGAGCTTCAGGATCCCAAGCTCATCATCAACCGCTAGTAAAGTCAAACCGTTAGTTTTCATATCAAGATCCAAAATATCATTGCTGAGCCATTATTACCCGGTCGTTTTCTTTGATATCGGAAATACTGTATTTGGCCTGAATATCATTTACAACCGCCGCGGAGACGCGATAGCGGACACCTATTACCTCAGCACCGGCTATGCCCGACTCTCCTTTGAACACACTTAGTCTGCAGCCCTCACTTACGCCGTC
>JAPLMF010000015.1 GCA_026387155.1 Candidatus Omnitrophota bacterium
ACAAAAGCGGCCGAGCCGATAGCCTCACCGGCAGCGCCGGCCGAGGCAGATGTTAAGTCCCCGGCCTCGGCTGAAGTTCCCAGGCAGCGAAAAGGCCAGGGCGGAAGACGGCCAATGCGCAGGTCGGGCGGTTCTAGATTCGGTTCGCAAGCGGCGGGAGGGCTTATAGAGAAAGTCGTATCGATAAAGCGCGTTGCAAAGGTCGTCAAAGGCGGCCGTAGATTTTCATTCAACGCCCTGGTCGTCGCCGGCGACGGTAAAGGTAACGTAGGTATCGGGTTCGGCAAAGCCAATGAAGTTTCCGAAGCCATACGTAAGGGCTTGCAGGAGGCTAAAAAAAGTTTCTTTAAAATACCTCTTAGGGGGACGACGATACCTCACGAGATAATAGGCCATTTCAAAGCCGCAAGAGTGCTGCTTAAACCTGCGGTTGAAGGTACGGGAGTAATAGCCGGAGGGGCAGTGCGCGCCATATGTGAGGCCGGAGGGATAAAGGACATCTTGACAAAGAGTCTTGGTTCCGACAGTCCTCTTAACGTAGTAAAGGCAGCCGTCGAAGGTATAAAAAACCTGAGGCTTTCGAGAGAAGGCGCAACAGAAGAGGAAACTAAGAGTGAATCCCGTTAGATCTGTTAACAGACTAACGGGCAAGGAGATCTAACGGGATGAAAATTAATGAAATAGGGATGCCGAAAGGCGCCAACAGAAAGACTAAGCGCCGTGGAAGGGGATCCGGTTCAGGTCATGGTAAGACCTCATGTAGAGGAAGAAAAGGCGCTTTAAAGCGCTCCGGGCGCACTACCCGCCCAGGTTTTGAAGGAGGCCAGATGTCTCTTATCAGGCGCCTTCCCAAGAGAGGCTTTAATTCGAAGTTCGGAAAAGATTTCGATGTCGTTAATCTAGAATCGCTGAACAGGTTCCAAGCCAATTCCGTTGTAGGTCCAGCCGAAATGAAGGCGGCCGGCCTCATAGGAAGCCATTTTAGCATAGTGAAGATATTGGGCGCGGGGAAACTGACCAAGGTACTGACCGTTAAAGCGCACAAAGTATCGGAGAGCGCAAAGAAGGCCATCGAGGCTGCCGGCTCCAGGATAGAATACATAAACCCCTCAAGTAGTTCTCGTGGGCAGGGTAATACTTAGCCGCGGCTAAGTACATAAGGAATGAGATGCTAGAAGCCTTTGCAAATACATTAAAGATACCGGACCTACGGAAGAAGATATTGGTAACCCTGGGGCTCATAGCCGTATATAGGATCGGTACATATATTCCTACTCCGGGTATCGACGGGGCAAAGCTTGCGCAGTTCTTCGCTCGTCTTGCGCAGACATCCGGCGGCGCGCTTTTTGGTATAATGAATATGTTTTCCGGCGGCGCCATATCACGGCTTACGATATTTGCGCTCGGTATAATGCCGTATATATCGTCATCGATCATATTGCAGCTCTTGACAGCCGTAGTGCCGGCGTTGGAGAAGCTCTCCAAGGAAGGCGAAGCCGGCCATAAGAAGATAGTGCAGTATACGCGTTATGGGACGATAGCGCTTGCGATAATACAGTCCTACTTCATAGCCTTATGGCTCGAGAGCCCGGCCAGGTTCCAGGGGCTGCAGATAGTCCAGTTTCCGGGATGGTCATTCAGAATACTTACCGTTATAACTTTAACCAGCGGAACGGCGTTCATAATGTGGCTTGGCGAACAGATACAAGAATACGGTATCGGTAACGGTATGTCCCTTATAATAACAGCCGGTATAGTTTCCAGAATACCAACGGCACTCTATCAGGTGTGGGCTCTATTTTCGCCTTTCGCCCCGGAGAAGGCGCAGCTGGATCCGCTTACATTGATACTGATGGTCGTTATGTTGGTGGCTGTAATTATAGCGGTAATTGCCGTCACCCAGGGGCAGAGAAAGATACCTGTTCAATACGCCAAGCGCGTAGTCGGACGTAAAATATACGGCGGCCAGTCAACATTTATACCTCTCAGGGTTAATCAGGCGGGTGTAATACCGATCATATTCGCCCAATCCATAATACTTTTTCCCGCAACGATAGCCGGTTTTATCCCGAATCAGGGTTTCCAGAGGATGGCAATGAGTTTGACGAAGGGTGAGTGGCTCTATAATTCCGTATATGCACTATTGATACTGTTCTTCGCGTACTTTTACACCGCAATAACATTCAATCCTATAGATATATCCAATAATATGAAGAAGTACGGAGGGTTCGTCCCCGGTATAAGGCCCGGTAAGCAGACGGCCGAGTTCCTCGACTTCATAATGACGAGGATCACTCTTCCCGGAGCCGCATTCCTTGCGCTCATTGCGGTGTTTCCAAGTATAATCTCAAACTGGCTTAAGATACCGTATCTGGTAGCGAGTTTCTTCGGCGGGACCGGATTACTGATCATCGTAGGTGTCATGTTGGATACCATGAAACAGATAGAGTCGCATCTCTTGATGAGGCATTATGAGGGTTTTATGAAGAAAGGCAAAATGAAGGCGAGGATCTCTTGAAACTGGTTTTGCTCGGTCCTCCCGGAGCCGGAAAAGGGACCCAGAGCATGGTTCTTTCGAAAAAATATAATATGCCGCATATATCCACAGGAGATATATTAAGGGAATTCGTGAAGAAGTCTCTGCCTTTGGGAATAAAGGCGAAGTCTTATATGGACAAGGGCGAGCTCGTTCCCGACGATATTGTAACAGGTATAGTCGTAGAGAGATTAAAAGACGCTGATACTAAGAAGGGTTATATACTCGACGGTTTTCCAAGGACGGTGAAGCAGGCCGAGGATCTGGACGCCGCTTTAAATAAGTCTGGCTCTGCGATCGATATGGCGGTATATTTTCAGACTTCGGAGGCGACTGCCATAGAAAGGCTTTCGGGCAGACGCGTCTGCAAGGTCTGCGGGTTTAATTATCACATAAAGAACATACCGCCCAAGAAAAGCGGGGTATGCGATAAGTGCGGCAACCAGCTGTTCCAGAGACCCGACGATAAAGAGGATACGGTTCGCAACAGGCTCAAGGTCTACGAATCTCAGACCAAACCATTGATAGAGTATTATACGAAAAAGGGCATTATCAAAGAAGTTTCGGGCGACCTGGGGGTCGACGGTCTTCTTGAGGTTCTTTCTAAGATATTTCGAGATGCCAAACTTGCATGATAGCCGGCGCGGAAGACGTAAAGGCTCTTCGTAAAGCCGGCAAGATAGCCTGGACGGTGATTGAGGAGCTTAAAGTGCGTGCTCGGGTTCCGGGCGTATCGACCGCGGAGCTTGACGATATAGCCAGGGCCATGATACTCAAGATGGGCGCTTATCCGGCGTTTAAAGATTACAAAGGGTTTCCGGGCAATATCTGCGTATCGATAAACGAGACCGTGGTACACGGGATACCTTCGGATCGAATTATACGGGAAGGTGATATAGTCTCGCTTGATATAGGGGTTAAATTCAGGGAATATTTTTCCGACGCCGCGACGACGGTCGGCGCAGGAAAGATAAGCGATACGGCATCTAGGCTTATCGATGTTACGGAAGAAGCGCTTAGTATTGGTATAGGCCTTGCGGTGTCAGGAAGGCATCTTTCCGACATGTCGGCTGCTATACAGGCTCATGTAGAATCTAGTGGTTTCAACGTCGTACGGGCTTTCGTCGGGCACGGCATAGGCAAGAAACTCCATGAGGACCCGGAGATACCTAATTACGGGCGACCTGGAATGGGGCCGGTTCTAAAGTGTGGGATGGCGCTGGCGATCGAGCCGATGGTCAACGCCGGCACTTTCGAAGTTGAGGTTCTTCAAGACGGGTGGACGGCCGTAACTAAAGACAGAAAACTCTCGGCCCATTTTGAACATACCGTTTTGGTGGGTGACCGAAAAGCTGAGGTTTTAACGAGGTTATAGAATATGCCGAAAGAAGAAGCGATAACAGTCGAAGGAAAGGTTCTGGAGACATTGCCTAATGCGATGTTCAGGGTGGAGCTTCCAAACGGACATAAGGTATTGGGCCATGTGTCGGGCAAGATGAGGATGAATTTTATACGCATACTGCCGGGTGATTCGGTAACGTTGGAACTTTCTCCATACGACCTTACCCGCGGCAGGATAATCAGGAGAGAGAAATAGATATATGAAAGTAAGATCCAGTATACGGAAGATATGTCCTAATTGTAAGGTTGTGCGCAGAAAAGGAGTCCTGAGGATAATCTGCGCGAATCCCAAGCATAAGCAGAGACAAGGCTAGGAGGAAAAGGTGCCAAGAATAGTAGGTGTTGATATTCCGAAGGAGAAGAGGATGGAGATAGCGCTCGGCTACATATACGGCATAGGGCGCACTACATCTAACAGGATACTTAAATCCGCGAATATAAATCCTGATAAGAGAGCCAAGGACCTCACGGAAGAAGAGGTTGCCAGGCTTTCATCAATACTGCAGAAGGATTACAAGGTCGAAGGCGATCTGAGACGCGAGATCTCCGCAAATATAAAGCGGTTGATCGACATAGGCAGCTACAGGGGCCTTCGGCACAGGAGGGGGCTCCCGGTAAGGGGGCAGAGGACGAAGACTAATGCCCGGACCAGAAAAGGTCCGAGGAAGACAGTAGGGGTAATAAGACAAAAGGCAGAAAGGGCGGTAACTAAAGACAGTGGATCAGAAAAAAAGTAAGCCAAAGAAGGCTAAAAAGCAGACAAAAGTTGCAGCAAGCGGCATAGCCCACATACTTGCGACGTTCAACAATACGATAGTGACCATGACCGACAGGGAAGGCAATACAGTCGCCTGGGCATCGACCGGGAGCTCCGGTTTTAAGGGATCCAAGAAGTCTACGCCTTTCGCGGCGGGGATAGCGGCTGAGTCGGCCGCGAAGAAGGCCTTGGAAAGAGGCATGAAAGAGGTTGAGGTTTTAGTAAAAGGTCCGGGTGCGGGCCGTGAATCGGCCATAAGATCTATACAGGCTGCCGGCGTATCGGTCAGGTCCATCAGGGACGTGACCCCGATACCGCATAACGGCTGCAGACCACCGAAGCGGAGGAGAGTGTAATGGGAAGGAATACAGGTCCATCCTGCAGGCTGTGCAGGAGGGAGGGCGCTAAGCTCTTCCTTAAGGGCTCGAGGTGCGTAAGCGACAAGTGCGCTTTCACCAGGCGTGATTTTGCGCCGGGCCAACACGGCCAGATGAGGAAGAAAGAATCTAACTATGGTGTTCAGCTTAGAGAGAAACAGAAGGTCAAGAGGATATATGGGATGCTAGAGAAGCAGTTCAGGCATTTCTTCCGGATAGCCGAACGCGCGAAAGGCGTAACCGGCTTAACATTGTTGCAACTACTGGAACGAAGATTGGATAACGTGATATTCAGGATGAATTTTGCCGGTTCACGTTCAGCCGCGCGTCAGATAGTCCAGCACGGCCGTGTTTATGTTAACGGTAAGAGGGTCGATATACCTTCATATATCGTGAAGATCGGCGAGGAGATATCGATAAAAGTGAAGGATCCTGTTAAGAAGAGGTTTATCGAGACGTTCGATTCGTTCAAAGACAGGGCGGTACCTAAGTGGCTTGAAATGGACCAAGCCAATCTTAAATCCAAGATCGTGGCTATGCCGACCAAAGATGATGCCGGGTTCCCGATCCAGGAGCAGCTGATAGTCGAGTTATACTCCAAATAGTCGTTAGTTATTAGTAGTTTGTTGCCAGCTAAAGGAGATGGACATATATGGGAATAAGCATGAAGAATTTCGAAATGCCGAAGAAGCTTGTGCTTGACGAGGCGAGCTATACCCCGACCTACGGAAAGTTCGTGGCTGAACCTTTTGAGCGGGGATACGGCGTCACGGTCGGAAATAGCCTGCGCAGGGTGCTGATATCGTCCATAGAGGGCACCGCCGTAACTTCCATAAAGATAGATGGCGTAAGCCATGAATTCTCCGCCATACCGGGCGTAGTCGAGGATGTCCCGCAGATCATATTAAACATAAAGAAACTCGTTCTGAAATCCCACTTCAAGACGCCCAAGTCTATGACCATAGAGGCTAATAAGAAAGGCGAGGTCACGGCAAAAGATATAAAGTGCGACGAAACGGTCGAGATCGTAAATCCCGATCTTCACATCGCCACGCTTACGAAGAACGCACCTTTCAAAGTAGAGATGGAGGTTGCTCGCGGCCGAGGTTATGTATCTGCAGAGCGAAATAAGAAGGAGGGGCAGTCGATAGGGGTTGTCGCGATAGATTCGATATATACCCCTATAAAGAAGGTAAATTTCAAGGTTGAGAATACGCGCGTCGGCCAGATAACTGATTACGATAAGGTTATACTCGAGTTATGGACAAACGGAGCTATAGAGCCTAAAGAAGCTCTATTATACGCCTCCAACATACTCCAAAGGCATCTCGATATATTTGTCGGATTCGGAAAACTTCCGGAGGAAGAGGAAGTTCCCGTCGAGACCGAGGAGCAGAGGCTTTTGAAGGAGAAGTTGAAGGTTCTTATATCGGAACTTGAACTTTCGGTCAGAAGCTCGAACTGTCTGAAAGAGGCGAGGATAAAGACGATAGGGGATCTCGTGCGAAGGAGCGAAATGGAGATGCTGAAGTACAGGAATTTCGGAAAGAAGTCACTGGCCGAGATATCTAAGATACTCATCGATATGGGCCTGTCACTCGGGATGAAGATCGGTGAGGAAGAGAAAAAAACTAAGAAAGACGAAGAGTAATATAATATGAGACACAGAAAACAGAGATCGAAACTCAGTATGCAGACTGCGCGCAGGGACGCTACCCTGCGCAACATGGTGAAGTCGCTTATCCTGCACCAGAGAATAACTATGACGCTGGGAAGAGCCAAAGTGGCGAGGCGCCTCGCGGAGAATGTCATCCACATGACGAAAACGGATTCGGTAGTGTCAAGGCGTAAAGCATATGACATACTGCAGGACAGGGATCTGGTTATGAAGCTCTTTAAAGAGATAGGCCCTCTATTCAAGAACCGTACAAGCGGCTATACCAGAATACTGACACCAGATGGCATTTTTGGAGTTGACGGACAAAGCGATCGTCGAGAAACTTCCGAAGAAGGCGAAGAAGGTCAAGGAAGAAGTCAGAAATGAGAAGTCAGAGAAGAGAGAAGAAGAGAGAGGCGAAAAGAGAGAGCATAAAAAAGAAGAAAACGCGCCGGAGCAAAAAGCCAAACATATATCGAAGTCGAAACTGACTCCGGAAGAGGAAAAGGCCAGGGAAAAGGTCAGGAGCGAAGAGAAGAAGATGGCGGATAATAAGCAGGGTTTCATGAAGAATATCCGCGGCCTATTCCGCAAACGCGGAGACTTCTGATTTGGTGTAATTTTCTGTCAG
>JAPLMF010000093.1 GCA_026387155.1 Candidatus Omnitrophota bacterium
CCTCCTGGGCGCGGGCGCTACGCGGGAGTGCGAGGAATGCTATACCGAAGGCCTTCACAAAACAGGCGGCGGCAAGTCCACTTGTGAGCGCCAGCGCTGCTGCAGATAGGACCATAAAGATCTTCACTGCGCCTTGCGACTGTATAGCCCCTGAGAAGAAAGCCTGGAACGTAAGCCATTCGCTTACAAAACCGTTCAGTGGCGGCAATGCGGAAATACCCATAGCTCCGATAAGAAAGAATAGCGCAGTCGCGGGCATGGTCTTGATAAGACCGCCCATCTTTTCCATATCGCGTAGTCCCGTCGCCTTATACACGCTTCCCGAACAAAGAAATAAGAGCGCTTTAAATAACGCATGATTGACCAAGTGATAAAGCCCGGCGCACATAGCTAACGCCGCGACTGAGATGACGCCACGCGCTGCAAAAAACATCGCTGCACCTATGCCTAAAAGGATTATTCCTACATTTTCAACACTATGATATGCGAGCAATTTTTTAAGATCATGATCCATGAGGGCGTAGATAACGCCCACCAGACAGGATATTATCCCAAAGACCAGAATGACGACACCCCACCAGACTGGCGCCGGAACTAACAGTATAACAAAAAAACGTATCATGCCATATATAGCGATCTTTATCATGACACCCGACATGATACTTGAAACATAGCTCGGTGCCTGAGGATGCGCGTACGGAAGCCAGATATGCAGAGGCACCACGCCCGCCTTTGTCGAAAAACCTATGAACAATAACAAAAAGATGGTGTTTCGTATGTTGAGGGGAAGAGCCGCGGCGGCTTCCTTCACCGCGGAATAGTCAAAAGATCCCGCATGGTTATAGAGAATAAAAAATGCGGCCATGAGGCAAGCGGTGCCGATATGGGTCATGACCAGATAGATCGTTCCGGCGCGGATGGACTTCTCATGTTTATAATCAAAGACGACCAGAAAGTACGAGGTAAGAGACATCAGCTCCCAGAATACGAGGAACAAGAAGAGATTGCCCGATATTACCACGAGACACATTGAGAGGATGAAAGCCGAAAGAAGCGCCCAGACGATGAGTTTCTTCCCGGCCCCTTCCCCGCGCAGGTACCCCACCGCAAAAACCGCCGACGGTATCGAAACCAGGCCGATGACCGCGAGAAAGAATATCGCCAGAGGGTCGAAGAAGAAGAGTTGTTTTGACAGGAAGTTTACCATGCAGATCTACCGCTCCCGTATAAAAAGAAAAAACCTCAACTGGCACGCTGCCAGAAAAGGTTTCTCGTTGATTTGGATCCGGACCCACCTTCAAACTCGGAACTGCCACTAAAAATATATTATCACTTTTCCGGTTAAATTCAATAAAATTCCTACACAAAAGGGTCGGGACTCCTAAGAAAATGGAAAAGGTTCACCCAATGGAAAAGCCCATCCATAGTTAAATTACGGATGGGCTTACGATTGGTGAGGAGTTGGGCACTATCTAATAAATATAAATCTATAGGTCAACTACTCATAAGTTTGTAGCCTGAATGATTAAATGCCTTCCAAATAGTAGCTCCTTTGATAATAGAATTTTGTTTATCCTTCTATAATCTATAATTCCACCTTTTTTTGCTGTCCTTCTTTCTTTATGCCAGGAGGCAAATTTTATAGGGAGTGCTAACAAAAACCATAGAAATTTTAAAGAAGGCTTCATTAAATCTGTATAAATATTCTCAACCAAGAGGTGGTTTTTGAATAAAAGATACTCTAATTCTTGAAATCTCCAAGGTATCAAATGCATATTTTGCAATCCACTTGGGAATACTTTACAGTAATCCAGAATTGGCTCGCGAAAAAAAACAAAATTACCCTCAAATAAAAATCTAACTCTTGAGTTTAAGTTTAAGATATTGGGAGTTGAAAGAATTAACGTCCCTCCGGACCTTAGCACTCTTCCGATTTCTCCGATAACAAAATCTGGATTATAGACATGCTCTATGGTTTCTAATAATAAAACATAATTGAATTGTTTTTTCTCAAACGGTAGTTCTTTTTCTAAATTACTTGCTTGAAATATTATATTCTTATGATACTTAAACCTGTTCTGATCCATATCTGAGGCTACTACATCGAATCCTAGATCTTTCAACTTCTTTGCAAATTCTCCGTCTCCGCAACCTAAATCTAATACCTTACCTTTAGGCAGATTGGCAAAAATATTAATTACTGTTTCAAGAAGAAAATTCTTCTCATCGTTTTTCACTGCATTTCCTTTCATATTAATCATACTCACTTATATCTCCAGATAAAAACCATCATCGACGTTTATCAATGAGGGTTTTGAATCTATCGATCTGTTTTTTGATAAAAAAGTGGTGAGGGGCGAACCCCTATCTAACCAAGGCCTATCTTATGTTTAAAAAATGTCCGTTTTGTCCGGTCTTTTTTGGTCCGAAACAACGTAATTCATTATGTTACAAATATATATGTAATGTCCGGTAGCGAGAGGTGGACATTCATATTTTTACGATAATTTTAGGCAAATTGGATCCGTCTTTTAGAACGAATCAAATGCTCAATTCGGTGCTTGATGGTCTGGCTAATAGGAATAGCCTGCATTTTAACCGTATAACCGATAAAAAGAAGCACTTTTTCGAGGGTAGAAATGCTGCTAAATTCCCCATTTTCAATCTTTGAGATATGCTGCTGGGTCACCCCTATCTTTTCGGCTAATTGTTTCTGGTTGAACTTATTTTTAACACGATATTCGATGATCCGCTTTACGATCTTGAGCTTTTGCTCTTCAAGCTCATATAGCTCCTTGAAATACGGATCTTTTAACTTCCCCTTTAAATGTTCATCTACTCTTTCGATCTTCATTTTAATCATCTCCACATTTAAAGTATACAACCAAATAGTTGTATTGTCAAGGGTTTGGTTAATAATTATTCAATCGATACTTGTGCCTATTCTATCGCAAAACTTACCGTCACAACCGCCATTACCTTCTTATCGAGCGAAGTAGTATCGTTAACGCCCCAGTCAGAGACATCTGTAGAAGTAGCCGGAGTGATCTGAAACACGCCCATTCTGGCGTTTCTCATGAAGCCGATCTTATTGCCGGTGGCCTTGACCATGCTCTCGGCTCTTTGCTTGGCGTTTTGCGTGGCCTTTGCAAGCATCTCCACCTTAAGCTCATCCAGCTTAGTATAGAAATACTCCGGTGCTGGTGAAGTAAACTCGATACCCTGATCTATCAGCTCTGTGACTTCGCGCGCCACCTTGTCTATCTTAGCAACATCGTACGAACGTATCTCAACGCCCTGGCTTAAGCGATAGCCCTGGATATCATTGGTATCATTACCTTTTTCGTTCTTCTTGTAGACTGTCTCTGTAGCGACCTGGCATATCGTAAGCTCATCTTCCTTCACACCTTTTGAATTAAGATATGTTTTAACCTTATCGAGATCCGATCTGAGGTTCGTATAAGCCGTTTTAAGATCGACCTCTCTCCTTGAGAACTCACCCCTCCATACAATGTAATCGCTTCTGATCTCTTTTGTCGCTGAACCTGTAACGCTAATCTGCTCTCTCGTAAACTTCATTACTTTCAGGAACCCGCCTGACAGAATAACGCTTGAGGCTATAGTCGCTACAGCAATACAAACTCCCAGAATTATTATCTGGGTATTCTTTAAAAAACTTCCTCTTTCCATAGCTCTCTTCTCCTTAGTTTTTCTGATTCGTTCGAAACAAAATATATTCTATCGGCCTAAAACGGTATAACCTTGGCACTCTCCTTTCGTCAAATACCGCTGTTGCCATGTATATCAAATAAAGACAAAAAACCTTCACCGGTCATAGTATGACCAATGAAGGTTTTACTTTTTTTTCCGCCAGGATATCTTTATCTGTAGCGGGATCCCGCCCAAGCGAAGCGATGGCGGGAAAAGTCCAGGTTCTCCTTTGAAACACAGGACTGAAAATCGCACCAATCAAACCACACATCTAAACTGCCCGATCAAAGCTATGTTACTATAAATATTTTATCGGTCTAAGCTTCAGACCGTACACGTCGTAGAAACAAAAAAACCCTCGAGAGTCACACCACAACCCACAAAGGTTTTACTTTATTATAGTCCGGGATTTATTCCTTCCAACTCGGGACTGCCCTAACTGTGGATGTTAGTATATCATGAATTTGCGTTTTGTCAATGGTATCGCTTATTTACCCATCTAAGTTGTTTTTACAATTTTTGTAGTGAAGCATGCAAGACTCGAACTATCTATCAACCTAATATCTCGGTAATCTTGGCTTCCATACCTTTATGATGGGCAATGCAAAAATTGCCTATCCGGCCTCAAGAACACTGATAACATCCTCTTCATTTATTGTCCTAAGATTATCAATGATCGTTTTCTGCCATTTCTTATGCATCTTTCCAAATATCCGTCTTATCTCTACAACATCGCCATGGTCGCGCTTGAAATACCCTCAAAGCCCCCTCAATATCCCTGTCGTGATTATCCGCATTGTGTCGTCGCTTGAATACTTTGAATTTATGAAGCGCATATGCCGCAGGATGTGGCAGCTTTATACGCAGGCCTTCGGTCGTTATAGATATAGTGTTTTCAGCCAAAAAATCCAAATACCGCAACGGTATGGCATTAATCGAAAGTTGCGGTATTAAATACGGCTCATCATGTCCGCGTCCTCTTTCCGGAACCAAGAATTCGACAGTCAAGTCCGGGTGAGATATTTTCATATAACCTTTCGATCCTTTATATTCCTCAATAAAACCAAGGTCTTCTAAAAGATCTAAGATTCGTATGCTGCCGAGGAATTTGACCGGAATCGGAATTAAGAAATCTATATCCATTGTCCTAATAAAAGTGGAGTAACTCTTTGAATTAAAATAGTACTTATAAAAATAGACGCTCCAGCTCCCGATAATAATAAAATATTTTAATACTCCGGCGCGTTCGAATCTTTTTAATACTTCTATAGATAGATTAAACGTTTTCTTTTCCATGAAACGCTTTCCTTAGATACTTGATCCTCGCATTAAGCTGCCGGACTAGTTCTTTATATTTTTTTCTTAGACGCCTTGATTTTTCGAACTCAGCCAGAAACTCTTTTGAAAGAGTTTTGCCCTTATAAATAAACCGCACTTTGTCACCATCTCTAAACGCTAAGTAATAATATTTATGGCCTCTTATGTGCTTTTCGACTATGCTCCCACCGGGCTGCTTCTTCAGCTCTTTATCATAGCTATCTTTTAGCCGTAGAGAGTTGCCGAGCTCTTCCCTAAGGACACCTTTAATAAGCCCCATATCATCCTCCGCACCGTTACCAAACAAATATCTACGTTTAGTATACATTGTTTGGTAACGATTGTCAAATCTATTACCAAACAATATAATTAAATATGACTATAATGTTTGGTAACACTAGGGGCCAAATGACGACCGAATTGACAACTTAAACAGCAACTATCTTGCGGATACTGGAGACTCGGGTATCTATCTGGCAAAACCTATCTGAAACTTATCTCTCTTTATTAAGATAGGGATAGCCAATATCAGGCCAATATAGCCAAATTCCTAGTTACTGCCAATAAGCCGCACTATGCAAATCTTCTCCATTTCAACATTACCACCACAATTTCATTAACTAGCAAATCCATTAACTAGAGAGTTCGAGAGGTTTTTGGAGATAAAATTGAAGGTTTGGCGCTAAGAAAGCGCGTATTTTCGTAACAGTATGATCCGGAAGATATTTGGCTTTATAATTATGCCGTAACCCTTTGACACGTGGCGAGATAAAAATAGCCACAGCTAATTGTTTAGCTATGGCTATTTACTAAAAAACTCGATATTCTCGAGTTTTAATTATGGTGAGCCGCGTTGGACTCGAACCAACCACAACCACATTAAAAGTGTGGTGCTCTACCAGATGAGCTAGCGGCCCTTAACCCGTGATCTCTTTTTCTTTTGAAGCTAAGGTGGTGTCGATATCTTTGATGTGTTTATCGGTGAGCTTCTGAACTTCTTCCTGGAATTTGAATTTCTCGTCTTCTGTTATCGCTTTATCCTTCTCGAGCTTTCGTATGTGCTCGACAGCGGCATGACGTGCTGTCCTTAAAGATATTCTGCCTTCCTCGGCTACCTTCTTTAATACCTTATCAAGCTCAGTCCTCCGTTCCTGAGTAAGCGGCGGGACCGAAAGCCTTATAACTTTACCGTCATTTGTCGGGGCTATACCTACGTCGGATTTCAATATCGCTTTTTCTATATCAGCCAGCGAATTCTTATCCCAAGGCTGTATCATAATGAGCCTTGCGTCCGGGGTAGATACCGCCGCCAGTTGCTTCAGCGGGGTTACTGTACCATAATATTCGACCTTTATACTATCTACGATCGCGGTAGACGCCCTGCCGGTCCTTACAGTGGCAAATTCCCTCAAGGTCGCTTCCACCGTCTTATTCATCTTCACATCGGTTTCGGCTATGATTTCTTTTGTCGTCATATAGAGTTCACCCCTTTACTACGGTCCCGATCTTCTCCCCGGTTATTACCCGTTTTATATTCCCTTCCTTCATCAGATCAAACACTATTATCGGAAGGTTATTGTCCATGCACAGGCTCGTCGCCGTGGCATCCATCACCTTCAAACCTTTTTTAAGGACATCTATATATCTTAAGCTTTCGAATTTACGGGCGTTCTTATTCTTGGCCGGATCGGAAGAATAGATACCATCGACCTTCGTGGCTTTCAATATTACCTCGGCGCCGATCTCGCTGGCTCTAAGCGCCGCTGTTGTATCCGTAGTAAAATATGGACTGCCCGTGCCTCCTACGAATATAACTACACGGCCTTTCTCTATGTGGCGCACGGCCCTGCGCCTTATATACGGCTCACCTATCTGCTGCATAGCTATTGCCGTCTGCACGCGGGTAAAGACGCCCTCTTTTTCGAGCGCATCCTGCAGCGCCAGGCCGTTTATAATTGTAGCCAGCATCCCCATATAGTCGGCGTTGACGCGGTCAATACCCTTCTTAATACCGGTGGTGCCCCTGAATATGTTGCCGCCCCCTATTACTATGGCGACTTCGACCCCAAGCGACTTTATCTCTTTTATCTGGCGGGCTATCGAAGCCGTAACGGTGTAATCGATACCATAACCTTGACGACCCTGTAAAGCCTCGCCGCTCAGTTTCAGTACCACCCTTTTAAACACCGGCTTCTTCACTACTACAACCCCCTTCCTATGCTTCCTCTCCAGCCTGAAACCTTACAAATCTGCGTATTACTATATTCTCGCCGATCTTGGCGATCATCGACGTAAGGACGTCCTTTATCTTGAGCGATTGATCCTTTACGAATGGCTGTTCCATGAGGCACGCATCTTCGTAGAACTTATTCAATTTACCTTCGATGATCTTCTCGGCAGCAATAGCTGGCTTGCCCGTAAGCTGAGCCTTTATTATCTCCGTCTCTTTCGCAAGCGCAGTAGCCGGGACGTCAATTTTATTGACATACATAGGATTGGTCGCTGCTATCTGCATCGCCACGTCCTTCACGAAAGTCTTGAAATCGTCGTTACGAGCCACGAAGTCGGATTCGCAGTTGATCTCTACCAGTACGCCTATCTTGCCGCCCTGGTGTATATAGCTCTCTACCCTGCCCTCTTTGGCGGCCCTGCCGGCCTTTTTCGACGCCAGCGCGACGCCCTGCTTGCGCAGTATCTCTACGGCTTTATCGACATCTCCACCGGATTCTTTAAGCGCCTTCTGGCATGCCACTATACCGGCATTGGTCTTGTCGCGTAATTTCTTTATAGCATCTGTAGTCATTTCTCTCCTCGTTTATTTCGTCTTCTTTGTGTGTCTCTTTATTGGAACGTTCTTAGGCAGCTCCTCGTCCTCTTTGAGCTTTATATCCCCCTCTACGAGTTGCTCGACCTCGGGGTCTATGACCTTTACATCTTCACCGGAGGCGGCTGCTGCTTCGGCTTCGGCTTCTTTCTTGGCCTTTACCTCGCCTGCTGTAAAATCTTCTCGTCCTTCAAGCACGCTATCAGCCACAAGGCTCGTCACGAGCTTTATAGAACGTATCGCGTCGTCATTACCCGGAACCACATAATCTATCAGGTCCGGATCGGAATTCGTGTCTACAAGTCCCACGACCTTTATACCTAAGATCTTCGCCTCTTTTACCGCGATCTCTTCACGCTTTGAGTCGATAACAAATATCGCCTTCGGGAGCTTAGCCATGGCCCTTACTCCCTCGAGGTTCTTATTCAGCTTATACATCTCTTTTGTAAGCTTCGATGCTTCCTTCTTGGACAGTTTGGCCATGGTGCCGTCCTCTTTTATTCTCTCTAGCTCATCGAGCCTCTTTATGCTCTTCTTTATTGTCTGAAAGTTCGTTAGCATGCCGCCGAGCCATCGATGATTGACATAGAACATGCCGCACCGACTCGCCTCTTCCTTGATTATATCCTGCGCCTGCTTTTTGGTACCTATGAATAGGATATAACCGCCGGTCGAAGAGATCTCTTTCAGAAAATTACGCGCCTTTTCGATGGCGCCCGACGTCTTCTCCAGATCGATTATGTATATCCCGTTCTTAGCTCCGAATATGAACTTCTTCATCTTGGGGTTCCAACGGTTGGTCTCATGGCCAAAATGAACCCCGCTCTCCAAGAGACTTTTGATCAGTGTAGATTCTACCATTCTTTCATTTCTCCTTTTCCTCTATGTCTGCCCTGTGCCCGAGCCGCGAAGCGGCGAGTGGTACGGGGTTTTGGGTGTCCGCCTTCGTATTCAATCCTTAATAGGCCAAATACTTCGGCGGATAATCCGACGAAGCATTCGGCTACTCAAAGCACCGGATGCGAAGTCGGAAACATATTATATCAGCAAAGTTTATTTTTGCCCCGCAAAATGTTCCACGGTATGCGGGGTCCCGCCAAACACATCGCAAAACGGGTATATGTTACCACATGTCTACTGGTGGGGCAATATTTTTCATCTTAACGTATTGTCCCTGAATTGCATGTCATAAAGCTTCTTATAGAGGCCTCCTCTGGCAAGAAGCATATCATGCGCCCCCTCTTCCACTATCCTTCCCTCATCCAGGACATATATCATCGTAGCATTTTTTATAGTGCTTAAACGATGCGCTATGACGAGCACTGTCCTGTCCTTCATCATCCTGTCTATCGCTTCCTGGACCAGCACCTCTGACTCCGTATCGAGCTGGCTCGTAGCTTCGTCGAGTATCAGTATCGGAGGATCCTTGAATACGGCTCTTGCTATCGCAAGCCTCTGTTTCTCTCCGCCGGATAATCTGAATCCCCTTTCACCTATTATGGTATCGTAGCCTTTAGGCATACTCATTATGAATTCATGAGCATTGGCTATCTTCGCGGCTCGCATTACGGCTTCCAGATCCATTTCGCGCGAACCGTAAGATATGTTCGCGGCCACGGTATCGTTGAATAGTATCGTCTCCTGCGTCACTATGCCTATCTGTCCCATGAGCGACTTGGTAGTACAGTCCCGAATATCGAGCCCGTCTATCGTAACCTTGCCTTTCGATACATCGTAAAAACGCGGTACCAGGTTCACAAGGCTCGTCTTGCCGACGCCGCTCGGGCCCACAAAAGCCGCTATCTGGCCGACTTTCACCTCAAAACTTATATCCTTTAATATCTCTTTGTCTTTCAAGTCATATCTGAAATAGACACCATCAAACCTTATCGCATCCCTTATCTTTGGCAGGTCGATAGCGCCTTCTTTTTCAGCTACGGTGGGCTTGGTATCGAGCGTCTCGAATATGCGGTCCGCAGCAGCCATCGCATTCTGGTTTATAGTATAGATGTTGGAAAGGCGTTTTATCGGCCGCATCAACGAAAGCAGGCTCGCCAGGAATGTGACGAACGCTCCGGCAGAAAGTGAGCCAGAAATTATCTGCTTACCGGCTATCCAGAGTATTATCGCTACGCACGCTATCCCCGCAAATTCCGTTATTGGGCTGATCACAGTCATTCTCTTCGTAGACTTCATCGAAAGTCTATAAAATGCATTATTCTGCGCGGCAAACTTTTCGGCTTCATAGTCCTCCATCGAGAATGCTTTTACAACGCGCACGCCCGATATAGTCTCCTGCAGAGTCGTCGTTATATCACCCATCGTCTCCTGAGATCGCCTTGATAAGGACTTAAGCTTCTTGCCTATCTTCACGACCGGGTAGATGACCAGGACAAACAGCCCCATGCTTACCACTATGAGCGACCAAGGTATTGTAAAGAAGACTTTTATAGCCATAAGCATTCCTAAATATATCAAAAGCTGCACAGGCTGGTATATGATATCCGTCAATCCGGAGGATATCGCATCCCTTATCACGAGGGAGTCATACGTTATACGGGACATCAGCTTGCCGGTTGGATTTTTGTAATAGAAACTCATCGAAAGGGTCAGGAGTTTCTTGTATATTATATTTTTCACATCCCTTATCACGCGCTGGGCTACATCGTTCATCAAATATGTCTGGCAGAATTCGAAGAAATTCTTCAGGAGCCACAACACTACAACTATGAGCGTTATCCTGTTCAGGAGCGCCATGGGAGCCATAGCATTGGCAGAATCTATCAAGTGCTGTATAGGCCCGGGTAGGGTTATTGAGTGTGATATTACGATCTTCTTACCGGATATAACGTTGTCTACCAGGGGTATTATCATACCTATAGATACCCCTCCGAATGCGGAAGAAGCTATCATACATAGGAATGCCAACGCAAGCACTCCCATATGGGGTATCACAAAACCTACTAATCGTCTATAATTGTTCATATGCGGTTTGTTATGTTACCACAGGCCGTTTTGTTTGTCGAGGGTTTTGTTTATCCTGAGCCTGTCGAAGGGTTTCCCTTGATAATGGGCACCTTAAATGCTATAATTCCATCATTATGGATAAATTAAGAGTCGGAGTAGTCGGCGTAGGACATCTCGGATCTATACATACGAGGGTATATTCCAGGCTCAGGAATGTAAAACTTATCGGCGTTTGCGATTGTAACTTGGAGCGCGCCATCGAGATAGGTAAAAAGTATAAGACGGCCAGTTATTCCGATTATGAGAAACTATTTGGCAATGTAGACGCGGTATCCATAGCCGTGCCGACCAGCCTTCATTACAATGTGGCCAAGGAGTTCCTGAAGAACAAAATACACGTATTGATAGAAAAACCTATCACAAAAACCCTTTCCGAAGCCGATGAACTGATAGATATAGCCAAATCCAACGATCTCATTCTTCAGGTAGGCCATATCGAGCGCTTCAATTCCGCGGTCCTTGCTATAGAGCCGTACCTAAAGAAACCAAAGTTCATAGAATGCCAGCGGCTCGGGCCATTTCACAAACGCGTAAAAGACGTCGGGGTGGTCCTCGACCTCATGATACATGACATAGATATAGTGCTCGGGCTTATGAAACAGGATGTTATAAATATTGAGGCTGTCGGATTATCCACTATATCGGATTATGAAGACGTGGCGAACGTCCGCCTCACTTTCGAGGACGGTGGACGCCGTGAGAAAGATGCGGATATTCCAGGAGGATTCCTATGTATCCCTGGACTATGTGACCCAGGAGGCCGCGATATTCAGGAAGACTGAAGACAAGATATTGAAAGAGAAGATAAAGATAAACAAGAAAGAACCTCTCAAAAAAGAGCTTAAATCCTTCATAGAATGCGCGCGGAGCGGCAAACGCCCGGTAGTTTCCGGCGTTGAGGGCAGGCGTGCGCTCCAAGTGGCGCTGGCGATAGTCGAAAAAATAAAACCGACCAAGTGATGGCACCTACCAAAAAGATCCTGATAATATGTGGTGAACCCTCCGGAGACCTGCACGCCTCCAATCTCGTAAAAGATATAATGTCGCTGGACAGCTCCATCCGGTTCTTTGGAATGGGCGGTAGCCTTTGTAAAAAGGCCGGCGTCGAGATAGTGTTCGATCCTTCCGGCCTCGCCCTAATCGGCCTAGTCGAAGTCCTGAAGAATATATTCACCGTCGGAAGAGCTTATCACGCGATCCTTAAAAAAACGGACGCTGAAAAGCCGGACCTTGCAATACTGGTAGATTATCCGGGTTTTAATTTAAGGCTTGCGGCGGAGCTTAAAAAAAGATCGATCCCAGTCGCATATTATATAAGCCCGCAAGTATGGGCATGGGGCAGAGATAGAGTCAATATAATAAAGAGATGTGTGAAGAGGATCCTCGTATTCTTTAAATTCGAGGAGGAACTTTATAGAACATACGGCATCGACGCCCAGTTTGTAGGCCACCCCCTTATTGATATGGTAAAGATGTCAGTTCAGAAAGAGGCATTCCTTAAAAAACACGGCTTATCCCGGGATAAGCCGGTGCTTGCTCTACTACCCGGATCACGACGAAACGAAGTAAGGACGCTTCTGCCTGTAATGGCCGCCGCGGCCGCTATCATGAAAAAATCAGGCAACGATATCCAGTTTGCCGTCTCCAAACACCCGGATCTGGATATAGAATTGTACCGGAAGACTTTGCAGGCCTCTGGCGTCGACGCAAAGCTTATAGAAGGCGATACATACGACCTCGTTGGATCATCGGATCTTGCGCTCGTCGCTTCCGGCACAGCAACACTTGAGACGGCCATCATAGGAACGCCTCTTGTGATAACATATAAGGTAAGTCTGGGGACTTTCATAGCTTATAAGTTGGTTACAAGGACGCAATTCTTAGGTATAGTCAATATCATAGCCGGAAAAGAGATCGCCCCCGAATTTCTTCAGTACGAAGCATCCCCCGATAAAATAGCAGCTAAACTTTCGGAGCTAATCCGAGACAAGTCCAAATTGAATGCCATGCGCGATGAACTAGCGCTTGTAAAGCTTTCGCTCGGACCCCCCGGCGCCTCCCTTCACGCCGCCCACGCTATCCTGTCATTGCTCAGCTAAATCTAATCAGCTTCATTGTTAATTCCACCCCCGATGTGGAATTAGTACGAGCAAACTAATTGCCTTATAATTAGGCATAAAAATACTATTTTTCATACTTGACAGTTGTCAAGCTATATGGTATGCTTTACGAGTGTAAAGCATGTGAAAAAATAAAAGGAGGCACTAAATGAAAGAAAACTACATAAGCCCGTCAGAATTAGCTAAGGCTATGGGCATGTCCCGTCAGGCCGTAATCGATAGGATTAATAAGGGATCTATCCGCGCTACGCGCGTGGGCAAACAGTACATCATCGATAAGAGCGAGCTCGACAACCTCAAGTCCAAGGCTCCGGGCGTAAGAAAGGAACTTAAAAAAATGTCCGGGATCAAGGCCGAGATAGCTAAAGTATTAAAACAAACCGAGGAAAGGAAGATAAATACCATCCAACTGTGGTTCGTAGACATCCTCGGCATACTAAAGTGCATATCCATAACTCGTCGTGATCTCGAGGAGGTGCTGCACCACGGCAAGGGATTCGACGGATCTTCAGTGACGGGGTTTGCCGAGGCAGAGGAGTCGGATATAGTTGCCATGCCTGATCCATCGACGTTTCAAATCCTTCCCTGGGAAGGAAATACCGCTCCTGTCGCCAGACTTTTCTGCGATATACTGAATCCCGACAGGACACCCTACGCCGGTGATTCCAGATACGCGTTGAAAAAAGTTCTGGCTAAGGCGGAGAAGATGGGCTTTACCTTTTATGTAGGGCCGGAACTCGAGTACTTCTATTTTAAAAGCGATAAATCGCCCGAGATCTTAGATGAGGGCACTTATTTTGAGCTGATACCGAACGATCTTGCCGACGTTTTGAGGAATAAGACAGTAGACATACTCGAGGATATGGGCATCCAGATGGAGGCCAGTCATCATGAAGTAGCCCCCAGCCAGCATGAAATAGACCCTAAATACAATAAGGCATTAGTCATGGCCGATAATATAATCACGTCCCGATATTGCATAAAGGAAGTCGCCAAGGCTAACGGCGTATATGCCACCTTCATGCCTAAACCTATATACGGCGTGAACGGAAGCGGTATGCATGTTCACCAATCGCTATTTAGAGGCGATAAGAACGCCTTCTTCGATAAGAATGACCACAGCCATCTCTCGGAAACGGCTAAACAGTTCATAGCCGGACAGTTAAAGCATTCCAGGGAAATATGCACCATCACCGCGCAATGGGTCAACTCCTATAAGAGACTCATCGCCGGATATGAGGCCCCTGTATACGCATCGTGGGCACAGCGTAACAGAACGGCCTTGATAAGGGTGCCTTTATACAGGCCGGGTAACGAGAAGGCTACCCGCGCCGAGTTAAGATGCCCGGATCCTTCATGTAACCCTTATCTTGCTTTTGCGGTAATGCTGGCGGCAGGGCTTGAGGGTATAGAGAAGAAGTATAAAGCTCCGGAGCCGGTCGAGCCCAACATTTACAAAATGAAGATGTCGGAACGCGAGAACCGCGGCTTGGTGGCATTACCAGGTAATCTATTCCAAGCCATATCTGAAACTGAAAAGAGCTCCATTGTCAGGGAGACTTTGGGCGAACATATATTCTCGAGATTTCTGATAAATAAGAAGAAAGAGTGGGAAGATTACAGGGTTCAGATAACAATCCACGAGATAAAGAAATATCTGCCTATACTATAACGACAGAGATGTCGTTTGCATCAGCTCTCTTTATGAGTTCTTCTTTCTCTATCAGGAGCGTCTTGCCCGATTCAAGCGCCAATACGGTGCCCCCGGCCCGTTCTATCGAACTTAAAGTGTCTGGACCTACCAGCGGAATGTCGAACCTCATATCCTGATAAGGCCTTGCTACCTTTATCACCACAAAACCATCTTTGACCAGCTTTCCGGCCCTCGATATAGTCTCGTCTGTTCCTTCGGCGGCCTCTACAGCTATAATGGTCCTGTCCTTAACGGCTATCGTCTGTCCGATGTCAAACTTAGCCAACTCCCTGGCGATGGAAAAGCCGTATTTTACAGCAGCCATCTCTAAGGCCGATGGCTCATGTTCGGTAAGGACGCCTTTAACCGGCACGAGGGTCTTTAGATAGACCGTTGGATCGATCACCTCTACGCCAACCTTCTTAAGCGTGCTGGCCACGCCGCTCAATATCGAATAATCTTTTTTGTCGCCGATTTTTACCATTACGGCCTTCGCTTCCGTATCTAGATTATCGGTCTGTTTAAACACCATCTCTTTACTTATCTTGCCCAAAAGGACTATTCTTTTTATCCTCTCCATAAGGAGAAGCATCATCGCCTTTTTGAGATCCCCCCATACGAGCCAATGCATCTTATCGACGCACTTTTCAAGCTCGGCATCGGTTATGCCCTTTATGCCAAAGGCTATTACCTCATCGCCGTTAGCCTTCGCTATATCGGAGAATATTATCGGAAGTTTCCCGCTTCCGGCTACGAGACCTATCCTTGCCACCTACTTCTTCCCTTCATCGCTGGGCGTCACAAATGCGAACATGAGGTCGGCTTCGGTTACAACATCGCCATCTACCTTAGCAACCCCGTGGACCTGCATAATCGAAAGTTTAGTCTTCAAAAGGTCAACCTCTATGCGAAGCGTATCACCGGGAACGACGGGCTTCCTGAAACGGGCGTTATTTATGGATAGAAAATAAGCCAACTTCCCCAAGTTGCCTTTCATGTTGAGGGCGCCGACCCCACCCACCTGCGCCATCGCTTCTATTATGAGCACCCCCGGCATTATCGGATGGCCGGGGAAGTGACCCTGAAAGAATGGCTCATTTATCGTCACGTTCTTTATACCTACTACCCTCTTATCCGTCACCTCAAGTATTCTGTCAACCAGAAGAAATGGGTATCTGTGCGGAAGTATGCTTTGTATCACATTTATATCCAGGATCTTTCCTTTTATACTCTGCTCAATGTTTCCCATCGCTTAAGCTCCTTTTTTCAGTTTTTTTACCAGTTCCATATTAAGTTTATGGCCGCTCTTTATCGCTACGACATGGCCTTTTACAGGCATCCCCAAAAGATAGAGATCTCCTATGAGATCTAAGATCTTATGCCTGACTGGTTCATCAGGAAATCTTAAGGCCGTCTTCATGGGTGTGGATCTTCCCATTACGAGCGTATTATCGTAATTTGCCCCTTTGCCCAAGCCTCTCTTAATAAGCTCCACCGCTTCCTCTTCTAAACAGAACGTTCTGGCCGGGGCTATATCAGTCTCAAATGCTTCTTCGGTCAGCATCAGGCTTAAATATTGCGTCCCTATAGACGGAGATGGGTAGCTTAGAGTGTATGATATTCTGAAATTATCGTCCGGCAATACCGCTATAAGACTATCACCTTCGCGGCACCAGACAGGCTCTTTAATTTTTAACACCGGTCTTGGTTCTATCTGTTCTACGATACCGGCCTTTCTGATAGCCGTAACAAAATCCTTAGCGCTTCCGTCCATACCCGGCAACTCTTCCGAATCTAACTCTATAGATACATTATCTATCGAAAGGCCTGAAAGAGCCGCCATCAGATGCTCTATCGTCTGTATCTGCATAGAACCGACGGCTAACGATGTCCTTCTTTCGGGAGATCCGGAAGTATCTAATGAGATGGAATTTATATTCAAAAGCGGCTTATTCGGAATATCGGTTCTGATAAAATTTATGCCGCTTCCCTGTGGGGCCGGCTTAATGGACATCGAGACTGGCTTGCCGGTCTGAAGCCCCACGCCTTTCAATATGACTTGGTCTTTGACGGTTCTTTGTTTAGTCACTTATTCTCTATCTTCTTTATCCTGGATTCGAGCTCGTTTACCCGTTTGAACAACTTCGGTAAGAGCCCCACGGAGGCTATTATGTCGCGGACTTTCTCAACCGGTTTTGCGGGATACCAAAATAGAGTGGTCTTTGAAGGGAAGGATTTCGTTATGCCGGATTTTGCGCCGGCTACGACAAAATCGCCCAACTTCAGATGATCGGCCACTCCGACCTGCCCGCCCATGACGACATTTCTCCCTATTTCGCAGCTTCCGGAGATCCCGCATTGTGCGGCTATCATGGCATTAGGCCCAAGCTTTACGTTGTGAGCTATCTGGCACAGGTTATCTATCTTCGATCCATTACCTATAACGGTTTTGGAGAACCTTGCCCTGTCTATCGTTACGCAAGCGCCAAGCTCGACATCATCTTCTATAACTATTCTACCTACCTGAGGTATCTTTATATGTGTTCCGTCCTTTTGAGTGTCATAGCCGAAGCCGTCGGAACCTATTACAGAACCCGAGTGGATTATGACCCGGTCCCCTATCGATATCTCTTCCCTGATAGTCACATTAGGATATATTATGCAATCGCGCCCGATCTTTGTATTCTTACCGATATAAGAGAGCCCGTATATGACAGTATTGTCGCCTATTTCCGTACCATCCTCCATCACGACATAGGCTCCGATACCGCAGTTCTTGCCCACACCGGCTTTATCCGAGATAGCGGCGGATTTATGTACGCCTTTCGGATGCGGTATCCTCTCAGGGAAGAGTAGCCCCACAAGCTTAGAGAATACAGCTGATGGATTATTTATCCTTATGAGAGGCTTGGCGGAAGGACGTTTAAAATCTTTAGGAACGAGGACAGCGCTGGCCTTGGTCGATTCGACCGATCCTTCATATTTCAGGCTTACTATGAAAGCTATGTCGCCTTCCCGCGCTTCGTTTATGCCATTTATACCTTTTATAACGACATCGCCGGAACCGACCAGCTCGCCTCCTATAAGAGCGGCTATCTCTTTCAATTTCATCGACATGCGCGCCTTAACGGTTATATCTTATTTTTTATTCAGCTTAGCCAGGATCGTAGCGGTGATATCCATTCCATCTACGCCATAAAGCATAACGCGCGGATCAGAATTCAGCACCACATCATACCCCTCAGCCTTTGCATAATCGGTTATAACCTTGGTTATATCGCCCATTATCCCGCTTAGCATGTCATTACGCTCCTTTAACAGCTCATCGCGAGTCTTCAGATCGAAACTCTGAAGCACCTTCAAATTGCTGTCAATGGCCGCCTGTTTCTCTTGCTTCGCCTTATCCGAAAGGAGAGACTGCTCGTCCTTCATCTTCTTCAGCTCATCTATCATCTTCTTGCGCTCTGCCTCTTTGACAGTGCCTTTTTCAGACAGGACTTTCTCCGAATCCGTCGTCTTATAATACTCGTCGAAAACCTTCGCCATAAAGACATAACCCATTTTGACTTCTTTAGCATAAGCCTTTTCGGCAAAACCGCCTACCAATATCCCCACCGCAAATATTACTGCCAGAACCAAAACCGCAATTCTCTTACCCATCTTACTCCTCCTTGTTTAGTTATAAGTTATAAGTTGTAAGTTGTAAGAAGAACTTATAACTTAAAACTTAAAACTCGTTAAAATCCTCTGCTCATACTGAAATAAAATTCACCAGTCTCACTCTTGTCATAATTGGCCGAAAGCGGATAACCATAATCCACCCTTACCGGACCGACCGGAGTTTTCACCCTGACACCAACACCGGCGCCCGCCTTGAAATCCCCGACGGTCATGAAATCCCCTGTATGTTCCCAAACATTTCCTATATCGTAGAATACGGCTCCCTTTATTATTTTCTCATAGACAGGGAAAGTGACTTCCGCGTTAACTATCATTATAGCCTCGCCTCCTACAGGTTCATTTGATCCGGAGTCCCGCGGTCCTACCCTTCTCTCCTTATATCCGCGTATCGTATTCTGACCACCGGCGTAGAACCTTTCGTATATAGGTACATAGCTTGAATCACCGTAAGGCCCGACCATGCCGGCACGTCCTTTTAACTCCACGACTACCTTCTCAAAAAATGTGTGATATAGCGCGACAGTGGCGGTACCTTTTACGAAATTCTTATCCCCAAAGAATATGCCCCCGGCGTCTTCCAGGGTGCCGTTTACGAGAAAGCCCTTCGAGGGATTATAGATATTATCCCTGTCATCGTAGGTGAGCTCGAAAAGCAAACTGGAGATCCAGTTCGATCCCTCCTCGTCCTTAATACCCTGCGAAGCGTTCGAAACTACGTTCGATATATTAACGTCTTCCAATTTGTAAGTAGCCATCGCATACAATCTTTCAGTAAGCTCTTTTCCGAGCCTTAAGTCGCCGCCGGTTCTAGTCTCGTCGTACATCCACCCGAGGTCGCCGGACTGGTTATGCGAAGCCCTGTATGCGTCAAAACCGAATAGGTACGGAAATCCTAATATCCACGGATCGGTCCAGCTTAAATTAAAGTTGTTCCTTACCATACCCAACTCTGCCTTTATAGCCAGATTCTGTCCGCCGCCTGTGAAGGTGGGAAAGTTCAGGATGTCGAAGTTTCTCTGAGTAATCTCGACGAACCCTACCAACATATCCACAGAACTGTAACCGCCTCCGAATGAGAACTCGCCGGTCTTCGTCTCTTTTACGGTGACGATAAGGTTCTGGATGTTCGGCACCTCTGTCGGCTCCGTATCGAAGCTGACATTCTCAAAGAAGCCGAGGTTGTATATCCTCTCCTTGGAGCGCTTTATCTTATCGCCATTGAACCTTTCACCCGGATACACCCTGACCTCTCTGCGTATTATTATCTCCCTGGTCTTCTGGTTACCACGCACCTCGATCTTACCAACATAGACAATATCCTTCGGATCTATATTTATCGATATATCTATCTTACCTGTCGTCTGGTTAAGGTTCCTCTCGGCGTCTATTACGACGTTCAGATACCCGTATTCAAAGTAGTACTGCCTTATATTTACAGTGTCATTACGGATAGCCCGCACCGAGAACGGTTTGCCGGGCTTTGACGATATCTTCGCCCATACGTTCTTTTCGGGCAACACAAGGTTCCCGGTCACAGTAACATCGCCTACAGTATAGAGCTTGCCTTCGTTTATATCTAAAGTTATATCGAGAGTAGTGCCGTCGTTCTTATAATCCAGCTTCGGGGTGACCTCAATATCCAGGTAACCGATATCGTCGTACATAGCTTTTATATTATCGATATCGTCCTGAAACCCCTCCTCCTTGAAGATGCCGGGGGTAAAAAAGATCCATGACGCAGGCCTGGTAGACATAGCCTTCTTTATGACATCGGTCTTTATGGCCTTATTGCCGATAATATTCACGCTCGATACCTTGACTCTCGTCTTCTCGTCAATAGTTACATTTATCATCGCCTTATTATCGGTCTTATCCATCTCTATCTCATACTTGGCTTCGACCAGAGGATAACCCTTTTTAACATACATTTCCCTTATATCGGCTATATCCTGCGTAAGGAGGGCAAGGTTCAGCATTTCGTTTGGCTTGGACTTCATGGAGCCTTTCAACTTGTTCGCCCTGAAGGCTTTATTGCCGGTAAAGGTTATATCGGCTATCACCGGCTTCTCATCCACGACAAACGTTACCGATACCCCTTCGGCGGCGCGTGATACATCTATCGATACGTCCGTGAAATACTGGGTGGCGTAAAGACGCTTTATGTCTTCGTTGGCGATATCCTGTCTGAAAATTTCTCCCTGTTTCATCTTAACTTTCGAAAGCACGGTCTCCTGACTTATCGCCTTGTTGTTCTTCACATTCACGGAAATTATGGTCTTGCCGTCATTATCGTAGGACTGAGGAAATGCTCCCTGCGGAAAATTCGTGATCAGGAATGCCATACATACAAACGCGGCGGCAAGCCTCTTCTTCATTATTGTGCCCTCTCCATGTCTACTCCCACAAACTCTTCGCCTCTCGTGGCCAGATTATCGAATCTCATATATTCACCGAGGAACGCCAATTTCATACTGCCTATAGGACCGTTCCTTTGCTTGGCCACTATAAGATCAGCAATGCCTTTATTTTCTTCTGTGGGGTTATATACCTCTTCTCTTACTATGAGCATGACGACGTCGGCGTCCTGTTCTATTGCTCCGGACTCCCTCAGGTCGGAAAGCTGCGGCTTATGGTCGGCGCGCTGTTCAACGGCTCGGGATAACTGACTTATCGCGATGAGCGGCACGTCTAACTCCCTGGCGAGCGCTTTTAGCGATCTGGATATCTCTGATATCTCCTGCTGTCTGTTCTCCGACCTCGCCGGCCCCTGCATCAGCTGCAAGTAGTCGAGGACTATCATCTTTATGTCAAATTGTGCTTTGAGGCGCCTCGCTTTAGCCCTGAGCTCCAGCACTGTTATGCCGGGTGTGTCATCTATATATATCGGGGCTTCCGAAAGCTTTCCGGCTGCGCTCACTAGCCTAGGCCAATCCGCCTGAGACAAAAATCCGGTCCTTACTTTATGGGCATCCACGCGCGCATGGGAGCAGAGCATCCTCTGCACCAGCTGCTCTTTCGACATTTCAAGCGAAAAGAACGCAACTCCCTGTTTTGCTACCACGCCGACATGCTCGGCTATACAGGACGCGAGCGCACTCTTACCCATCGACGGACGACCAGCCACTATTATAAGATCCGAACGCTGTAACCCTGCTGTCTTTATATCGAGATCCCTAAAACCGGTCGCGAGGCCGGTTATATTCTCTTTCCTCTGATAAAGGCTATCTATAGTCTCTATGGAGCTTTTTATGAGTTCGCGCAGGGACAAAAACTTAGAAGAGATTTTCTTCTGGCTGACATCAAATATCAGCTGCTCTGCCTTGTCCACGACCGAATCGACATCCTGGCCAGGGTCATAAGCATTGGTCACTATCTGCGTAGCGGCATTTATAAGGTTACGCAGCATCTTTTTCTGTTTAACTATATTGGCGTAATGGATGAAGTTGGCAGACGTCGGGACGCCGGAGGCCAGGCTCGTCAAATAGGATGGTCCGCCGACTGAATCCAGCGACCCCGTCTTTTTAAGCTCCTCGATTATGGTGACAAGATCGACGCCTTTATTTTCATCGAATAATCTTATCAGCGCGGCGTAGATATTGCGGTGGGATTCCTTGTAAAAAGCACCCTCATCGAGCATCTCGATAGCCTGCGGTATCACGCTATCGTCTATAAGCATGGAGCCGAGGAGTGCAGCCTCGGCATCTATGTTATGAGGAGGTATCTTTTCAATCGTCTCTTGTTGGGGCATATTTATTTATTCACTACCCAAACCTTCAGTGATGCCTTGACCTGGGGATGTATCTTGACGGCAACCTGATAGACGCCAAGCTTTTTTATCGGTTCATCAATGACTATGTCGCGTTTATCTATTGCTATGCCTTCATGAGATAGCGCTTCAGATATCATCTCAGATGATACGGATCCGAAGAGCTTCTCCTCTTCACCGGCCTGAGCCGGTATTGAGAGCGATAAAGCGGCTATTCTTTCCGCAATACTCTTTGCCCCTTCCAGAACTTTTGCCTCTACAGAGGCCTTCTTCTTCAATATCGATTCTAGCGTTTTCATGTTGCCGGGAGTCGCTTCCTTAGCTAATTTTTTCGGTATGAGATAATTTCTGGCGTAACCTCTCTTCACGGTGATCACATCGCCCATGCTTCCTAATTTGTCCACGTTCTCTATAAGTATGACTTTCATATTATTACTCCGCCACGAACGGTAATAATGCAAGCACGCGGGCTTTTTTTATGGCTTTGGCCAACTGTCTCTGGTGCCTTGCGCAAGTGCCAGATATTCTGGACGGGACTATCTTGCCTCTTTCGGTCAAAAGTTTCTGAAATTTATTATAATCCAGATAATCTATCATCTCTACTTTGTCTAGGCAGAACCTGCACGGCCTCTTTTTATAAACCTTCTTCTTCTTTAACGGGTCTTTTAGCTTCTTCTTTTTATCATCCCTGTTGAACGGTTTAAACATTATCTTGTTCTCCTTTTGGTATTTACCATTATATCAGAACGGCACTTCTTCGTTAGGCTTCGATTGCGATGTCTCGCCGGCTTTCTTATCGAGATCAGACGGTACCTCACCATTCAGATCTATCGTCGCTACCTCTTCCTCAGGACTTGATTGCTTGCTACCTCCCGGTCCGCCGGCCTTCTGACCCATGCGCAGGAACTGGATGTTGTCGGCAACGACTTCCGTGGTGGAACGCTTCTGCCCGTCCTGCGTCTCCCAGTCACGCGACTGGAGACGCCCTTCCACAAAAACCGGGCTCCCTTTTGAAAGATACTCCCCACAGACTTCTGCGCGACGGCCCCATACGACTACCCTGATAAAAGATACCTGTTCTTTCTTCTCGCCGGCCTGAGTATTAAATACGCGATTTACGGCCACTGTGAACGTGGCCACCGCGGAACCGCTCGGTATATACCTTAGTTCCGGGTCGCGCGTCAAATTTCCTATAAGAAATACTTTATTCAGGTTGGCCATGTCGTCACCTCTTTTGGTCTACTATCTCTTAGTTATCATTACCCGCAATATATCGGGGTTAAGTTTGTACCCGCCCTCAAGCGTTGTTATGGCAGACGGCGGAGCGGTAAAATCGAGCTTGTAATAGTAACCCTCTTTTGCCTTCTTTACGGGATATACGAGCTGCCTTTTACCCCAATTCTCTTCCTTCTTTATGGCCCCTCCGGACTTTGTCACCGAATCGGATATCGCCGCGAATACCTTCTTAACATCTTCTTCATTAAGCTCGTGCCTTATTATAAATATGCCTTCGTAATTGTTCATCTATCCTCTTCTCCTGGTTTTGGTTTAAACTAGATTACCATATCACCTTCGATAAATCAAAGGTTTTCCTTAATGGTTCCCATTATGACGTGCCGGCTTTGCGCTTATTGAACTTGGACATGGCCTTCTCGATACCGTCCTCGAGGACGCTCCGAAGAGCATCCTTAGCCAGCAATATGGTGTGAGAGACATTCCTTAGTTCTTTGCGCTTGAACGGGCTCAGGACGTAATCTGTTATATCACCCCTGTGTACCTCTGTCGCTATACCGACCCTTAGGCGCGGGAACTCATCGGTGCCTATAACATGTATTATCGACTCCAGCCCCTTTTGCCCTCCGGATGACCCGCTCTTCTTCATGCGTATCTTGCCGAGCTCCAGATTTATGTCATCACATACGACGATGACGTCTTTTAGATCCTTGACCTCGCGTCTTATCAACTCACCTATGGCGTTGCCCGACAGGTTCATATAAGTCTGCGGCAGCACTAGAGTAACGTCTTGGCCGGATATCTCACCGCGCCCTAAAAGCGAGAAGTGCATCTTCTTGTTCATCTTGATGCCGAACTCTTTCGCGAGCTC
>JAPLMF010000085.1 GCA_026387155.1 Candidatus Omnitrophota bacterium
CTCGATGCAGGAACATTACCAGGGCAAGGAGAAGAGGGAATTTTTCAGATACAAGCACGAAAAACCGGTATATTACAAGAATGTAGGGGTTCCATCTAAAGGCGGGAAAGCTGCGAAGTCGCTTGAGGCTATTTCTAAAAATTTAAGCACCTCAGGGCTATTGTTCACCACCGAACTCGTTCCCGAGTTATCGAGCATAGTTGTGATAGAGATAGACTATCGCACAAGCCAGATATGCCGCGAGATAGAGGCAAAGGCTCTTATGCTGGGCAATAAGCTTATAGGCAAAGTTGTCAGGATAGAAGAGGCCGGCGAAGGGTTCTACGACATAGGTGTCGCGTTCATAAAAAAATCGGAGTCGATACCACCCGAGCTTAAGAGCATGATACAATGAGGAAGAAACTGATTGCAGCCGTATCTTTATTCTTTTTCTTGATCCTCAACATAAGTTACAATGGAGGCGTTTTTGCAATGGATAACACAGTTGTAGTGTTGGAGACCAGCCAGGGCTTAATAGAACTTACTCTTATGCAGGATATTGCTCCGAAGACATGCGAAAATTTTGTGAAATTGGTAGAAAAAGGATACTACAACGGTACGATATTTCATCGCGTAATACCGGAATTTATGATTCAGGGTGGGGACCCAACCGGAACGGGAAGAGGGGGATCCTCGATCTGGGGTAAGCCTTTTGGCGACGAAGTGCGCGCCGACGTGAAATTCGATAAGCCTGGGATATTGGCCATGGCCAACTCCGGTCCTAATTCTAATGGAAGCCAGTTCTTTATTACCACGACCGAGACCTCTCATCTTAATATGCGCCACACGATATTCGGCAAAGTCACGGCGGGATACGATGTTGTCCAAAAGATAGAGAGTGTGAAGACCGGCCCCGGCGATAAGCCGTCTATCGATCAGAAGATAATCAAAGCATATGTAAGATCCGGTGATAAGAGATAGTCATCGCAAAACGGAGGAAGATATGAAGTCTCTTTTAGTTTATTATTCTTTCAGCGGCAATACGGATCATGTGGCGAGGCTTTTTGCCGGAGAGCTTAAGAAGAAAGGTGAGGTTGCGATCCAGAGGCTATTCCCGAAAGATGATATAAAGGATTTTTTCGGACAGTGCCGCGCGGCCCGAGCCCATAAGAGTGCCGATCTAGGCGAGAAAGTGGATTATGATGCAAGCCCGTATGATCTCATAGTGTTGGGGTCTCCCGTATGGGCTTTTGCTCCGGTTCCGGCGTTGAATACCTTTTTAAGTAATATTTCGGGTCTTAACGGGAAACGCGTGATAGTGCTCCTCACCTCGGGAAGCGGGCTCGGAGTTAAGCACTGCTTTGAGAATATAAGGCGCATCCTGAAGAATAAAGGCGCATCGACGATAGATGATATAAACATACCCGACAGGCTGCAGAAAGATGAAGGGCATATCATAGACCTCTTCAACAGCATCTTCGAGGGAAAAGGCAAGAGCTGTGCGTGCTGCCGTCTATTATAGCAACTCC
>JAPLMF010000014.1 GCA_026387155.1 Candidatus Omnitrophota bacterium
TTTGAGGAGATAAAACCTGATATAGTGTTATTGGATCTGAAGATGCCGGACATCGACGGCATGGAGGTATTGAAGATAATCCGTAAGGTCAGCAACACTCCAGTAATTATAATAACTGGCCACCCCCAGGATGTTTCCGATATACACCTGGCGGACCTTAAGATAGAGGGTTATATAGAAAAACCTATAAGTCTGGCTACGGTCCTTAATACTTTAAAATACCTGATAGGTGAATAAATGAGAGAACGACGAAAATTTAAAAGGGCGCGAAAATTCTTCGCGGTAAATATAATCTCCGTTGACGCCAAGGGTAAACATTTAAGGTTCGATACGATAAAAAATAACCCGAAGTTCTGCGATGAATCGGGTCTGGACTTTTCGCCTGAAGGCATGAAGATAATGTGTTCGAAACCTCTGCCCGAAGAGTCTAAGCTTCAGATGAAGATGCTCATCCCCGATGAAGAGAGCCTTAATCTAATAAGAGTAAACGGCGAGATCAGGTGGTTTAAGCAGATAAAAGGAAAATACAGGAAGTACTTCGTTATAGGCGTTCGGTTCCGCGATATATCCCCCGATGACAAAGAAAAGCTTATTCGTCTCTGGAAGAAATATAAATAATTTTATAACTCCAACTGCCTGGGCTTAGATAACTTCGAATGATCCTTAGGCGTTTTTATCTGCCTCAAAAGTCCGAGCTTGCCTTGTTTCTTCAATTCGTTATATATCAATATCCAGGCGCAGTCCATATTTTTGTCTACCTCACACTTACCTTTATTTTGTCCTCCGCACGGCCCGTTCAATAGCGACTTCGGACACCGTGTTACCGGACAGATCATTCCGGTAAGCTCAAGCACACAATCGCCACAGGCCGAGCACCGCTCAAGAAAAGCGCCTCCGGCGTCTACGGCTCCCATAAAGAGAGTATCGCATGCTATGTGGATCGACTTATCGCGGCGCAGGTTATCCTTAATGGATTGTATGCCGAGGCCGCACGCAAGTATCAATATGGCATCCGAGGCGTCTATCGTCTTCCTATTCTTGGCAAGCGCAAGCTTCACCTGCGCAGAAACACATGGTGCGGACGGTATGCAATAACCGGTGACGGCCTTGCCCGCTTTCTCGAGAGCTTCCTTTACCGCTTTTATCTCGGATTCACCGCCTGTTTTACAGGTAGTGGAACACTCACCGCACCCTATCAGGAAGACCTTACTCTGCCCTTCAAGATGCCTTAAGATCTCTTTTAACTCTTTCTGTTTCGTGATTATCATATAATACCCTCCATTACGGAATAGAAATTACTCTTAAGGGTTCCTATCCCGGAATGAATTTCGACAAACTTTTAAAGTACAGCCTCTACGCGCTTTACTTCCGGCGCGGCTTTTTTGAGTTCGCGTTCCACAAAATTGGCGAGCGTCATTTGGCTCATTGGACAGCCGGCGCATGCGCCTTTAAGCCGCACCTTCACAACCCCGTCCTCTACCGAAACCAGTTCCAGATCCCCTCCATCCTGCTGTAATCCCGCCCTTACCTTAAGAAGCGCCTTCTCTATCTTATCGTTTGTCACAGTAGCTCCTTTATGTCTTTCTCAAAAACATCTTTAGGCCTATATCCTATATAGACCTTCACTATTTTACCTTCCTTATCTATAACAAATGTAGTCGGTATCGAACGGATCGGCCCGTAAGCCGCGCTTACGTTTTCGTCATCGACCAGGACCGGATAATTTATCCCCATCTTATCGGAAAAGGCTTTAGCTGCGTCGCCCTTTACGAGCGCCACACCTATCATCGAAAACCCTTGGTTACCATACTGTTTTTCGAGTTGTATAAAATCAGGGACCTCCTGTCTGCACGGGGGGCACCAGTCTGCAAAGAAGTCGAGCACCACAACCTTGCCGCTATAATCGGCAAGGCTCACCTTATTACCGTTTATATCATTTAAGGTAAAGTTTACGGCCTTCTTACCGACTTCGATCGCTTGGCTACTCGCACAGGCCCCGAGCAAGAATACTCCCAGGATTAAAACCAGAACTTTCGCTGAGGCGAATTTCGCCATATCATTTCCCTTTCTATTTTATGATAGTCGAAAATAATCTGTTCCCGATCGCCGTAAGATAGTTGGTCATCACCAACATGCCCACGATTACGAGAAAACCCCCGCCCACTACATTTATAACTTTGAGGACTTTTTTGAAACGGCTAAAATTCTCTAAAAATGAACTCACCAGCAGCGCCGTCAGGAAGAAAGGCACCGCTATGCCTGCCGAATATACAGCCAATAGCTTCGCCCCCTGAACCACGTCGGCCTTGGTCCCGGCCAGCACCAATATCGATCCCAGAATAGGCCCCGCGCAGGGCGTCCATGCGACCGCGAATGTCACTCCCACAATAAAAGACCCGACGTAGCTTGCCCTTTTTGCCTGTATGCTGAGCCTTCTCTCCTTCATAAGAAAATCGATCTTCAACACTCCCATCAGGCTCAGGCCAAAGAGGACTATCAGCGCTCCGCCCGCTATCCTTATGGCTTTCTGGTATTGCCATAGGGCTTTCCCCATTACCGTCGCCGTCAGCCCCAATATTATGAAGACGATCGAAAATCCAAGTATAAACAAAATAGAGTGAATTAAGGTCTTGTGCCTGACATCGGCCTTCGAGCCAGAATATTTGAGATCATTAAACGATAAGCCCGATATGTAGGCTATAAAAGACGGTATGAGCGGCAATAAGCACGGCGACAGATACGACAGAAAACCCGCGGTGAACGCAACCGCGTAAGATACGCTCTGGTTCATTGTATCTGGGTAACCCTTATTTTGACGACATTAAGTTCGGACTTTATAGACTCTATGTCCTTAGCTATCGCCTGCTGTCCTTTTAATATCTCATTCAATTTGGTCAGGACTGTGGCGTCATCCTGCGCCGTGACAATCGTACCGATAGAGGCCTGAACTATAAAAGCCGCTGCCACTAATACCACTACCGATATACAAATATCCTTTAACTTCATAACAACCTCCCTATTTTGCCAAAAATTGAAAACCTATGCCCAGCAGTACCGATATCACGGTAAGGGATATCAAAAATACGGTAATTACTTTGGCTCCGTATTCTTTTGCCAGAACAAGGATCGTGCCGTAACTGGTGACCGGCCCGATCAAAAGGAGCGTCATCCCGGCACCCGTATTCATTCCCTGCTTTATAAGACTGTCTACGAGCGGAACGCTTGCCGTAGAACATATATAAGTTATTATACCAAATATTACACTAAAAACATACCCGAACCATCCGCCGAGATATGTCTTTATAATATGTCCTATTGGCATGAACGTCGCCACTACGGCGGCCAGAACGAGCCCCAGAAAAAGCTCAGGGCCTATCTCCTTCGGTAAATCTATGCAGGCATACTTCAGGGCGGATAGCGTGCGGGCCCGGGCTGTCCTGCTCCCGTGGAGGTGAGCGTGTTCCGGGTCTGTCTTACAATGCTGGCAGCTTATATCTCCGCCGATTTTTTTAGGATCGATGTTGAGCATGTTACCCAACAGACCTATCGTGACACCCATTATTATTACGGCGAAAAATATATACACGGCAAATAAAGGACCGAGAACAGAATATGCTACCAAAAGCGCGCTTACCGAAGTTGCCGGGGTAGCGACTAGAAATGCGAGGACCGGCCCCAGTTTTGCGCCTTTCTTATAAAAACTTATGGCTATCGGCAAACTCCCCCAACAACATACCGGAAGGAGCGTCCCTATAAGCGTTGAAAATAGTATGGGCGCGATGCCGCGCTTGCCGAGATACTTAAGGACTAAATCTTCCGGTATCATCTCGTGCACAAATCCGCTTATGAGGAACCCTATCGCAAGCGCCGGGAGCACCTCATAAAGATAGTGCAGAAATACGTGGATGAAATGTTCCATCTATCCCTCTTTTACAGGCCTCTCCTTTAGGGGTTTAAAGGATACCCCAGAATCCGCCCCTGGAAGAGCCTGCACATATTCGGTAAGGAAGAATTTTTTATCTTTTATCCACTGCTTTAACTCTTCGGCTATCTCTATGGCTTTAGGGTAGCTGGAGAGCGATGCCGTAGGGACATCCTTGCCTTTCACGGTTATCTTACCGCTCTTTAGCTGTTTATAATTTACTTCCCCTAAGTTACTGGCCTTGCCCTGAGGATAGTCTTCGCTATAATCTACGATCTGGGCCCACAGATCTTCGTCCTTAACCGCCGCGGACTTTAATACATCTTCGTCCAGAACCGGTATCGGTATCCCCAGTCCGACTACAAGCGATACTCCGTAACCCTGGAATGATGTCCCGCGTAAATATTTGGACTTCATCCCTTTCAGGTCTCCCATTACGGCAAGCGTCCCGGCAGGCGCTTGCGGCACGCCGTTATCTTTGCGCTTCACCGAAGGATTATGCTGAGTACCCTGCCAATATACGTACCCTACACCTCCACCCAGGAATATCCTAGTACCGATGCCTATCGTTCTGTAGTTCGGATCTTTTAATAACGGCGATAACTGACCCGCTGAACAGTAATTGGCATTTCCTACATCGGGTCTGAGCGTACCCATGTACGTATATATCGCCTTATCCTTCGATAAATTGACCGCCACATTGTAGTTCTGATAACAGTTCCTGGGATTTAACAGCACGGCCTCATTGACATCATTAATATTGATATAGGTTTTGATGTGTTTTCTGGGATAACAATCAGTGCCATAAGCTGTCCCTTCCAAAACAATATCTTTACCTCCGACAAATTCTTCAATAACATGGGCGCCGCCATATTTGAATTCGCCAGGATAGACCTTGTTCCTCGGATCATCTTCGGGCATAGCGGTGGCTCCGATATAGACGTCGACAGCCGCAAATCCTGTATATGCCGGGACGTCATTTAGAGTAACATGCCCACCGCCAAGCTTTATCTTAGGTTTCGCGTGGCCCACGTTCAGGTAAGCCCCGCTTGAGCACATCGGTCCAAACGTACCGGTAGTGACGACATCCACCTTTCTGGCCGTTTCTTTTAAACCGTTTTTATCGACCAGATCTATCACTTCCTCTGCCGTTACCACTACGCAAGCACCTTGTTTAATCTTCTCGTTTATCTCTTTTATCGTCTTTCCCATTTGGTAACCCCCTTTATTCTAACCTGGTTAGATTTGTCAGGTTAAACCGTCAACATTGAAAGGTATCGTTCACCGGTATCCGGCAGTAAAGCGAGGACCGTCTTATCCTTACCTATTTTTGCCGCCACTTCGAGAGCCGCCCACACAGCCGCTCCGCTTGAGATCCCTACAAAAAGCCCTTCTTCCTTGGCCATCTTCCTTAATACATCTATAGCATCCTCGTCATTAACCTGTATGATCTCATCTATTGCGCCGCGATTAAGAACGTCCGGAACAAAGCCTGCGCCTATACCCTGTATCTTATGCGGGCCGGGTTTACCCCCTGAGAGAACCGGGCTCTTAGAAGGTTCCACACCGTATATCTTTATTTCTTTATTAAAACCTTTGAGAACCTCTCCGACCCCGGTTATCGTACCGCCGGTACCGATACCGGCGACAAATACGTCCAATTTCCCGCCGGTAGCATCCAATATCTCCCTGGCCGTTGTTTTGCGGTGTATAGCCGGATTTGCCTGATTCTTGAATTGTTGAGGCATAAAACTCCCTGGGGTATTTTTATTAAGCTCTTCGGCTCTCTTTACCGCTCCGGTCATACCTTCGGCTCCCGGGGTAAGCACTATCTCCGCGCCCAAAAGTTTCAATATCTTTTGCCTTTCCACAGACATCGTCTCGGGCATCGTAAGAACACATTTATAACCCTTAGCTGCCGAAACCATGGCAAGACCGATCCCGGTATTGCCGCTTGTCGGTTCTACTATAATGCCGCCTTTTTTTAACAGGCCCTTGGCTTCGGCATCCTCTATCATGGCGAGCGCGATCCTGTCCTTTACACTGCCACCCGGATTAAAATACTCGAGCTTCACCAAAACCGTCGCCGACCCTGCTGTCGGCAACCGGTTAAGGCGAATTATCGGTGTATTGCCTATGAGTTTCGTTATGTCAGATTGAATATTCATGCATCGGCCTCGCATTCAGATTTTTTTCTTTATACCTCATTACAAGTTCCTCAAATGTTAATGTATCGACGACGATCGATATCGCGACCTCTTTCCAAACCCCACGAAATATACACGAGCTAATATCCTTACATCCTTTATAATGCCCTTCCTCCGCGCAGGATATCGGCTCTATAGGACCCTCTATGAACCTTATGACTTCGCCTACGGTTATATCTTTCGGATGTCTGGCAAGCGAAAACCCGCCTTGTACACCGCGTTTCGCCTTCACGAATCCGCCCTTTCTTAGTATAAGTAGTATCTGTTCTAGGAATTTTACGGGCATGTCACCAAAATTAGCTATCTCCGATATTGACAAAACGTCGTCTTCATTATAACGAAGCGCAAGCTGTAATAATGCCTTCAATGCGTAATCGCCTTTGTATGTGATCTTCATTTGTCCACCAAACTATAATCCCGATAAATATGATTAACTTAGTAGTGATTATATATTAAGCTATACTTTTGTCAACTATTTTTTTAAAATATTTTATTTCTTAAGATACTCCTCAAACTTTACCCAGAACGGGTCGAGGCGGGGATGCTCCAATTTCTTTTTCTTGCCGCCGGTAATTACGTTTATTCCATCCCGGGATGGAATGGCTTCGCCGACAATACTTGCGGGTATACCTTCATCTTCAAGCGCCCTTATAACAGCCTTGGCATTCTTCTTCTTTGCCGTGGCAAGAAGCGTCCCTTCGCTTATAGTTATGTAAGGATCAATATTAAAACATTCGCATGTCTTCTTTACGACATCCTGGATCGCGATATCTTCCTCATATATATTCATACCTACATTAGAGTGGCTAGCCATCTCAAAAAGTCCTCCGAACACGCCGCATTCGGTTGCGTCGTGCATAGCGGTAACACCTTTTACCGATGCGGCGACCATGGCGTCCTTCACCGTAGACATCTGGTAATACACGTCTTGCGCTTTCTTGACGAATGCCACGCCGTATTTCGCCTCTAAGAATTTCGGAAAGTAAGCTGACATGAGACCCGTAGTCTCTATCGCGGGTCCCTTCGATACTATGATGGCGTCGCCGACATTTACTTTTGGCTTTATGAGTTTTGATTTCTTACCAATGCCGAATACCGTCGCCCCGCCCACCATTGGGTAGCTACATCCTGCGTAGCGCGCTGTGTGGCCGGTAACAACAGCTATACCAAGCTTTCTGCACTCCTTGTGAATAGTATCCCACATGCGCGTAAGCTCGTCCTCGGTCATCTCGGGTGGAAGATTCAGATCGACCGCGAGGTATCTCGGCTGTATCCCGCTAACCGCAACGTCGGAGGCAAGGATATGTACAGCAAACCACGCCGCCTTCTCCATACCAAGTTCTTTTGCTATGTAGAAAGGATCTGTCGATAAAACCATAACCTTGCCGAAACCAATATCTATAACTCCAAAGTCGACACCGTGCTGGGGTTTAACTATAACGGACGAATCTTTCTTGCCGAGGCGCGGATATATGACGCGGTTAAAGAATTCGGGATGTATCTTGCCAAGTTCCGGGAGTTTTTCCATATTATAGCCTTACTTTCTCAACCTCTTCAAGTGATGCAGGCTTTACGGTAATAATCGACCGGTCGCCGGACACGCCCTTCCAATATTCGACTTTAAGACTTGGTTCATTGCGCAGTTTGGTGTGGTACGCGACGAGGCGCGCGGCCAAAAGTATCGACCCTTCATCGGCCGCTCCGCGCAATACCCCGAGCGGACCCTGATGCTCTTCAAGCCTTATAGATATATCCTCCGCTCCAACGTGTGTCTCGAGCGTATCATTCTCTTCTTTGTCACGCCCGATAGCAAGTTTCACTCCAGGAGCAAGTCTAAAATGTCTTCCAATGGTCAAAAATGTCAAATTATTTGTACTAAACTCCTTGTGCTCCATCAGATCTTTTACTCTTCTCGTAAACCCGGGATCGGTCAATAAACACCCACCCGCCGGATTTGGGTATTCACTTATACCGAACTTTTTCGCAAGCGCCATTTGAGGCTTTCTTGACCTTCCTTTGATATCAAGGAGCTTCTTCCTGTCAATAACACTTTCCTTTTCGGGTATAGTTTCATCGAGTATCCTCGCCGAAAGCGGACGCAATAGTATCCCCCGTACTCCGGCGTCACGCTCTATCATCGCGAGAGCATCTCTTCTTTGTGACATCGGTCTCTCACCCAGCACTTCGCCTGTCACCAAAAATGAGGCGCCGACCTCTTCCATGTACTTTTTGGCTTTTTTTAGCATGAAGATCTTGCAGTCAATACAAGGATTGATATTTGCCCCGTAACCGTGCTTCGGATTTTGCAGCACCGAAAGATATTCCTCGGTAATATCTACAACCTTGACCGGGACGCCAAGAAGTTTGGCGGCTTTCGTTGCGGCATTCTCACCGTTTGTCGGAATGCATGCGGCGAATTTTATAACATAGTTGACCGCCTCGATCTCGATACCCTGCTCTTGCAATACCCGTATCGCAAGTATCGAATCGAGCCCTCCGGAAA
>JAPLMF010000095.1 GCA_026387155.1 Candidatus Omnitrophota bacterium
TTTATGACACCTACGCGGAAACCATTTATTCAATCGACCGGCATTTGGAATTATTTTTATCGGCATATTATTTTTCCAAACCACATACATCAGGCTTATTTGATCGCGTTCGCTTTGTTCCGTAATCTCAATCCACCATTTCTGCATCAAATTAACGACCTCTTCAGCGTTGTGTTTCCGTAGTATAACTGAAGTAACGGCACATCCAAAATGCGCAGGAAAATTTTCCTTCCTGTATTTTTCCAGTTGTGAGTTTATACAATCTTCTAAATCCTTTTTCCAGAGTTTACAATGGGCGCCCTCTTCGTAAATACTGCCATTGAGATCGTGCTTGAATAACGCAAAATTTTCAGATTTAAGATACTTCAATATGAGATATCTTGGATCACAAAATAACTCACGATTTCCGTCAATCCAAATACTGTATTTATAACGACTAAAATACTTGTGTGGAAATATCCTGTATTCCTTAGCACAAAGTCTGAGAGACCTATGATCGCTTCCGGGAATAATTTTAATATCCCAAACATCTGATCTCAGCTTTTCGTTATCTGTAAAACAAATATAATCCACACAATTGATTTTTCTAAATATATTCTTGGGCGGACGAAGATCATCGTAATCTCCAAAAATAGCTGTGTAAACCACAATTCTATTTTTCGAACCTTCGCGCAGATACCATAGCAGACTCGTAGTAAAAAAATTAATAAAATCTGCAAAAATATCTATCCAATTCTCATTTTTATGATACATCTTTTGTGTCAAATCCTTGATTTCATGAAATCCGTCCTACCTATTGCACTTCTACCGAAGCATCCTCGTCACATTTAAAAACAGAAATACTATATCAGTAATCAGATAGAAGAAAATATCTCCTCTTAAAATATAGCGCTAAGTTCACCAGACTTATCAGTACGGGCACCTCGACCAGTGGCCCTATAACTGCGGCAAAAGCCACCCCTGAATTGATACCGAATACCGCTACGGCAACCGCTATGGCCAGTTCAAAATTATTGCTCGCCGCGGTAAACGATAATGTAGCCGTCTTCGCGTAACCCTCATGAAATTTCCTGCCCATATAGAAAGAGACGAGGAACATAAGGACGAAATAGATAAGTAGCGGGAAGGCGATCCTTACCACGTCCAGCGGTATCTTTACGATATACTCCCCTTTAAGCGAGAACATCACCAATATCGTAAATAATAGCGCTACAAGCGTCATAGGACTTATCTTCGGAATGAATTTTTCCTCATACCACTTTTTGTTTTTCAGTTTTAAGAGAGTGATGCGCGTAATAATACCGGCAAGAAATGGTATACCCAGATATATAAATACGCTATTGGCGATCTGGGCTATCGTCACGTTCACGTGTACACCCTTCAGCCCAAAGTACGGCGGAAGTATTGTTATGAAGAACCAGGCATACACAGAATAGAATACCACCTGAAATAACGAGTTGAATGCGACGAGCCCCGCGCAGTATTCCGTATCACCTTTTGCCAGGTCATTCCAGACCATTACCATCGCGATGCAGCGGGCAAGACCGATCATGATAAGGCCTACCATATATTCGGGATAGTCTCTTAAGAATATTATCGCAAGAGCAAACATGAATATCGGGCCGATTATCCAGTTTTGGACAAGAGAAAGAGCCAATATCTTCGTATCCTTAAATACGCTGCCCATTTCCTCATACTTTACCTTGGCAAGCGGCGGATACATCATAAGTATTAGCCCTATAGCTATGGGAAGATTGGTCGTGCCCACCTGGAACCTGCTCCAGAAATTAACAATTCCGGGATAGAGATAGCCTAAAGCTACGCCGATCGCCATCGCAGCAAATATCCACAATGTCAAAAATCTATCCAGAAACGACAGTTTTGTGCTTAATTTTTCAGACATCTCTCATCTATTTTTTAAGAAAAATACCCCTACGTACCAATTCTTCTTTTTGCACTCTCTTTAATCTCTTAATCCTCGCCTCTTCCGAAACAGCCTTTTTAAAATTCTTGTACTCTCTACACCATACCAATCTTACAGGGCGTCTGGACCGGGTATATTTAGCTCCTTTGCCCGAATTATGCGCTCTTAACCTATTCTCCAAGTCCGGCGTATACCCGGTATAATATGTTCCATCCCGACACTCGATTATATAAACAAAAAATTCGTTCTTGCGGAACGAGACCTTCTTCATGAACAGAATATTATTAGGTTCGCGAAGAAATAGAGTACACCTATTATGAGCTCCTTGGGGTTGCCAAAAGAAAAGAATCTTAACAATCCCGATAACATGAGAAGCGATGACCCAAGTACCGCCACTATCTGATAAGGGCTGATCTTCATGCGTCGCACCCCGTCTCTTTTACTTAGTTGTCCAAAACGATAGGCCGTTAAACGAATATACTCTCAAGTACCATCATGACTACGAACCCTAAAATAAGTCCTATTGTAGCTTCACGCGGGTTACCTCTTGAATGCGTCTCCGGAATTATCTCTTCAGCAGTTACAAAAAGCATTGCTCCCGCAGCAAATGCCAGAGCGTATGGTATGAGGGGTCTACTTAGCGAAACCACCGAAACGCCGATAAGCCCGCCGATCGGTTCAACCACGCAGGTAAACGAGGCTATCAAGAAAGCCTTCATCATCATACTCCTGTCTCTGAAGACAGAAAGAGCTACGGCCAGGCCCTCAACTATATTTTGTATACCTATACCGATAGCAAGAACTATGCCCGCCGGTATATTACCTCCGGCAAATCCTACTCCTACCGCCAACCCTTCCGGAAAATTGTGTATCGTTATCGCCAATATGAATAAGGCGAGCTTGTTAAGATGTGTCGGCGGCCCTTTTATACCGGTAACCCTGTGTATATGAGGTGTTACCTTCTCCATTAGAATAAGGAAGGCTGCGCCTATCAGGATTCCCACACCGGTCCTCCATATGCCGCCTGTCTTTATCGCCGGCGCTATGAGGCCGAAGAATGTGGCCGAAAGCATCACACCTCCTGCAAAACCCATCGCCGCATCGAGAAATTTGTCGGATACTTTACGCACGAAAAATACCGCGGCCGCGCCTATGATGGTGGCGGAGCCGGCTACAAGGCTTGCAAAAGTACCGATCAGTATTATATTCATACACTATCTCACTAACGCGTAAATAATACCTTATAAACTCCGTGTAGACCGAATAGGATAAAGACAATAGCGGAGAACCATTTAATAGACTTTTCTGGTATATGTCTGCGCATTACTACACCTATGGTTATACCTATAGCATCGGCAATGACCATGGCAAGAGTCGTTCCCATAAGCACTCCGAGCATATTATTATACTCTACTGCCAGGCTTATAGTAGCAAGCTGTGTCTTATCCCCCATCTCGGCAAGGAAGAAAGCTATACCCACCGTAATTATCGGTCCGAATCTGGATACCTTCTTATCTTCGCCTGCTAGCTTATCTCCTCTTATGGTCCACAACCCGAATAGTATAAAAGAGAGGGCCGCAATTAATGAGATAATATTCATCGGTATGACCTTGGTAAGCAAATGCCCCGCGGCCACGGCGAGAGAGTGATTCAAGAGTGTAGCAAAAAAAACTGCTATCAGTACTTTATGTGCGTCATACTTTGCCGCAAAAGCCATAGCAAGTAGCTGCGTCTTATCTCCCATCTCGGCAAGGAGGACAAATAGGAACGATGCCATCATTGCCGCCATACCGAACCTCCTAAAAACTGTATCAAGCTACCGGCCGCGATACTTATAGCCAGCAGTAACCCTATGATGCGTAATGTATCGATACGGTCCTTATTCTCTTTGGCCAGGACGAGAAGGCCCAAGCCCGCTCCGGCTGAAAGGCCGGCTATGAGGGATCCAAAACTTATTATGCCTTTAGCAAATAGCCCCGCCAGAAGAACCGAAGCAAAACAGTTGGGTATCATACCTATAAACGAGGCAAGGGCCGGCTGGAGAATTGTTCCGCCGAGGAGGATCGACGCTATCTTATCTTCGCCTACAAATTTCACAAAAAGATTAAACGCGGATGTCAATATCAGGATAAAGAGCATTATCTTTACAGTGTGGGTTAAGGGGTGAATTACAAGAGCTTTCATCCTTGAGCTCTTATTATCCAGTCCATGAGAGCAGCAACCGGTATGGCTAAGCACCGTATCACCGCAAGATGCGCCGGTGACCCTGTCTTTTCCGGATTTAGCCGAGTCAAAAACGCCCGACAGGCGATCTACCGTCATTCCGGCTATGACTGCTATAATCAACTTTATAAATATCAAGGAAGTAACCATCCCTAATCTTCCCGGAACAGACAGAAGTATCGGCACCGCTTCGTCCGAAGTCGAAATAAACACCGCCAAAAGCGTTCCTGTAGATATCAGGCGTTTTACGTACAGCGTCGAAGCGACTACCGAAAATCCACACTGCGGGATGCAACCTACGAGCGCGCCCGCCACCGGGCCCATGACGCCTACGCGCATTATAAAATGACTCATCCGGTCCCCATAGCGGTATTCTAGAAATCCTATGGCAAAATATATTAGAGCCAGGAAAGGAACTAAGCCGGCAGTATCTTTAAGCGCGTCAATGAATATCTCCATATCGCTATGCTATCCTTTAATAAGCGGCGCCCTAGAAGTCTAACCCGCCGCGGCTGCGGTAATGGCGGCGCCTACACCGGAACCGTCTTTGGCAAGTACGACCTTTATACGGGCTGCTCTCGTACCTAACATATCTTTTAAAGCCGAACTTATATTATTCGCGAAAGACGGATGCTTCTCATAAACGCTCCCGTCAATAGCTATCGTGTGCCTATTGGAAATCGAGGGATCGATCTTCTTTACTATCGCCTCGAGACACGCGGCACTTAACCTTGCAGCGCGAAGAGATATAATCGATGATATCTCGCGGCACGCAAGCCTCTCCTCCGGCGTTGTATCTTTTATTCCTGCCATCTTCAATACCTTTCCGGTAACGGTCAGCCCATTAGACCTATCGGACTCTATCGCGGACATCTGCTCGGTATTAAAGTGTTTAAGCCCCGGTAATACATGCGCTCTTATCACTTTAAGAGCGACCTCGCCCAGATACATTCCGGAGACCATCTTCTCCAGCACCTGTTGTCCCGGCCTGTCCGATTGACTGTCTACCAGAATGTCGAAGACCGTACGTCTCATCTTATCGAAATTTCCCCATTCGGTATTCACTATCATACCGCCCAGCTCCGGTTCGGCATAACACGCGTTAGTCCCGGTGCCAATTATCACGCCTATATTACAATTCTTGTCTTCGTAACTCTTGGCTGCCAATGTACCTACGGTATCATTTATAAGAGCTGCCACCCTCACTCCGCGAATACCTTTTTTGTTTAATGCCGCCTCCAAGAGACCCACTATATCTTCCCCTATAACGCCGCTTACCTTAAATCCCTTGGTCCAGCAGACAAGATTACCGGAAGCTATTTCGGTCTGTTTTACCGGGAATGAAAAAGTAAAGCCCATTTTTCTTACACTATTCATTTCCTTATTCTTTACCAGAAAATTTTTAAGGCAGCCGGCTATAAAACCGAAGAAGAGATCTCCGGAACCGGTTATATGCCTTTTGTTTAATTTAAACTTCATCACACGAGGACGACTCATCCGCCCGGAACCTTCGAGTTCAATTTCCAGTACCCTGAAGTTCGTTCCGCCGAGATCCAGAGCTATATATTTACCTATTTCGGTACCTGAAGGCCGCTTGGTATACGTAGGTATCATCTTAAGCGAGCTCTTCCTCCCAGCCAAGCCCTTATCCATCTCCGAACGGAAGTCTCCGGCGAGTTTACGCATCTCGTTCACTGAAACATTAAAATACTTTTTTATTATTTTTAATGACTTATTTGTCATTATCGGCTGATATCCAGTATCTCATATTTCAGTACTCCCGCCGGCACCGTTATCTCGACCTTGTCGCCCTTCTTATGATTCATGAGCCCGCTGCCCACCGGGGACGATATCGATATCTTTCCTTGCGCAAAATCGGCCTCTTCCTCGGATACTATGGTATAGGTGATCTCCCTACCGCCTTTTAAGTCCTTAAGTTTCACGGTGGCACCTATAAGGACCTCGTCCTTTGACATACTATCCTCATCTATCATCTGCGCCGTAGAAAGCTTGTGTTCGAGCTCCGCTATCTTCTTTTCATTGAGCCCCTGAGCCTCTTTCGCGGCGTCATACTCGGCGTTCTCACTTATATCGCCATGGGCGCGCGCGGCTCCTATAGCTTTTGAAATCTCCCTGCGTTTTACCGTCTTAAGCTGCTCCAGCTCTTTTCTTAACTTTTCGTAACCTTCCCTTGTAAGATGACTTCCCTTGCTCATTCTCCTTCTCCTTTTTATCTCTCATTCCCCCCCGTGTGGAACGCCATCCACACCGGAGGTGGAATGACGTTCCGGCTACTTGTAACAGGCCGATTTTTCCTCTTTTTGTCCGCAGCAGGTATTCTTCTTAGGACATTTTCCGGTCCAGCAATAAAGACATAACTTCTCTTTAGGAAGACCTATCGCCGTGACCATATCTTCGACGGTCTGATATCTAAGCGTCGTTACCTGCAGGTCTTTAGCTATCCAATCGATCATCTTTTTGTACTTCGCTGTCGTATGGTCGACATATTCGGATACATCCTCTATATCCCTGCCCTCTATTGACTTGATGGCCTTTCTAGCCGCAAGTTCCTCTATGCTCCTGGTCGAAAGGTTGAATATACACGGGAACATTAGCGGCGGACAGGCAGGTCTTGCGTGAATTTCCTTTGCGCCCGCGTCCCAGAGTTTTTTTACGGTGAAGTTCTTAAGCTGCGTGCCGCGAACTATCGAATCTTCGCATACTACGATCCTATTTCCGTTTATAACATCCTTTATTGGTATAAGCTTCATCATGGCTATGAGGTCCCGCCTCTCCTGTGACGGCGGCGTATAGCTCCTCCCGTAGCCAGGAGTATATTTCACAAGCGGCCTGCGGTAAGGTTTCCCTGACTCCATAGCGTAACCTATCGCATGGCCCACCCCTGAATCCGGCACGCCCGATACAAGATCAACTTCTATATCCTTATCACGCTTTGCAAGAAGCCTCCCGCAGCGTTCCCTTACTATCTCGGCATTGACCCCTTCGTAGCTTGATGCGGGAAATCCGGTATATATCCAGAAGAACGCGCATATCTGTTCTATCTTACCGGCAGGCCTCTTGCTGAGGGGACCGTCCTCTTTCATCAGGACCACCTCGCCTGGGCCAAGATACTTCGTTATCTCAAATCCGTTATTCGGAAATGCCGCCGTCTCTGAAGTCACAGCCCAGACGTCCTTCTTCTTGCCTATTATAAGTGGGGTATACCCGTAGTCATCGCGTGCGGCGTATATCCCATCTTTATTCAGTATCAGTAAAGAGCATGACCCCTCGATCATCGAGAATACCTTCTCGATCCCGTCTAGTATAGAAGATCCCTCGACTATTATCTTTGCCACAAGCTCCGTCTGATTCACGGTACCCTTGGTAACTTCACTGAACGAGACACCTCTCTTCATGAGACCGGATATCAGATCATCAATATTCTCTATAAGGCCGTTCGTTACTATGCAGAACGGCCCAAATTTCGAGTTCAGATATATCGGCTGCTCATCGAGCGCGCTTATTACGCCGATCCCAAATTTCCCCGGCATGTGGCGCGAATCCTCATAAAATTTAGACTTGAACTGGCTCTGACTTATATTGTGTATCTGGCGCAACAAACCATGGGCGCCCATCACCGCTATCCCACCGTATTCGGTACCGAGATGCGAATGGTAATCGGTTCCGTATAACAGATCCCTGGTGCAATCGCCTTTTGAAATAACCCCGAATATTCCGCTCACTTTATCCTCCTTAGCAGACTTTTTTGTCGTTAATAGTTAGTAAAAAATCCCTCATATCGCTTGGTAGCGGCGAGTCGAATACCATCCTTCCTCTTGTCATCGGGTGCTTAAACTCTAGTCTTTTCGCGTGAAGAGCCACACGCTTAAACCTTAATTTGTAATCTTTCCTGAAAGCGTATACACTTTCGCCTACTATCGGATGGCCAATCGCTTTTAAGTGTATCCTTATCTGGTTCGTCCTACCCGTAACCGGCTCGACCTCCAGGACGCTGAACCCCCTATTCCTTTCGGTAACCTTGTATTTGGTAAGGGCTGGTATGCTCCTGCCTTTATTCTTATCATAAATATTCCGCGTTATTGTTCCGAAAGACCCCTGCACCGTCCCTTGAGCAAAAGCTATATAAGTCTTTTTTACGGCCCTCTTCTTGAATTCGTCCATCATAAGCCTTTGGATAGACTTTCCTTTAGCGTATACCATAAGTCCTGAAGTCTCCCGGTCCAGCCTGTGACAAGGGTAGGCATTTGCCTCTATGCCTCGCAAGTCAAGATCCCTGTTCAAAAGATCCGTCAGCGTATTGGTCTCTTTTTTAGGCGTCGGAATCACGAGCATGCCGGAAGGTTTATCGATCACCATAAGGTGCTCATCCTCGTAGACGATGCTATACCTTTTTTTTTCCATATATGAGGCTTACGGATTTATACGCCGGTCAACATGATAAAAGCACCTGTAAGGACTATGACAAACCCGGCAAACGCGTGTGAATATCTCTCCGCTATGTCATGTCTTACGAGCTGTATCCCGACATAAGCAAGTAGGCTTTGCACAACCATCATCAATATCGTTACGATCGAAAAGACAAAACTGACTGTCAGTATGCCGGCCCATCCATACTCTGTAGCCAGGAACATCAATGGAATGAGCGGCTCACATGGCCCAAGCACAAACACCGCAAATAGTGTCCACAGCGTTATTGACTTGGACTTCATCTCTTCGGCGTTTATGTGTTCATGCTTATAATCTTTAGCCTTCTTAAGTCCCCATATGGTATACGCCGCCCCGAAACCTATCAAAAGCCAGAGCCCTATTTCAGCCCTCTGTGATTCAACTGCCGTGAGGTGACGCAGGCTGAAGCCCAAAAATATACCGATGGCTCCGACCACTATGGAGGATCCGACATGCCCTATTCCGGAAACAAATGTAATAAGGCTAAGTCGGGTCTTTGACCATTTTTTCGCCTTCCCTATTACTGCAAAGGGCATCCAGTGGTCAGGCGCAAGGGAATGTATAAAAGCTATGGAAAGCGTTGAAAGGATAAGTAAAATATAGCCGCTCTTCATAACAACCTCCTTATCGTGCATGTACATTTATGGTAATATTGATACAGGGAAAAGTCAATATTATTCGGGGAAAATGTCAGAAAGTACAAGCGAAAGTATCTATTAAAACTGCGGATCTCCTTAACGCGCTATCTTATCCCCTTTCTTCATCAATACAAGAAATAGGATCGATGAAATGACAGCTGTCGCGGCGCCATATATGAATGGAGCTTTCGCGCCGAAACGCGACCATAATACGCCGGCTATGAGGCTTGCCAAAAACGATGCCACACCGATAAGAAAATGGTACAGACCCAAAGCCGTTCCGACGCGCTCCGGATTTACCATGTCAATAATGAACGCCTTTCCTACCCCGTCAGTCATAGCTATGTAGACTCCATATATCGGAAATAGCACCCACACCATCCCGGAGCTTTTTATAATACCAAACCCCAGATAGACTATCGCAAATATCATGTACCCGGCTGACATCACCACCCTTCGCGGAATACGGTCGGATATTATGCCGGACGGCATCGAGACTAGTGAGTACGTTATGTTATAAAGAACGTACGCCAATATGACCGAGATCTTAGAAAAGCGTCGCTTGAATTGCCTACTGCAAATACCAAAGATATCAATAGAAAATTCCTAAAATCCGGACCGAATCGCCCTATCTCCGAAAAGCGTAATACGGGCGACTTATCGTTTTTTCGGATAGCCCTTTCTTCAAGAAAAGCTATAAGTATGAATACTCCTATGGCGGCTGGTATGAACGCTATGAGGAATATCAGCCTCAAGTCGCCTTTAAAGATAAAGAGTAACCATATCGCCAAAAGAGGACCTATACACGCACCTATCGAATCCATAGCCCTATGAAAACCGAAGGCTTTACCTCGGTAAGCTTCATCCGTAGAATCCGCTATCATGGCATCGCGGGCCGAAGTCCGTAAACCCTTTCCGGTACGATCTAAGAAACGGGCAAAGAGGACAGCCGGCCAGGAGTATGCGAAGAATAGTAACGGCTTGGCAAAAGAGGAAAACGAATATCCAGCGATAACAAAAGGCTTGCGTTTTTTAATTAAGTCGGAGAACCATCCCGAGAGGACCTTGAATACACTCGATGTAGATTCGGCTATGCCTTCTATCAGTCCTACAACAGGCATCGGTGCCCCAAGAACGGCCGTAAGAAATATAGGTATGACCGGATAGAGCATCTCACTTGCTATATCCGTAAAAAGGCTGACTACCCCCAGGATAAAAACATTCCTGGTTATGCCTTTAAATATGGAGTCTTGTGACATCCGGTTAAGTCTTTTTTGTTGATTTGGACCGGACGTCGTACTCGTCCTCTATCTCACCGACTATCTCTTCGAGAAGGTCTTCGAGAGTTATTAGCCCCTCGACCTTGCCCTGCTGGTCGGTAACGATAGCGATGTGCGTATGCCCCTTCTGAAACTCAGTCAGAAGTTCCGTAACCTTCTTCGAGCCGGGGACTATTGTAGCGGGATATAATATGTCCTGAAGCACCAGGAGGCCTTTGTTGTGTTCCAGATTCAGGAGATCCTTCATATTTATCAAGCCCACTATATTATCGGGGCTATCCTTGTGAACCGGTATCCTGGAGTAACCGCACTCAAGCGCCTTGTCCGTCATATCATCGAGACTTGAGTTTATGTCTATCGATACTATATCTTTTTTAAGCGTCATAACGCTCTCTACTATCGTCTGGTCGAAATCGAAGACTCTTGATAGCATCCTGTATTTCTCTTTTTTAATAGCCCCTTCCTCACCGCCTATCTTTATCATAGTCCGTATCTCCTCTTCGGTCACAAGGGATGGTTTTCCCTGCGGCTTTCTGACTATGACACGCAAAAATAGATCGGTGATAAACTCAAACCCCCGCACAAACGGCCCCAATACGGCCATCATACCTTTTATCGACTTTGAAAGAGCCAGAGATATGCGGTCGGCGTATTTTGCCGCGACCGTCTTTGCGATAACCTCGGAAATTATAACCAAGAATGAAGTGATAAGAGTCGAGAGTATAATCGTCCATTTATTCTCTCCGCGCGCCAGACGTATCAGTAACCCTGTAACGATAACCGCTATCAGCGCGCCCACTATACTGTTGGCAACGAGAATAGTACTAAAGAACTTATGCGGTTGGTCAAGTATCTCGAGAACGGCTCTGGCCGCCTTCGATCCTTCGGCAGCGAGCCTTTTAAGCTTTAAACGATTCGCTGCTAATATTGATACTTCACATCCGGCGGTAAAGGCCGCGCCCGCCAGCAATAAGCCAAGCGTTATCATCTCTATCAGGTGTCTCATCTTTCCGGCCTCACAATACCTCCCGACACTATCAGCTTTATACCGCCCTCGACCGATATATCAAGGATCTTCACATCACGTTTCGGGAATAGAACCAGAAACCCGGTAAACGGACTGGGCGTTGTAGCGATGAAGACATGCAAAAGTTCCTCCCCTGTCTTCTCCTGGGCCTCTTTAAAACCTTCGTTGGTAAGGAACCCGATCGACCAGATTCCTTTCGACGGGTATTCTACCAACACTACTTTCTTGAATGCCGGATTCTCGCGTGAAGTAAAGGAATTAACTATCTGCTTCGCCGGGTCGTATATCAATTTTATCATCGGGAATTTACGAAAGATGTGCTCAAAGAAATTGAAGAGACGTTTGCCCAATAGGTTCGTAGCTATGAAACCCACAACCAGTATAGTAAGCATGCCCAAGATAAAGCCCAAACCCGGTATCGCGAATCCCAGGTGTCTGCGGAGGTAGAAATTTATGATCTTGCCCCATATGCCGTCAATGAAGATGAATATTGCATAAAGCACATATGCCGTAATAAATACCGGCAGTATTATGAAGAACCCGGTGAAAAAGTATCTTTTTACTCTGGACATTTATGGCCTCTTGTTTTATCTCTTTAACAACATAGAAAATATCGCGGGCACTATCAGCATGAACGTTAGCACGATCAGCACTACGGTCGTAGACCACCCGACAATATTCTGAAAAGGCCCGTTTACATATTGTCCCATGAGCCGTTTATTATTCACCATCAATATCATTGATATGAGTACTGCCGGCAACAACATCGCGTTTAGGACCTGCGACCATATAGTTATAGCGATCAAAGGCGCATTAGGCACGAGTATTATGCCTGCCGAGATGACTATTATGAACGTAAAGAGTGCATAAAATTGCGGGGCTTCCCCGAGTTTCTTGTTTATACCGGCTTCAAAACCGAAAGCTTCACATACGTAGAAAGCCGTCGCAAGCGGCAATATCGTGGCCGAAAATACCGATGCCACGAATAGGCCGAACGCGAACAACTGAGAGGCAAAAGCTCCTGCAAAAGGCTTGAGAGACAACGCGGCGTCCTTGGCTTCGCTTATTACTACACCGTTCACGTGTAATGTGGCGGCACAGGCCACAATTATGAAGAACGCCACCACGACCGTGGCTATACACCCTATTATGACATCCCAAACCGCATACTTGTACTCTTCTATTCTTATCCCCTTTTCGATAACGGCCGACTGCATATAGAACTGCATCCACGGGGCGATCGTCGTGCCAATTATACCCAGAACCATACTGAGATAGTCTTTATCAAAATGCATCGCCGGACTCACGAAACCGGTGCCCACAGCCTTCCAATCCGGCTTGGCGAGAACGGCAGAAACTATATAAGATAAAAGACATACACTGAAGAGTAGAAATATCCTTTCAGTTACCTTGTAATTGCCCTTCACAACAAGTATCCATACAGCCGCTGCAACCAACGGGACCGATAGATATTTAGATATTCCGAAAATATCCATGCTGCCCGCTACCCCGGCAAATTCCGTGGCAGTATTACCTATATCGGCGGCAATGAGGCCTAAAAATATCACGAATGTTATCCTGACGCCGAAATTTTCGCGTATAAGGTCGGCCAGGCCTTTGCCGGTAACTACTCCCATCCTGGCATTCATCTCCTGTACGACGACAAGAGCTATGAATGAAGGTATGAGCGTCCATAGTAACTTATAGCCATAGATAGCGCCCGCAACTGAATATGTGGTAATACCCCCGGCGTCATTGTCGACGCTTCCGGTCACTATACCAGGGCCCAATATCGCCAGAAATATCAGAAAATTACGCCAGAGATTCGGTTTTGCGGAATTTTCGGCGGAGCCGCCGTTCGGACTCATGGCATCATACCTCTGTTTATACGCGGCTTCTTGCGCCGCCATGCTATCGATATTACCTGACTCAATATGTCATCCATCGTTATTATCCCTTGAAGAACTTTATTTTCGTCCACTACAGGTATTGCGGATATCTTATACTTATCCATAAGATATGCCACCTCCTGAGCACTGTGATCAAGATAGACATATATCGTTTTCGGAAAAATGGTCTTGAAAACGCCCTCCTTTGGTTCCGCAAAAAGAAGCCGTCGTATCGACGTAACGCCTTTCAATCTATTCTTTTCATCCACGAGATAGAGATACTGCACCGTCTCCGCCTCTTTCGTCTGACTTCTCAAGTGATCGATGGCTTCTGCCACGGTAACCGTCTCAGGCACAGAAATAAAATCCATAGTCATGAGGCCGCCTGCCGAATCGCTGGAGTACCCTAGGAGAGTAGAAAGTTTCTTGGCGCGGCCGGACTCTATGAGAACAAGAAGGTTCTTAACCGTGCTCGATGGAAGGTTCGTTAAAAGATCAGCGGCCTCGTCCGAAGACATATTTGTGATGATCTGCGCTGACTCTTTCTTATCTAGCTCTTTTAATATTATCTTCTGCTCTTCAAACTCGATGTTCTCGAATACGCGGGCCTTAGTCTTGATATCCAGAGTACGAAATATAGCCATTCTTTGGGCCGCGTTGAGGTCGAATATTATATCGCCCAGATCCGCAGGCGGTATGGCCTGGAGCTGCTTCTCGGAGAGCGCCAGCTTGACTGTAACGCCGGACTGGTTAAAAGATATAGGTTGGACATATTTCCAAGATACAAGTCCTTCGCTTTTGAGATATCCTGAATTCTTGTTTACGTGCTCCACAATGTAATCGACAGTCCTTTCCCACCCGAGCCTGCGCATAAGCCCCCTAAGACCTATATCCACATGTGCCACAAATAATTCGTGATCTACCTTCAGAAGATGTATATCATTAACGCGCCTAACTTTATGGTTATAGGTATCTACCACCTGCTGGTCGAGAACATCCCTTTTTAGAAGAAAATCATAAGGTTTTACGGCATGACTGAATTCTATCTGAAGGCCTTTTGTGTCCATGATCACTTCGTCGGATATCGAAGATATGCGGGAAGACTCTATGCTCACATAAGTCCTGTTAATCGACCCTTTGCATATTATCACATCGCCGGACTTAGGATATGTCTCACCCAGTTTTGCAGATATATCCCACACCCGCCCCAACATATTGCCGTCGGAATCCAGGACATTCTTCTGCAGAATATCGGAGAAGTATACGAACATCTCTCTGGCTTTGCCTATCGCCTCGTTAATACTGTTTATCATAGGCTGATTGAATTACCTTTGCACTACGCTGTTCTTTGGCTCAAAAAATACGTTACGGTATCGATGATACCTTTACGTATCATCATCACGGCTATTGCGGCTAAAAGGAGGCTTGCTATCTTCGAGATGGCCTTAGAACCGGCTTTCCCCAGAAAACGCGATATCGTATCGGAGTACGAAAATACTATCCACGTTATGATGAGATTTACGACAAACGAAGATACCGTTATAAATATTCCGTATGAATCTAAGAGTATTATGATCGTCGTCAATACCGCAGGGCCCGTAACGAGTGGCGTACCTATAGGAACGGCACCCATCGTTTCGACAGATAGTTTATGCCCCTTTTCGGTATGGAGTATATCATTAAGCGATATGGCTAAAAGCACTATGCCCCCGGCTATCTTGAAATCAGCAACGAAGACCCCGAGTATCTTAAAAATCCATTGTCCCAAGAAAAGGAAGGTTATGCCTATTAGAAAAGCAGTAATAATCGATTGCGTTACGATCTTCTTCTTATCCCTGGATTTTACGTGTTCTGTAAAACCCATGAAGAACGGCAATACGCCTATAGCGTCCATCGCTACAAATATCGGTATAAATGACAGCAGGAAAGCTCTCATATGAAATGGATTATACCATATAATTATGGTGTATGACAAGATGAGGACAAAAAAACAAGGGGATCGCGTGTCCACACCCGCTCCCCTTGCTTAGAAAAACAAATTTCCGCTTATATTACTTAGAGCTTGCTCCTATTTGGAGAGTTTGCCCTTTATAATTCTCTCGGCTTCCAGCCAGTCATCCATCGTATGTCCGGCTTTCTTACCCCTCTTCTCGTAAAGCTCATAGGCCTTCTTCTCGACCAACTTGCTCAAGTCCTCTTTCGACATCGACGGATTAGAGGTTTTCCCTAGCTTAAATGACGTTTTTGCCATAACCATTTTTTCCTCCTTTCAAATTTTATTTATTTTATTATAACTCTTTGGCTATTTTACGCAATAGAAATCTTCTCCCGCCTTATACAAGTTATATACATGGCGGCGGGACCCCGCCCCACAGCTAGAATTATACCATGGCGGGGAAAAAATCACATACATAATTTAACTAATTGAAACCTTCAGAAACTCGGGTATCGGTTTTCTAAGGAGCTTGTACACATTTTTTAGATGCATCCTGTATAGTCCGTCGAAAGGATTATCACCTCCGGCATGAGCCTTGCCGCCGTACCACCAGTTCCAATCGCTTCCTTCGGCTATATAAAGTTCGCGCCAGGCCCCGGCAAGTTTTGCACCATCCCTCTTCGGGTCTCTATGAAACTCTTTGGTGAATTTAATTAGATCCTTCCTCACCCTGTCAAGATACCCCCACGAAACGTTATCCTGTTCCTCCCCTATCCATATTCGGAAGTTGTGATCTATCCATGAGCCGGGATAGATATCATTCAAGACCCTCTTCGGCGTATCTATTCCGATAAAATCACTTACTGTAGTGGAGTATAGATCATTCTGTTGATCGAGCTCCGAATAGAGCGTTTCGAAAAACTTGCGCCCGTTATCTTCGTAATATTCCCATGCATTCTCACCGTCCATCACTATGGTAAGCAGCGCCTTTTCCGTATCGCGCCTTAAGTTCTCCGCAGTCCTGTTCAAATGATCCAAAAGATCACGAGCCGCATCGACAGGGTTCCATGAGTTATAAGCAAAGCTTATCATGTCCGAAAGGTTCTTGTCGCGGAATATCATGGCAATGTGGCGCATGTCATGCTTAAAATTGTAGGGCCTGTATATAATGCGCCTGTCAAATACCTCCTGACCCTTACACTTCTTGTCATACATCGATAGAGTCTGAAATAGTATGTCCTCGTCAGTGGCCACCCAGTCTATGCCTTTATTTATCATTATCCGGAGTGCCTCGTTAGAGACGCTGCCTTCCGAAGGCCACATACCGCGAGGAGGGGATCCGAACTTTTCAGTATGCAATTTTATCGCTTCCTCTATCTGCCATACGGCGTCCTCCGGATGCGCGAACTTCTTCGGGAGTGGAAGGCCGGGTTGCGAAACCTTGGCAACAGACGTATCACACAAAAGCGGAAGTATCGGATGATAGTAAGGGGTCGTCGTTATCTCTATTCTACCTGAATCACTAAGCCTTTTATAGAGAGGTATTATAGCTGCCATGATCTCTTTCTGCTTCAGCACTACAAACTCTTTGTCCTCCTCAGAATAACCCTTCTTCTTGTCAACCAAGTCTTTTAGATTAATATCCTCTTCTATACTCAAGGAATGGAACCACGCCAGATTGAACAGCACCTGAAGATCCCTGAAGTCGGCATCCGAAAAATTCTTTATCATATTTTTGAGCGCCGTCCCGGAAAGGGGCCTGACTCCTTTTTTGATAAGAAGCTCCAAGTAGCGTGGATGCGGCTCTATAAAACGTTTGAAGTTCACCTTGAAGAAATTATTCAGGATATCTAGTTTGTCCTGCAGAGTTAGAGAATTTGCCTTCTTTACGGTAAGATCGAGGAACGTATCTGTGGCGTCATTACGAGCGTAATCGTCGATCTGTTCGACGAGCGACGGGACCATGTTGAACGTCGCCCTGGCGCACCCGGAGTTCTCCAGTAGAAGCGCCATCGGATAGTAGTCCTTTATGCCATGAAGTCTGACCCACGGCATAAGGTACTTTCCGCTTATAGGATCCTTATAAAACGGCTGGTGCATATGCCATAGGAATGCTACACCCAGCCTCTTATTATTATACATCTAGGAACTGTATATAGAGTAGTCTATATCCGGAAATATATTATTCTTCTCTTCCAGACCCTTTACATAATCCTCTTCGAGATTATTATTCTTTACATCCTCGTAGAGTTCGTTGAAATTCTCGGTATGAGCCCTCATCCTTTCAACGGCGTACGTTACATGCGATCCGGTCTTCATTATGAACGCCCAATCGCTTGACTGCGCCAGTAAAAGCTCGCGCGCCATCTGATTTAACGCCCTCTGGACTATCCCTTTGGCATGTTTACGCGTACTGGCCAGCTCCACCATACGCTCGGTCATCTTGTGCAGGTGCCTATAAAGCCAGTCATTGGAACCTTCGAGCCAGACTTCGCAATAACCCTTCCACCCCCAGCTGGAGAAGGACGGGGTCAGGACCTGATACTTCTTGTACTTCTTTAGATACTCGCCCGGCGTTGTTAAAGCTATCGTATCCTGATCATACCTTATCTTTCTTACAAGAAAATCTATCCACTGCGGACCTTCGTACCACCAGTGCCCGAATAGCTCTGCGTCATAAGGCGCGACTATTATGGGCTTACGGTCACCCATCTGCCCGGCCAAGTGTTCGATCTGTCTTTCCCTGTTGAACATGAAATTTCCGGCTTGATTTGCGGCTGTATCGCGGGCATATTCAGGGACGTACGGCTCTTTATGATTTGTGATCCCGGTTATTCTGTGATATTTTATACCGGTCATGACCCTTGTGCCGTCCGCATTTATATAAGGCCGAATATAATCATGATCCAGGTCGAACCCGATATCCCTATAGAACTCCCTGTAATTGTAATCTCCGGGATATCCTTCTACAGCGCTCCAAACGGCCTTCGAGGATTCGGTATCCCTGCCGAATACCGCTACACCGTGTTTTGTCAAATAAGGGCTGAACACGCCGAAACGCGGCCGTGGCGTGCCGAAGAGGACGCCGTGTGTATCGACGAAGAAATATTTTATACCTTCCTTCTTGAGGATCTCATCATCACCGGGGTTGTATCCGCATTCCGGAAGCCAGATGCCGAGCGGGCGTCTCCCAAATATCTTCTCATACATATCCGCCGCTACCTTGACCTGGGCCCTGACGGCTATGCGTCTTTCAACTTCCATAAGCGGCAGGAAACCGTGGGTCGCACAACATGTTATCACTTCAAGGCCTCCTGCATCCTGAAAATGTTTAAAGGCGTTGACGAGATTGGAGTGGTACACATCTTTGAATATGTGGCGGGCTTCAATGAAATTGGAATGATACATTTCAGCGAGTTTATTGAAGCGCTCGTCCCACTTCGTGCGCTCAATCTCTTTTTCGGAAAGCTCTATAAGTTTGTCAAGGTGTTTTAAGTACTTCGATTGCAGATGTCCGTCCATGAGCATCGACATCAACGTCGGCGACAGTGATATCGTCAGCCTGTAATCTACACCATCCCGGACGAACCCATCGAGGACTTTGATAAGCGGTATATATGTCTCGGTAATTGCCTCAAACAGCCAATCCTCTTCCAGGAAGTCATCATGTTCTGGGTGACGCACATACGGAAGGTGCGCGTGAAGCACTATCGCGAGATACCCTTTGGGCATATTGGCTATTCTGTCTTTCTTGTAACTATCGGAGTGATCTTGAGATGGTCTATTCCGTCGTTAGATGCGGCCTCTACAGGTATTACCTGTTTACCATCCGGAAGGGCAAATCTTAAACTGAACGTGCCATCCGGTCTCAAGGTTATCTCTTTACCCTGTACGGTGACCTTGGCATCCGGTTCCGTCGCCCCGTAAACTATAAGCTCGGTATTTACTACCAGCCAGAACTTCCTAGCGGCGGGTTTCCTATAAAAAGACGCAGAACTCGATATAGCGCCTGAGGTTATCTGCTCTTCGAAGCGCTTCTTTATCATCTCCCTCACTTCCAGCGAACCTTTGCCCACCCCAAAACCACCGGAGAGCCCGAACATCTTCCAGTACTCATCTTCCGGTATCATCCACTCGGCATCTAGTTGATCTGACATGCCGAACCGTGGAGTATGAACAGCATTAGATCTCGCCAAGAGATAAAAATTGCCTTTTTTGGTAAGCACACCTATGTCGACCACCCAGGACCTATCAGGCGAACTGACATTTATATACCAGGTGGAGGCCAAACCTTTTAATTCTATATCAAAATAGGAATTTGCGTTGTGGCCGTTAAAATTTACTCCGGTAACGTCATATACGCGCAGTATCGACTTTTCGCATTCATCACCTGAATCCGATATCTTACGCGTAATCTCGTCCGTCTTCTCTTTACGTATCTCCCAATACGCAAATATCCACCACGGATCCCGTACTAGAAGCACTATCTTATTATCACCATAACCCGATGGAAAACGAAAAGTCTTTCTATCTCTTAAACCCGGTTTTTCTACAGCCATAAGGATCCCCTTTTTAGTACGACACGTCTGCAGAAGGTGAGGCTTCTTCCTTTACAGCTACAGCGGCCTGTCCTTGAACGGCGGTCTGTTCCTGAATAGCCGCCTGTTCCGGCGCGGCCGGAGTGGCTGCTGCCCCTTCCTCTTTTTCCACTATCACCGATTTGGCTGCATTCTTACCGCCGACTGCCGAATAAGTAACATCGGCCCAGTCCCCTTTTTTGATATCGGCTATTGAATTGGCATTCTCAAGCTTGGTATTCGCGTCTAAAACTACGGTTATCGTCTTCTCGTCATCGGAGTCATAATCGTAGTACTGTACGGTCAGGGAGCCTATTCCTGCAGCATTCACAGACTGCACCTCACCATATATCGACAAATCCTCCGCCGCCATGGTCTTTGCCACCTGTTCATTTACGGGCGCCGCGGCGCTCTGAACAGCGTTCTGTGTATCCTGAGCCGATGCGGATACCGCTAAAAAAGCCAGGGCTGCCATTATCGGCAACAATACATATGCTTTTTCACTTTTCATGTATTCCTCCTTTTTTAAGCTACAGTCCCAAATTACCACGAAGAGAGCAGTAATGTCAAGGCTAAGTTGGACCGGTAAGAGCCCTGCCGTTCTTATCAAATATGGCCGATCCAAATATCGAACGCTTGGAGAAAAGATAAGTCATGGCAGTCTTTAGTACACCTAATCCGTACACGATGCTGCGTGAAAAACTTATCGAGGAGGAATCGCTCGTGTAAGCCGAGGGGCTCGTTATCTCGCCCACTTTGTATCCGAAATAGAAAGCCTGCAGGAGCATCTGGTTATCAAATAAGAAGTCATCGGAATCTTCGAGTATAGGAATCTTCAAAAGCAACTCTCTGGAGAATGCTCTGTAGCCCGTATGGTATTCAGACAACTTCTCGCCTATTATCATGTTCTCCAAAAGGGTCAGAATACGGTTCGCAATATATTTGTAAAGCGGCATACCACCCTTTAAGGCCTTATTGCCAAGTATTCTTGAACCGAGCACGACGTCAAAAATACCGCTGGTAATAAGAGCAGCCATTGGTGTTATCAGCTTAGGCGGGTATTGGTAATCGGGATGCAGCATAACCACGACATCAGCGCCGAGGCGCAAAGCCTCGGCGTAGCATGTCTTCTGGTTGGCTCCATACCCTTTGTTATCGGGATGGATAAAGAGTCTTACATTAAGGCTTTTGGCTATCCGAACGGTATCATCAGACGAATTGTCATCGGTGAGGATGATCTCATCCACTATATCTTTTGGTATCTCGTCGTATGTCATACGCAGTGTCCGCGCAGCGTTGTACGCAGGCATTACGACGACCACCTTCTTGCCGTTAAGCACTTCTATCCCTTATCGGATAAACTTATTTTTTGCTCTCGGCCAGAAGCATATCGTAAGCGGCCTTTACGGCTATCTTCTCGTCGAGGATCTTGTCGTACTCACTCTTTAAAGAAGCCTTCTCGTTCGTCACGACCTCGAGCTTCGTCGCAAGGCCCATCTTCTCTTTGAGTAGATTGTCATACTCGTTCTTAAGGGCGTCCCTGGCCGTAGTCAGTAAACCAACCTTCTCTTCGAGCGCTACCTTCTCATTGAGGAGAGTTTCGTACTTGTCTTTCGATGCACCACAGCCGGCGAGGCTCGCCAAAGAAAGGCATAGCACAAGCAGGACCGTTATCAGCTTCATAGATCTCATTTTAAAAAAGCCTCCAATTTTTCGCTAAAATACTATTGCCGGATAAGATACTTCTCCAGCTCCATCCATGTCTTGGGTCCGACTTTTCCGTCAGCCTTTAAACCTTTCGACTTCTGGAAATCTTCGATCGCTTTCTTCGTCTTTGGGCCTATCTTGCCATCTACAGTCCCAACGTCAAAACCGGCGTTCTTAAGCGCTCTCTGGATGTCCTTGGTCTTATCGATGACGGACTGTACAAGCGGAGTCACTTTCGCAGTGGCCTGTCCTACCGTAGCCGTAGGAGGTATCGCTTCTGCCGCTACCGTATTTGCGGGTTCTATGTTAGTTACTATCTCCCCTGTGGCAGAGACCGATTCCGGAACTTCCATCTTAGGCTCCTCGGCAGGTTTTTCGACTTTGCCCTTACAACCCGATATCGTCATCGGCAGAACCAATAAAACGCCCAGCGCGATTATAAATATCTTCCTGACCATCACTTCCTCCTTTCCAAAATTTTTATAACAGCAAATTAAGAAAATTATACCGCCTGCATGCGCTTTGTCAAGATATATCTCATTTAACGGTGCCAAACCTGGTGGTAAGTACCGCCCCGAAACCGGCGAATAGAAATATAGGCTTTATCACGAACGGTCCTACGAGCGGCAAAAAACCGGCGAGGAAGAGAAGCACTATTCCCAGCACTGCATTTACAAACGGTAGAGAGGATTTCTTGAAGTACGCCATGACGTTCTTACCTATAAATATCGCCGAAGCTATGTATCCTATTATCCAGGCCAGCGTTATAGCAACGATCGCAAGCGGTATCAGTATTATCCCGACTATCGTTATCGCGAGAAGCACCAGGACGAGTCCGGCAAGGAACGCCCCCAATATGCCCCACAGGAACATCGACGCGAAAGATCTCTCGAGAGCATGCACCACAGTACCCATATGTTCCGGCACCAGCGCCGCGACAAGTACCGCAAGGCCCAGAAAACCCAGAAGGACCATAATACTTATGGCGGCCCACGTTACTATCCAGCCGCCTTTAAAGAAGCTCTTTAATGACGGTACAAAAGGGATCGAAGAAGGGATACCTACCTCGGTGATCTTACCGCCGATAGCTGCGGACGGGTCTCTGTCAATACCGGCTCCGATAAGCACCACCTGCTGCCCCACTCTAACGCCGGGGCATAATTTCAGGGAGCCCCCTATCACGACGATATTACCGTCCACGTTACCGGATACGACCACATTGCCGTCAATCACAACGATATCGTTTACGGTTGTGCCTCTTTCAACCAACACGTCTGACCCTATCTTCACGACATTCCTTTCGGCTGCAAAAGATGCCGTAGCGACTAGTGATATCAATATGGTCGCCGCCGCTAATCGAAAACCTCTGACCGCTAACCGATTCTCCATATTTTTTGCCCTCACCTTCTTATCGTCTTCATAAAGCGTTCTATCCTGTCAAGCGATTCTTTAAGTTTGTCGATCCCGGAAGCGTATGAGATCCTTATATAGCCTTCGCCGGATTCACCGAAAGCAGTCCCCGGAACTACCGCGACCTTCTCCCTCTTTAACAACTCCTTGGAAAAATCCATCGAAGATAGGCCGGAACCCTTGATAGAAGGAAACGCGTAGAAGGCTCCCTCGGGTTTATGACACAAAAGCCCTATCTCATTCAGCCTGGATATGACAAGTTCGCGTCTTCTTCTATATTCGCGCTTCATCTCAAACACCGACCGGTCGCCCATTTTTAATGCTTCTAGCGCCGCGAATTGCGACATTATCGGAACACACATCATCGTATATTGATGAATTTTGGTCATCGCTCCTATTATATCGGCAGGGCCGCAGGCATATCCTATTCTCCACCCGGTCATAGCGAAAGCTTTCGAGAATCCGTTTAAATATATCGTACGCTCTTTCATCTTCGGGAACGTTGCTATTGATACGTGCTCAGAATCGTACGTAAGTTCACCATATATCTCGTCGCTTATCAATATGAGATCCTTCTTAATTATGACATCGGCTAAATTTTTGAGCTCGCCCTTTGAATAGGAAGCGCCAGATGGATTATTAGGGTAGTTTAATATTATCCCTTTAGTTTTGCGGTCGCATGATCTAGTTATGTCCTTAGGCGTTATCTTGAAACCATTACGAGGATCCGTCTTTATAAATACCGGCTTTCCGCCGCACAATGAAGTCATCGGGCCATACGATACATAGTACGGCTCCGGAATGAGCACCTTAACGCCTGGATCGACTATCGCACGGAATGCGAGGTCCGATCCTTCGCTCACGCCTACGGTTATAAGTATTTCTTCCTCCGGATCGTAGTCCAGGCTGTATTTACGCTTAAGGTACTTCGACACCGCGATCCTCAATTCCACCATTCCCTTGTTCGAGGTATATGACGTGTACCCTTTCTCGATAGAATCTATCGCGCGCTCCCTGACGTTCCAGGGTGTGACGAAATCCGGCTCTCCGACGCCTAACGATATGACGTCCTTCATCCCCAAGACCAGGTCGAAGAATACGCGTATCCCAGATGGAGGGATCTTATGCGCTACTTCTGAAATATTTATTTTAAAATTTTTCATTTTACCTGTCCTGGCCATTATGATCAACAAGCCGTGGAATTTTTAATTTATAATGTGATCGCTTGCCTTTTATTTTTTTCGAAACTCTTCAATATATCCCCGTCCTCTTTATACTTTTTCAGTATAAAATGGGTCACAGTACCGCGAACGTGCTCCATGGGAGATAGCTTTTCGGCCACGAAATTGGCTACTGTATTTATATTCTTTCCTTCTACGACAACCAGAAGGTCGTAAGTCCCGGACATCAGGTAGCAGCTAGCAACCTCCGGAAACTTGTATATACGCTCGGCCACGCTTTCGAATCCCAAATTCTTCTGAGGAGTGATGCGGACCTCTATCAACGCCCTTACTTCGGAGTTATCGTCACGATCTATCTCCTTATTTATTATCGCTTTGTACTTTAATATGACGCCATCCTTCTCCAGCTTCTTTATCGTATTGGCGACGCCTTTAGGCGTCATATTGAGCATCCTGGCGATCTCTTCCGGCGTCGTCCTTGCATCCTTCTCCAATATTTCCAATATCTCTTTCATCTCTTTCCTTTCTAAATAAAAGGGCCGTTCTTTTATTGAGAGCGGCCCTTCATTCCGTTACATTCCTGTCCCGGATTTTATTTAAGAGTGGCCGGGATAATTTTTAACTTGTGGCCTACTTGGTCAGCGCCCCCTCTTCGGTACCGGTGGCAGCCGAACCGGCGCCTGACATATATTTAGATAAGGCATCCCAGGTCTTCGGCCCCACTACCCCATCCGCTTTCAGGCTGTTGGCCCCTTGAAAATCTTTAATAGCCTTCCTAGTCTGCCTGCCCCGTGCTGAAGCGGTGCTTTACGCTGACGTTCGTCCCGATAGGCTTTGACTTCATATCTTCGATGGCTCTTGCCTGTTCGCTCGACAGGCGTTCGACATCAGCAGTCTTGGTCTCAACCCCCTCGACGCGCGTCTCTAGGATATCGACCCTAGTCTTTATGTCGGATACCTCTGCCTTAAATTTCTTCGGCACAGTCCCGCATCCAGATACGAGGCATACCGTCAATAACGCTACAATAAAATAAGTCGCTTTTTTCATTATGTTCCTCCTTTAATACTACAATGAGAGTATATAACTAATGGCCTTAAAAAGCAAATAAAATTATTTATTTCAAAAGCTTTCCGGCTTCCTTAACCGACACGCCGTTGTGGACCACCGACCTTATCGCCTTTATCATATCAACGGCTTTGGGCGATTGCCAAATATTACGACCCATGTCGACGCCTTTTGCGCCATCTTTTATTGCATCGTAAGCTAACTTAAGCGCATCAAGCTCAGTATCAAGCTTTGGCCCGCCGGCCACCACGACCGGCACAGGGCAAGATTTCACTACCTTCTCGAAGTTATCGCAGTAGTATGTCTTCACTACACTTGCGCCGAGCTCCGCTGCTATACGACAGCATAGGCTCAAGTATCTCGCATCGCGCTTCTCGAGCTCTTTACCTACGGCAGTCACCGCAAGTACCGGTATACCGTACCTCTGGGCCTCGTCGACGAGCTTTCCGAGAGCAAGGAGCGTCTGGTGCTCGTGTTCCGTTCCTATATATATCGATATGGCTACTGCCGAAGCATTAAGGCGTATCGCCTCTTCCATCGAGGTCTGGATATCTTCATTCGATAGCGCCGGCCCCACTATACTGTTACCGCCGGAGACGCGGAGGATAAAAGGAATATCCATGCCTGCATCAACACAATTTCTCAAGACCCCTCGTGTAAGCATGAGTGCGTCGGTGAAAGGTAAAAGAGGCTTTATTGTCCTGGTCGGATTCTCTAATTTGGATACGGGCCCCAGAAAATATCCGTGATCTATGGCAAGCCATACCGCGCGTCCGCTTTCTCTATCAAACAACCTGGAGAACCTGTTCTTCATCCCCCAATCCATATCGCCTCCTTAAAGTTCCGCTTTCATTCGATTCAACTCGTCCCACATCTCCCTCGGCATTCTGCCGCCGAAACCTTTAAAAAAATCTCCGATGTCGCCGGCTTCCTTCAACCATCCGTCGTGATCTATTCTAAACAGTTCCTCCATATCCTCTTTCGGTATATTTAGCCCTTTCAGGTCGATGTCCTTTATGTAAGGAATGAGCCCTATCGGCGTCTTCTGGGCGGGAACTCTGTTGTGAACCCTGTCTATCACCCATTTGAGGACACGCGCGTTTTGTCCGAAACCGGGCCACAAGTACTTTCCTTTATCATTGATCCTGAACCAGTTCACCGAGAATACTTTCGGCTGGTAAACGAGTTTCTTCCCCATATTGAGCCAATGTTTAAAATAATCGGCCATGTTGTATCCACAGAAGGGGAGCATCGCCATCGGGTCACGCCTCACAATGCCTTCCTTATGGCTTGCCGCAGCCGTAGTCTCCGATCCCATTCTGGCGCCCAAAAATACATTATTCTGCCAATCGGTGCCTTCAACGATCAACGGATTTAAATGCATGCGTTTGCCTCCGAAGAGTATGGCCGATATAGGCACTCCCTTCGGATTCTCGAATAGCGGCGACAGGGTCGGGCACTGATATGCCGATACGGTGAATCTCGAATTCGGATGCGCCGCCTTTGTGCCTTTCGTTGGATCCCATTTATTCCCCTGCCAATCTGTTAGCTTCTTCGGTATGGCGCCATCGGACCCCTCCCACCATGGCTCGTTCTTGTCGGTATCTAAAGCGGTATTTGTAAATAACGTCGGATAGAAAGTGCCCTTTGTGAGCGTCTTCATCATGTTCGGATTCGTCTTCATAGACGTGCCCGGCGCCACACCGAAAAAACCGGTCTCCGGATTTATCGCCCAGAGCCTTCCGTCCGGGCCGACGTTCATCCACGCTATGTCGTCGCCGACCGTCCATATCTTGTACCCGGGGAGTACCGACTCCATCATGGCGAGGTTCGTCTTTCCGCATGCGCTCGGAAGCGCTGCGGCTATATAGGTAGTATCTCCGCTCGGATCCTGAGCCCCCACTATCACCATGTGCTCGGCGAGCCATTCTTCCTGTTGTCCCAGATACGATGCTATTCTGAGAGAAAAACACTTCTTTCCCAAAAGAGCGTTGCCTCCGTACCCGGAACCAATGCTCCACACAAAATGTTCGTTGGGGAAATGCATTATAAAACGTTTCTTCGGATCGAAGTCGCCCACCGAATGAAGCCCGCGCACAAAATCCTTGTTATTTCCTATCTTATCCAGGACCTTTTTCGTCATACGCGTCATTATACGCATGCTTATCGCCACATAGGAGATGTCGGTAAGCTGTACGCAGGCCTTCGAATAGGGCGAATCGGGGTGCCCCATCATATACGGCAGGACGTACATCGTGCGGCCCTTCATGCAGCCGTCAGAGAGTTTCGTCATCTTGGCCTTTGCCTCTTCGGGGTCCATCCAGTTATTGTTAGGGCCGGCTGTATCTTTATCAGTGTGGCATACGTACGTGAGGTGCTCGATCCTCGCAACATCCGTGGGGTGGCTCCTATGATAGAAGGAGTTCGGAAAGGTCATGCCGTTAAGCGGCGCGAATATCGGATTGCCGCATATCTTCTCTTCCTTAATCCCTATCTCTATGATACGGCGGGCCTCTTCCTCTGAGCCGTCGCACCAGTATACCCTGTCAGGTTTCGTTAATTTGGCCTGCTCTTCGACCCATCTTTCCAGTGGTCTCATATTCGCACTATATCCTTTATCTATTTTCCCCCGGCAATTATTCCTGAGGTTTTATTATCACCTTTATCGACTCACGGGCCTCAGCCACGAGCTTAAAACCTTTTACCGTATCGGCAAGCCCGAAATGGTCTGTTATCATATCATGAACAATTACTTTTTTCGAGTCAATTTTCCCTAAAGCTTCAACGTGGTCGGAGGGGCTTCCGGCATATGAACTCAAGACTGTGACCTCATTTCGCCAGAATATTTCGTTCACGGGAACCGGCACTCGAAACCCTGCTCGAACGCACCCTTAGCCCCTGCACATATCACAACGAGGTCCGCCAGATATCCGCCGTTAGCCGCTCTAAACTTCTCCGGGGTATAGTCTTTGGCATTTAACGCAAGATCCGCCCCGGACCTTGCCGCCGCAGTAAGCCTAAAGTCACTTACATCTGTTGCCGCTATGAACTTCGCGCCGGAAGCCCTGGCGAGCTTTACATGTAGAAGCCCGGATATACCACTACCCACTATCAGGATCGACTTCTCTTTCTTAAAACCTGCAAGGCGTTGGCCTCTTACTACGCAAGCCAGTGGCTCTATGAAAGTGGCCTCTTCGAATGATACATTCTTAGGTATAGTGTAGATACCTAGTTTATCTATGTTTATCTTCGGTACTCTTACAAATTCCGCGAAGCCGCCGGGATCGAAATTGGTCTTACGGAGAGTGTCGCAGACGGTTTCATGGCCGGCGCGGCAGAATCTGCACTCCCCACAAGGCACGTGGTGGGACGCCGAAATCCTATCGCCGGCCTTGTATCTATTTAAACCCTTACCTACTGACGCGATAGTCCCGGCTATCTCGTGTCCTAATATAAGAGGCGCTCTATCCCTACGGTACCATTCCAGGCAATCGGTGCCGCATATCCCTGAGGCCTCGACCTTGATGAGGATCTCGCCGTCGC
>JAPLMF010000079.1 GCA_026387155.1 Candidatus Omnitrophota bacterium
CCCTTAGGAGCACCTCTCCACCGGTCAATAGAAGCCACAGGCACCCGGCGCCTGCCGCTTCGTCGAGTATCCTGCACGCCTCAGCCGTCGTCAGCTCATCGCCCATTCTCTTATCTTGAGCACCGAGATTGCAATAACAATGGCGACAAGTCTGATTACAACGGTATGTGAGATCAAACGCTCCCATGAACGGGATGCGTCCCCTGACCGCTGCGCCCTCAAGCATTTCGGAAAATTCCGAAAATCTTCTCTGTAATATCTGGCAGAACATTACCGTATCATCTCCCGTTTGAGCATCTCTTTAAGAAAATCAAGGACGTCTTTCTTAAGGTGCCCCTCATCTGTTTCAAATATATCCCTCATGGCGTTTATAATATCAAGGACCGAACGCTCGCCGTCTAAAAGCCGCCAGACTTCTAGAGCCGTATCGTTTAAGCTCGTCATCGTCCGGCGGTACGGGTCGATTAGCGCCGGCCCATCGGCGAGTTCCTTGTACATTATCGTGTCGTTCTTTTTGTAGCGCGTCTCGAGCGTCACCATCATGACAACATCCCTCTTATGGCCTGAAAAAACCTTTTCAATTCTTCGAACGCTCTAAAATAAAGGCCTCTTGCCAAACAAAGGCGCGACAGCCGAAGGTGCACGGCCGCCCCTTCTCCTCCGAGCATAACCGATCTTTTATAATATTCTATCGCCTCGGGAGGCTCTCCCGTCTTTTCCGCTATGCAACCGAGCCACCAGGATACTTCCGGATCGCCGGGCGAAGCCACATCCAACTCTAAAAATAACGCGCGCGCCTTATCAAGCGAGCCGGACTTGAAATGCGCTATGGCCGCCCCCATCCCGGCCCCGAGATACTTCCCGTCAAGGCAGAGACAATCTTCGAAGAGAGAGAGAGCTTCGGCATACTTTTTCCTGTGTAGCGCAATATGCCCCAGGCCACCGAGCGCAGCGGCTCTTGTATCATCGATCTTCAGCAGACGCCTGAAATACTCTTCTGCCTTCCTAAACTCACCTCGCTGTAAATAAAGTATACCATAATTGTTAAAACGGGTACTGTAAGTTTTATCCAGCCTGACGGCCTCCCGGTAAAAGGACCCGGCCTTCTTCATGTCCGCCATCGTTGGGCTCTGATAGCATAGTGACAGATTAAAATATATGGAAGCGTCCCGATCATCCATCTTTAGGGCGTCTTCGTAAAGCGCGACGGCTTCCGGATACTTCCCGTTTCTTTCCTGCAGAAGCGCGTCTCTCTTACACTTCATCACTTTTCGCTTTTCCGCGACGGGGTCTTCCCCATATAACATGCGCAGCTCATCGCCGAGATACTTAAACCTTAGCGGCGTAAACCCCCCTTCGACCGAATAGGATATGGTCAGGGCCTCTATATCATTTATTTTTGGGGCGAGTCTTTCATAAAGCCCTTCGGGGAATATCCATGGAGTCCGCGCCGGGTCAAGATCATCCCATATGAATCTGGTAATCATAAAATCGACGTCAATGTCGAGAAGCACCGGTCCCTCTATCCGCTCCAGGCTCCCGAGACTGCAGGCGATCACTTCTTTGTCGAAGACGCTTGTCCGGATACAGTTCGGATGGATCTCAAACTTGCCGGACGCATACCGTTTTATAGCGAGGAGCCGCTGAAGGTGTTCGACAATATACTTTACTCCGCGCCGGGACCGCCAGGTTTCATCAGGAACTACCCAGTAGAACTTACCCACGAGCCCTTCACGCATCGCCGGGCAGATATAGTTGCCTATATTTACCATCTTCTTCCTGGTCTTCAGGAATGGATTAAGGAGTGGCCCTTCGCCGCCTGGGCCGCGCGGATCGGCGTCGGGGGAGCCTATCTCGTCGAAATCCATTTCAGGGATCCATCCGAAGTCGATGTGCGCGTCGACATGGACGAGCGTTCCGGCGCGCACACCGCGCTCCTTCCAGACGCCGTAAGCCCTATCGTGGTCCTCCATCATAAATATCTTTTCCGGAGGTATTATCATAGAACTGCTTCCGTCTTTTGTTCTGAAGGATCTTCTTCGATGAACGCGTAATCTTCTTTCGCCGCGTCATACAGGTATCGCAGTTTTACTGACTCGCCGTTTAAAGCGAACTCCACTTCTCCTCTCCCTGCTCCCCCGATTCCTCCGGCTTTCCGCGCTACTCCGGCTAGAGAAAGAGTAGCGGCGGGCGCTTTAGGCGCATATCTGCCCGCGAGCGAATAGTATATCTTTTCCACCTGGGCGGCCTGCGAGGCGTCCATACCGCGGAGGTTTTTAAACGGAGTGAAAAACTGAAACGGTAGAGCCGAATTTTTTTCATACTCGATCCCGTATCTGGCCGGATCTTGATATATATAATTAAAAGGCGTCAGATAATAGGTATTGAACGTCACATGGGTGATCTTATCCCTGTGCGATACGAGAAAGTCCACCGTCTCAAGCGCATCATCGAAGCTTTCGCCGGGGAGCCCGAGCATCGTCTGCAGGTCCACCTTTATGCCGGAGGCGGCGCAATCGGCGATGATACGCGCCGAGCGCTCCCGCCGGTTGCCCTTATCGAGTGCCCCGCAGACGCGGTCGCTGGCGGATTCGAAACCGAAATTGATCTGCCTTAAACCCGCCTTATACGCCAGATCGAACAATACGCGGTCAAATCCGGGATCGAGCCTCGCCATCGTCCACCACAGGATATCTACGCGCTCTTCTATCATGCGTTTTGCTATCAGATACATCTGGCGCGGCGACAGACCCGGATCGCCGAAATAAAGATAACCGGCGCCGTGACGCTCTTTTAGTTCTCTCATATCGGCAACGACCAGCGATGGATCCTTCTTCCGGTAAGAGGGCTTGGGCAGGGGCAAGTCAACGCAATAGGCGCATTTCGACCAATAGCAGCCGCGGGAGGTCTCATAGGTAAGGCCTATCGTGCCGAATGGGGCTCCGTCATATTCTTCAAGTGAAAGACCGTCAAAATCCGGACAGGGCAGCCGATCCATATCCTCCTCACGCCTTGTAAAGCCCGCATCTAAAACGGTATCGCGCAAGATAACATTCGGTATAGAGTCAATAGACGCACCTCGATCGAGAGCCAGAGCCAGTTCGCATAACGCGCTTTCACCTTCAAATACGATAATACTGTCAATAAATCTAAATAGCTCCTTTTTCCGCATGAGCTCCGAGTGGTAGAGCGTGGCCCATTGTCCGCCGATCGTCACGTGCGCGCGCGGAAGCTTCTTTTTTATAAAGAGCGCGAGCGTGAGGGAGGCTATGGCCTGAGAAGGAGATATTATCGATATGCCGAATAGCCCGGCGCCGTCTTTTTCCAAACGGCCGAGTATCGGGCTCTCTTCGTAAAACTGCAGAAATGTGTTCTCCTGGCTATCTTCAAGATACCGCCACAGGTGTTCGGACGAGAGCATCCTCTCGCAGAAATAGAAAGAGCTGTTCGTATTATTACCGTATGGCAGGTCGGTAAATATACCGTCCGAGTCTCTGGGGAAAAGATCAGAATAGTAGCGCCCCTTGAGCCTTTCGGCGAAGAATTTTTGCGCCAGAGGCTTCAGAAATAATCTCTGTTCCTTCAGGCTTAACGGGCCGCCCGGCGCGGAAGTAACTCTTCGTGCAAGAAAATCCCGGTACGCAAGATTTAGGTCCGCCTGATCACAAGGTACACCGCTCTTTCTTAAAAAAGCCGATAGGGCAGGCGTCCCCAGCGTAGGAAAATGGCAGTCATAATCAGGAGGTGTATATAAGGCAACTTTAATGGTCATAGGGTATCTTTATCATGATTATACGAATGCTCCGGGGAGATGTCAATATGAAGCATTTTGTGGTGGCAATTATAGATTGATTAGCTGCTGCAGATTGCGCTGCGCGTCCGCGTCGCTGGGATCTATCTCCAGCGTTTTCTCATACGCGGATATTGCCTCTTTCTTTTTTCCAATACCGGAATATGCGACGCCGAGGTTATAATACGCCTCCGCGCAGCCCGGATTGTTCTTCGCGGCTTTCTCATACGCGGCTATCGCCTCTTCCGTCTTCCCGGTATCGTAGTATGCGCTGCCGAGGTTCAGATAGGCCTGCGAATAATCAGGTTTTATTTCTATCGCTTTTTTATATAGGCCTATGGCTTCATCTTTTCTGCCGCTGTTGTAGTATATTGTGCCGAGATTGTAACGCGGTATTTCATAATTCGGATTGACCTCTATCGCTTTTTTATACGCTTTCACCGCGTCGGCCACATTACCGGAATGTTCGTATGCGTTGCCGAGAAGGTTATATGTAACATAATCATTCGGGGTATATCCAAGCGTCCTTTTAAAAAAACTCACAGGGTCTTTCCAGTATTTATTTTGTCCTATTGTTAAAGAGAGGCTGATGCCTAATAAAATAATTACGAATGCCGCGCCTAAAATTTTGAATTTTTCTGTTTTGCATAACGAGCTCAATCCTTCTGACAAAAGAAGAAAGAACCCTATTGAGGGCAGATATAGCCAGTGTTCCGCCATATAGGCGTTAATGGGATAAAGATTGGACTGGGGAAGCAGCGATATAAAAAACCAGCATATAGAAAAGAATGCCGGGCTGCGGGTTTTTCGTTTTTTAAACGCGTATATCAGCAGAAAGACTGATATAAGAATGCCCGATATGACTTTTGGATGAGCCGGGCTAAAGACCACAACCCCATAGCCGGTATGCAGATCAAGCGGCAATAGCAAAAGTTTGAGATAATCGGTTACGGCCGCAAAGAAACCCGGGATCCTTTCGAGCAGAGTAGTTGTGTACACGATATTGGATAGCGAAAATTTTAAAACGGTCGCCCTCAGAAAGATATATATGAAAGTAACTCCTAATATCGGCAGGAACCACTTAAGCTTGATTTTCACCCTAAAGGTATAATGGTAAAGCAATAGCAGCGCCGGCAGGATCAGGCTGTTCTCCCTGGAAAAAACGGCTAATATGTAAGTTAAGATCGCGGGAATATAAAAAATTACCCGTTTTAAGCTTACGCTTTTTATATAAAATATCAGGCACAGCAGTAAAAATACGGCGGATAGAGAATCGGCCCGGCCCGATATGTAGGCCACTGCCTCTGTATGCAGCGGATTCGCCACAAATAGCGCGCCTGCAATCAGCGAAAGTAAATTATCGTTGTAAAGGATGTTAATGAGCCAGTAGACGAATAAGGCTGTCAGAATATGCAGCAATATATTTGTAAGATGATAACCTATGACGTTCAAAGTCCATACGGGGTACTCCGCCGCATAAGTGATCATCTGGATGGGGCGGTAGGAATTCCACTTTTGCCCGGAGCCTATAGCGATATTCTTTGTAAAATACACAAGGGCATTAGAGATCCCGTTCTTTATATACGGATTGTCCCGTATCAGGTCGTTGTCATCCCGGATAAATTGGCCATTGAGGGAATTGGCATAGGCGGCGAAACCTAAAACTATTATTAACGCGATGGATATCAATACGACGGCGGGCCTGGGGCAGCCGGCGGTTTTTTCCGCTTGAGTTCCGGCCTTTATCTTTTTATTCCTATTCTCCAGGATATACTTTTTATCTTTAGGCTTCATATTACCATTGTAAATATATCACGGGATGCATTGAATGGCAAGAGAAGGAAGTGTTTACCGGGCGCGATTACGATGAAATATTCCAGTAAGCGTTGTTGCCGCCCAGGTTATCTGAATTGAGGGCGGTTATACTGCCTCTGACGCTGGCCTGTTGCGAGTAGCCTACTTTAATATAATTCATTGTGGTGCCTGAGGGGGCGTCCAGGAACCATGGGGTGTTGAGCGCTATCGGGGCAAGCTCTATCTTGTAGCCCGGGACGCCGTTAACGTCGAAGTGTGTATTGATGGTATTAGGCGCGCCTATCAAAGCCGCTGAGAACCATATCTTCTTCACTCCGTTTACCCCACCTGTCGCCTGTAATTCATTTGTCTTCAAAGTATCCACGAATGTGACATCTCCGGCGTGGGTATTGGCGATAGCTATGACGTTAAAGGAGTTGCCGCCCGAAGTTACCGACTGGGCCAGAGTAGCGTTACTGAGAGTGACGGTGCCGGAACCCGGGGTAAATATGCCGCCGTTGGAGGAGATCCAGTCGCCGTAGAGGGTAATGCTAGATGAACCGGCTGATAATTTAGCGCCGCTTATTGTGATGTCACCGAAGACCGAGATGTTACTATTCAGTGTGTAAGTCGCGACTGCATTATCTGTGAACTTCAGGTCATAGTAATTGGCGCCTGTGCCGCCGGCGACATATACTGTAGTGTGGTAGAGGTCCTGGGAATAGTCAAAGCTGGACGCGTTGCCGGTCAGGGTGCCGCCACTCTCTATCACAACCGGTGTAATACTGGCACTGGAACCCGACTGAGCGCCGGCAAGGACGCTTATTCCTGAATTTGTGCTTAACCTCGTGCCGTTGCCAAGTTGGCCTGTCGCGTTATACCCCATGCTGAGCACATACTGGACCTGGGTAAGCATCATCGTCTGGGCGCCGCCTGCCGCTACCATGGTAACCCCCGTAACATAGCCCACGTTATTCGCGCCATGGACCTTAACCGGCACAAGCCCGTTGGTCGTCGAGCCGTTGCCAAGCTGGCCAAACCTGTTCTCTCCCCAGCTGTAGACATATCCGTCGGAGGCGGTGGCGAGGTTATGTGTGGCGCCTGCCGATATGGAGGCTATACCGGCGAGGAAACTTCCGCCCTTTTCGCCTCCGTGGACCTGGACCGGAGTATTACTCTGGACCGGAGTCTCAGCGGCGTTGCCCAACTGGCCGGTC
>JAPLMF010000057.1:0-1159 GCA_026387155.1 Candidatus Omnitrophota bacterium
ATAAAAAAAATACCTCGGTTGTGAGGCAGATGATATTATCACATCACCCGTACCTTGTCAAACTATTTTTTAGATATCGGAATAACCCGACTAGACCAAGATACCCCTATTTATCAGCTCTTTTTCCAGTTTTTCGCAGCCGTCGAACTTTATGGAATTTATCCCCAGCGCCTGAGCCTCTTTTACAAGGTCCTCCCGGTCGTCAATATACAATATCTTCGTCTTATCTCCGCCGGCTCTTCGTACAGCATCGTCAAATATAGCCTTTTCCGGCTTCATTGCGCCGACGATATAAGAAAGAACCATCTCGTCAAATATATTTATTATGTTAAACTTCCTCTCAATGAACTCAAAGTGCAGTTTATTAATATTCGAAAGAAGGAATAGAGTGTAGCCGTTCGATTTTAGGCGACGGGCTATACCGCAAGAGACCTCATCCTCCCAGAATATATTGTTCCAGATCGGCACAAACTCATCGTAATCGAGTTCCAGTTCCAGCAGCTCTTTTATCCCTGCGTAGAACTCTCCTGAAAGTATCTCGCCTTTCTCAAAAGCACGGGTGTTCGGCGAATCGAAGAATGTCTGATATATGGTATCATAGGGCACCCTTGAAAGATCCTTGATCTTCTTTGCCGCAATATTGTGGTCAAACCTTATCAGGGTATTCCCTAGATCGAATACTATTATTGGATCCATGGGCCTCTTCTTCATCAGTAGCTCACTTTCATAAGACACAGGCCTTTGGCCGGCATTGTGGGGCCGGAAATCCGCCGGTCTTTCTTCTTAAGTATAATCTTAAGCTCATTTACGGATATCTTACCTCTTCCGACTTCGACCAAAGTACCTGCAATATTCCTGGCCATATTATAAAGAAAGCCGTCTGCCTCCATATCCATATATATCATATCAGCATCCTTTTTTATCCTGACCCTCTTTAAGGTCCGCACCGAATCTCTCTTTCTGTTATCCTTGGCCTGAAACGCCTTAAAATCGTGCCTGCCCTCTAATATCCTGGCGGCTTTCTTCATAAGGATCGTGTCGAGTGAATAGAAACATTTCGCGGCGTAGTGCCTGACTATCGGATCAAGAAAGTCGTTATTAAATATAGTATAACGATATAGCTTAGACCTGGCCGAGTGCTGGGAGTTAAAAGACTCTC
>JAPLMF010000057.1:1236-3787 GCA_026387155.1 Candidatus Omnitrophota bacterium
AAAGACTCTCCCTCCTCTTCCGCCTTTACGATCGCGATGTCCCGGGGAAGTGACCTATTGAGCGCCATCTGTATATTCTTGACCGGAAGCCCGGAACGAGTCTTGAAGTTTGCAACCTGCCCGGCGGCATGTACACCTGAATCGGTACGGCCGGAACCTGTAAGGTGCACCGATTCGCCGGTCACCTTCGCGAGCGCCTTCTGGATCGTCTCTTGTATGGAACGGCCATTCTTCTGGAACTGCCAACCAGAGTACCTGGTCCCGTCGTAACTTATCGTGAGCTTGATGTTGCGCATCAAAACTACTTTATCAGTCTTTCTGCAATCTGGATAGCGTTCAATGCGGCGCCCTTGCGGATATTGTCTGCTACAACCCACATCGACAGGCCGTTTTGCACTGACTCGTCCTTTCGGATCCTGCCTACAAAAGTATCATCTTTACCTTCAGCGAATATCGGCATAGGATATGAGCCATGCTCGGGGTCGTCTATGAGCGTTACGCCTTCGGCCTTAGACAGCAGGGCCTTGGCTTCTTTCGGACTTATCGGCTTCTCGGTCTCTATATTGACGGATTCCGAATGCGCGAAGAATACCGGCACCCTGACGCAAGTGGCATTCACCTGAATGGAATCGTCACCCATTATTTTACGCGTCTCGTTGACCATCTTCATCTCTTCTTTTGTATATCCATTATCAAGGAAGACATCTATTTGAGGTATCAGATTAAAAGCTATCTGATGCGGAAGCTCGATAGGGGTCACCTTCTCCTTTGCCAAAAATATCTTGGACTGTTCCCATAACTCGGTTATCTTCTTCTGTCCTGCCCCTGAAACCGACTGGAATGTTGTGACGACGATCCTTTTAATTTTAGCGGCCTTATGTATAGGCCATAGAGCCACTACCATCTGTATCGTAGAACAGTTGGGATTGGCGATTATTCCTTTATTTTCTTTTATCTTCTCGGGATTAACCTCCGGGACCACAAGAGGTACATCCTTATCCATCCTGAAGGCGCTTGAATTGTCGACGCATATGGCGCCGGCTTTTACGGCGCTCGGTAGGAACTCAAGGCTCCTGGAAGCCCCCGCTGAAGCGAGTACTATGTCCACGTCCTTGAACGAATCGTGCGTCAAAATTTCTACTGGGTATAATTTACCGGCAAACCTTAACGACTTTCCCTTCGAACGCTCGGAGGCTAGAAGTTTTAAGTTTTTTATAGGGAACTCTCTCTCGGCTAATATATTAAGGAAACACGTCCCTACGACGCCGGTTGCGCCCATTACCGCTACGTTGTATTTTTTCATAAATTCTCCGCTACGAGGTCTCCGATCTTTTCGGTCGGGTATCCCATCTTTCCTGCTGCTAACGCCTTCATCTTCGTTGTCGCTACCTTTATTACGGAGTTCTCGATCGCAGAAGCCGCCTTCGTCTCGCCGACTGTATCCAGGAGCATCCCAAGCGCGCATATCGCGGCAAGCGGATTTATTACGTGTTTGCCGGTGTATTTAGGGGCAGATCCACCTATCGGCTCAAACATCGATACGCCTTGAGGATTTATGTTGCCGCCGGCCGCTATACCCATGCCGCCTTGTATCATGGCGCCGAGATCGGTGATTATATCGCCGAACATGTTATCTGTTACTATCACGTCGAACCACTCCGGATTCTTCACGAACCACATAGTGGTCGCGTCGACGTGCGCGTAATCTGTTATCACGTCCGGATACTCCTTTTTAAGCTCGTCGAATGCCCTCTGCCAAAGATCCCAGGCATAGGTAAGGACATTCGTCTTTCCGCAAAGAGTGAGTTTTTTCCTCCTATTGCGCTTCCGTGTATATTCGAAAGCATAACGAAGGCATCTCTCCACGCCCTTACGCGTATTGTAGGATATCTGAATGGCCACTTCGTTCGATTTACCCTTATCGCGGAACTCTCCCATACCTTTATACAGGCCTTCGGAGTTCTCGCGCACAACTACGAAGTCTATGTCCTCGGGATTTTTGCCTTTTAACGGGCAGAAATCGGAGCTATACAGCTTTACCGGCCTTAAATTAATATACTGATCGAGCCCGAAACGCGTCTTTAACAGTATCCCCTGCTCGAGTATCCCGGGCTTCACGTCCGGGTGCCCTATCGCACCTAAAAATATTGCGTCGAACTTTTTTAAGTTCGCAAGCTCCTGGTCGGTAATAGTCTTACCTGTCTTCAGATACCTATCTCCGCCGTAATCAAAGGTCTCTTCGATATATTTGAAATCAAACTTCTTCGATGCCGCCTTGAGCACCTTTAATCCTTCATTCACCACTTCCGGACCGGTACCGTCGCCTGGCATGACCGCTATCTTATATGATCTGGTTTTCATCTTCCCCTCTTTTTGATTGAATTCATAAGCCCGCCGGCTTTGATTATCTTCTGCATGAACGGCGGATATTTTTCGAACCTGTAACTCTCTTTTCGCGTCAGGTTCCTTATTACACCCCGTTCTATATCTACGCTGATCACATCCTTATTCCGTATTCTCTTCGAAGCCTCTTCGGATTCCACTATGGGTA
>JAPLMF010000057.1:3795-6779 GCA_026387155.1 Candidatus Omnitrophota bacterium
TTCGGATTCCACTATGGGCAGCCCTATATTTATAGCGTTGCGGAAGAATATTCTTGCAAAAGACGCCGCTACCACGCACAATACGCCGCAGGCCGCTATAGCTACAGGTGCGTGTTCGCGCGACGAGCCGCACCCGAAGTTCTTGCCGGAGGCTATTATATCGCCCGGCCTTACCCTCTTGGCAAATCCGGCATCGGCATCCTCCATGCAATGCGATGCAAGCTCGGTTTTACTGGTGGTATTCAGGTACCTCGCCGGTAATATCTCGTCGGTATTAACATCGTCACCAAATCTGTGTACTTTTCCTTTATGCGCCATATTACATCACCTCATCCGGATGGCAGATCTTTCCTTTAACCGCGCTTGCGGCGGCGACTGCAGGATTCGACAGATATACTTCGCTCTTCGGGTGGCCCATCCTGCCCACAAAATTCCTGTTAGTGGTCGCTATAGCCCTCTCCCCTTCGGCAAGTATGCCCATGTGTCCGCCAAGGCACGGGCCGCAGGTGGGAGTCGAGAATACCCCGCCGGCCTCTATAAATATCTTTGCCAGCCCTTCGTTAACCGCATCCAAATATATCTTTTGGGTGGCCGGTATCACTATGAGCCTGACACCGGGCCTGACCTTCTTTCCGCGCAGAACTTTGGCGGCAAGCCTTAGATCCGATATCCTGCCGTTAGTGCATGAGCCTATGACGACCTGATCTATGGCCACATCTTTGATCGCCCTGACCGGTTTTACATTCGAAGGCAGGTTAGGACAAGCCACGAGCGGCTCTATCAATCTGCAATCATATTCGGTCACCGAGGAGTATTTGGCGTCTTTGTCGCTTGAATAGAACTTTCCGATGCCTGACCTGGACTTATTCTTTATAGCCTTTTCGTACTTAGCTGTGAGTTTGTCGGGAGCGACTATGCCGTTCTTCCCGCCGGCCTCTATAGCCATGTTGCACATGGCGAGCCTGTCCTCGACCGATAGCAGCTCCACAGTCTCGCCGCAGAATTCCATCGCCTTATATAGCGCGCCGTCGACGCCTATATCGCCTATCGTATGCAGTATCAGGTCCTTACCGCCAACCCACTTATTCAATTTTCCGAAGAATATGAACTTCATCGATTCAGGGACTTTCAGCCAGCATTCGCCTGTAACCATAGCGGCCGCAAGATCCGTCGAACCTACGCCGGTAGAGAAGGCGCCCAGCCCCCCGTATGTGCACGTATGAGAATCCGCCCCTACTACAAGATCCCCGGGCATAACGAGCCCCATCTCTGGCAGAAGCGCATGCTCTACGCCCATCTTTCCGACCTCAAAATAATTCTTTATACCGTATTTCTTGGCGAAAGACGCCAGGATCTTACATTGGTTGGCGCTCTTCATGTCCTTGGCAGGCGTAAAATGGTCCGGCACGAGCACGACTTTTTTCTTATCAAATACGGACTTGGCACCGAGTTTCTCGAATTCCTCTATCGCAAACGGAGCCGTTATGTCGTTACCCAGACATATATCAACCCTGGCATGAATGAATTCGTGTGGATGTATCTCTTTTGTTTTCGTGTGTTTTAATAATATCTTCTCTGTTATCGTATGTCCCATCGTCCTTAAAGCTCCTTCATCATTGCTATTTCTTTGCAGTTAGGAAAATACATGCACTTTATACACTCGCTCCATATCTTATGCGGCAGCTCTTTTTTATCGATCAGGGAGAATCCGAACTTTTCGAAGAACTCCGGTATATAGGTAAGGGCGAAGACCTTCTTCACTTTGAGCACCTTAGCGTCTTTCAGGCAGCACTCGAGGAGCTTTCCGCCTATACCCCTGTCTGAACGCGATTTTGCAACGGCCAGAGACTTTATCTCCGCCAGGTCCTCCCAATCGATATTAAGCGCGCAGCATCCGTATATCTTCTTGCCCTCTACATAGACGAAAAAGTTCCTTATGCTCTCGTAAAGTTCGTTCAGCGATCGCGGGAGCATCCTCTCGCGCTTGGCGTAGTAGTTCACTATCTTCTGTATCTCTTTTACGTCTTCAACCGTGGCTTTTCTTATCGGCATAGCTCTTTCTTCCTGTAGAGGCTTTTCATCTTAAAACCGCACATTCCATATAAAAGACAAGACCCGCACTTAGGGCCGGGGGCCCGGCAGGTCTCTCTACCGTGGGATATTATACCTAAATGGAACTCATATATCAAGTCCTTTGGAACCAGACCTGTAAGTATATCGTGAGCCCCCTCTATCGTCACGTCTTTAGGTATAAGACCTATCCTTTTAGTTACCCTGAAGATATGCGTATCGACCGGCATCACGGGTTTGCCAAAACTGAACAGAAGCACACATGCGGCGGTCTTTGGGCCGACACCTTTAAGCGACTTCAGATAACTAAGCCCGTCTTCGGCGCTCATATCTTTGAGGCGCGCCAGGCTTATCTTACCATTCGTCTCTTTTATCTGTCTCAAGACACCTATTATTCTGGCCGATTTTATGTTGGCAAGTCCGGCATGTTTTATTGTAACGGCTATCGAGACTGTCGGCGCCTCAAGCACCCTCTCCCATGATCCGAATCGCTTCTTGAGGGCCCAAAAAGCCGGTACTGAATTCCTATCGGAGGTATTCTGTGACAGTATCGTCCGCACAAGCTCGTCGACAGGAGGAGTCTTCCTCGGCTTCGGAACCCCGTAAGCCTTGCGCAGCAGTTTTGCGATCTTTCGTATCTTACTTTCGTTCGTCATAAAAGAGCCATTATTATAGCAAATTCTTTGTTCGCTTCAAGGACTTTCCCTGATAGCTCCTCTAATTAAATTTTTCGGGTCCTGCCATGGCTCAACCTTTCGGTACTCCGCGCAAGGTATGGGGTTCATTACCAGCTCAATAAATCTCGTGGCATGTCTGTGTGTCCGCTATAGGATTACCTATCCATTCGACCCCTTATACGGTGTCTCTTTTTTCAATATAGTAATCCTATAAGAAGCGGACACCCCCATCCCATA
>JAPLMF010000011.1 GCA_026387155.1 Candidatus Omnitrophota bacterium
ATCTATCGTGTGTTCGTGTTCACCGTAAAACATGCTTAACTCCCCTTTACCCCACTTTAAACCACCATGTGCATAAAGTATACATTACACCCTCCACTTTGTCAAGCCATTATCCACCCACTCCATCCAAACCAGGTGTGGAGCAAGCGCTCCAAACCAGGTATGGAAGCACACAAAAAAAAGGGGCAGCGTTTTTAGCGCTACCCCTAATCAACAGCAGGACCCGTAAGCCGAGTTTTGTTTTAGGCGATCATCTATCTGGAGCGCGGATTGCTCCGCGCCCTCAAGCGACCTTACCCGGCCGGACATCCGATGTGTACGGATAGAAGCGAGCAACTTCTGGTTCCGGCCCTATTTGGTCTTGCTCCGCGTAGAGATTGCCTCGTTTCACCCCCGCGCTTTTATACGCGGGACTCGTCTCTGTGGCTCTGCCGCTTTCGCTTTCGCGTCTGCGGCATCCTACGAAGCATTCAGTCTCTTTACGAGTTGAATGCGTAGTAGGATTGTCCTCGCCTTTCGGCGGACGGCCGTTAGCCGCTACGCTGCTCCCCATCCTTCGCATCCAACACTTTATATGCCGAATGCTTCGGAGGGTCCTACGAAGCATTCAGTCTCTTTACGAGTTGAATGCGAAGTAGGATACGGAGCTCGGACTTTCCTCCGCCCGATATTTCGGGCAGCGATCACCCGGTCCTGCTGACTTATTTTAAACCCCCGACAGGTTAATCGCCCTGTTGGCTAATTTATCCGCTTCTTTATTCTTGGAGCGATCAATATGCTTTATCTCGAAAGATTTGAAATCCTTAAGAACTTCAAGCGTTCGCCGAAATAGCTCTTTCATCCCATCGTCTTTAACCCGGTACTCACCTTTAAGCTGCTTGACGATCAGCTCACTATCCATGAATACCTTTATCTCCTGAGCGCCCAGATCACCGGCCTCTTCGAGTCCGCGGATGAGCGCGCTATACTCGGCTATGTTATTCGTGGCCTCGCATTTGTGGCCTCGCCTATGTACTCGGACAGCTCTTTCAATATCTTCTTGCGTGAATCTTTTATCACGACGCCTATACCGGCCGGACCGGGATTCCCCCTACAGCAGCCGTCTGTATATAGAATTAGTTTTTTATTCATGTCATCTTTCCCGCCTGCGATTCTTTAACTGGCTTGCGGCGGGACCCCGCCGCCATGTCTATTTCACTCCTCAGGCGGGGCAATATACAATATCCTTGCGCAACTATCGCAGACGACAAGGTTATCTTTCATCCTTATCTCATTTATAACTTGAGGCGGCAATATCCTGAAACAGCCCTGACAAGCTTCGTTGGCTACCGGGACTATCGCAAGACCGTCCTTGTTCTTGAGAAGCCTCTCATATTTCGAAAGGCTTTTCTGGTCTATTCTGGCCGCTAGCTCCGAACGCTTGATCTTAACCCCTTCTAGCTCCGTCTTCACGGAGGCGGCCTGCGCCTCGAGCCTCTTCTTGTCCTCTGCAAGCTTCACTTCTTCTGTCTTCACAACCTCTTTTTCTTTTAATATATCCTTGTTCTTCGCATCTATAGCATCCATTAATCTTATAATATCTTCTTCTATCACAGAGCCATCGGCCTTTGCGCGGCCTATCTCATCCTGCAGCGCTGAATATTCCTTGTTAGTCTTTATCTGATAAAGCTGGGATTGATATTTTTTTACGATACCTTCTTTAGCCTCCAGCTCGCCTTCTTTCGCCTTGCGATTAAGCACAAGAGATTTGGACTCGTCTTCTAATTTTTTCAGATAAGCCGTTTTACTTTTAAAACCTTCCTCCATATCTTTGATCTCAAGAGGAACGCTCTCGAGCTCCCCCTCCATCCTCTGGATGTGGGTATCGAGCTCTTGCAGCTCAACAAGCAGTTTAACCTGTTCTTCTATCTGTGTCATAATCCGCTTTCATACTACTCTGCCATTCAACTATAAAGCTGGTGGGCACTAGGGGACTCGAACCTCTGACCTCTGCGATGTGAACGCAGCGCTCTAACCAGCTGAGCTAAGTGCCCTATAAATCTCTCTGTGCTCGCCCCGCCTGTAACCGGCCAACTGACTTACGGCGGGGTCCCGCCGCCGCGCAGATATACTGTCTCAGGCGGGAAACCTGTGACCTTTGCGATGTGAACGCAACGCTCTAACCAACTGAGCTAGCTGCCCTTGAAACTGCAAAGCAAAAGCTACATAACTGCGCCGACCATCAATTTTGTCTGACTATTATATAACTATTACCGACCGTGAGCAAGATTTTTCTGAAATAAGAGGATTGATCTATAGAGAGTTATTCAGTTCTATTGCACCAGTTGGCATCGCTGAAAAAGGCCGTAAAATATTTTTTCCCGAATCTATTTTTAGTGGAAATTTCCGGTGCGGATCCGGAAGGATTGATCAAGTTTTTCGGATAAAACTTAGCGCTTCAAACTGGGAAAGCAGGCTTGTTATGTCGGAGGCGGCCTGCGGAGCTTCGACCTCAAATTCCTCTGTAAATCTCTCCCCCATCCGTAGGATATCTGTATTGCCGTCTATAAGGTCCCATATGAAAGCGGCGGCCTCATTCAGGGTGTAGATGCTTTTTAAGTCTATAGCTTTTTGCCTGACCGGGATGAGCAAAAACTCATCGGCTATCTTGCGGAATACAACATCCGGGTTTTTAGAATAGACGCCGGTCATATGGCGATTCCTCTCTTATTTAACACGCTGGCGTTTACCCACCACTATCAATATGCCTATTATCGCCAATATTATTGAGGCCTGGGCGATACCGAGAAAACCTTCCATGGCGATACCGTTACTGACCGTGATAGCGCTGATCCCGAGAGCAAGAGTAACGCAATATATGAAAAGGACCGCGCCGACCGGCCCAAGGCCCAGATCGACGAGATAGTGGTGAAAATGGTCTTTGCCGCCGTACTGCAGCCACTCTATAATATTCTTGACCTTGCCTTCCTTTATTCTCATTACGGTAGTGAATATCATATCGAATATCGGCACCCCGAGCACTATAATAGGTATCGACAGCTTAACGGCGTTATCCCCGGCCCAATTACCGACCAGGCTAATGCCGGCCAGGATGAAGCCCAGGAACGTACTGCCCGCCTCTCCCAAAAATATCTTCCGCTTTTGAAAATTATACGGCAGAAAAGCTATAGAGGAAGCGATAAGGCTGATAGCCATTAAACCGAGAGGATATTGGCCCGTCATGTAGAGTATGACCGAGAAACAGAGAAGATTTATTGCCGCCGACCCCGCCGCGAGCCCGTCCAGGCCGTCTAAATAATTATACGCGTTAGTGACTCCCACAAACCAGATGGCGGTTATGAGCGCCTCGAGGATATCTTTCCAATAACCTTTCGGCACAAAATTCACATGAACGCCCATATATACAACGACCAGAGCTATCAGGAATTGCCATAGAAAACGAAGCCGCGCCGATAATTCTACGACGTCATTCGTCATGCCGAGGATAAATATGAGCGTAGCACCTAATACAACTGGTAAAAAAATAAGAATGTTAGGTGTATTGAAGAGGAGCCCTGCGATGAGCCCTATATAGAGTGCAGCTCCTCCCATGAGGGGCGTGGCTACCTTATGCACCTTCCGTTCCCCGGGAAAATCAAATATTTTAAAACGAACGGCCAGCGCCCTTAATAACGGCAGCGAAAAGAAGGCGGCTAGAAAAGATATTACAAAAGTCAGGATACTTTTCATGTGCTTTTATATACGGTCCTCAATATCCGCAGCGCCTTGAATCCCTCGGCGAACTTGACCCTTCCCTGGTAGCCACGAAAGTTTGCGCAGGATCGTACGCTTTCAACTATGGTAAGATTGTTAACTCTGGTCCTGTCGATCTGAGAGGCGTGCTTCCTGATCAACTCTACCTTCTTTTCCAATACATCCATAATATCGATGAATATATCCGGATCGAAACGCTGCGTGGTGGGAACCTCATAAAAGAGGACCTCTTTTACATAACGGCTTGCCGATATGCCTGCCTGAGCAGCCGCCCTGTGGTCCTGATGCACATCATCATAATAATTTAAAAATACCGCGTCCGGAGAGACCTTATACAGCACGTCCTCGATCTTCAGTATCGTTTCGCGATTATCTACGATCTCGGTGTCGTTCAACCCCCCCCCAGAAAACCTCCTTCGCCCCTAAAAATAGGGCCGCCTCTTTCTGCTCTTTAGACCTCACGTCCGGATCCCCGCCGAAACCACCCTTCGTAAGCACAAGAAGAAAGACGCGATGGCCGCTCGAGCTGTATTTTAAGAGCGTGCCGCCACAGCCGAATTCGATATCATCCGGATGCGCGCCTATGGCCAATATATTCATAGATCCCTCTCTTTATAGATCGTACCCTTTGCAGAATTATACAATGTTTATAGCGCTAATTACAGAAAAATATAAAAAAAATGCAGACGACGCGGATCATTTAGGTCCGGCCTCCACCCACGCCTTCGGCACCCTGTTGCACATCCTTCTCGGCAACGGTAAAAATAACCTCTCCTTTTTTAGAAAAATATAGAAACAGGTTGACCAAAAAACAGAATGGCGTCAGCAATATAAAAAGAAAGAGGTGGACAAGCGGCATCCGTCCGGGATCTTCGGATTGAAGGCTTCCAAAGAAAAGATGGTCGGTTTTTGTTATCCAGCTTACCAGGCTTTGTGCCGATATGAACGTTGAGTACTCGAGTGAAAAAGTGCGCACGGTCTTAACTTTAAAATGGTGCTTTTCGAGAAGTCTTGATATAGATTCGGGCGTAAAAAAGTATATGTGATAATCGATATCCAGGCCGAGCCAGTACTTTCCCGTAATGCGCTTCGTCCATGAATCAAAATTCGGAACTTCAATTATCAGTTTTCCTTCCTCCTTCAGAATATCGCGTATCCTGTCAATATAAAGTTCGGGTGCGGTC
>JAPLMF010000036.1:0-1105 GCA_026387155.1 Candidatus Omnitrophota bacterium
ATAATAGTGCGGTGCTATTTTCCGGAGAGGGCAGGATAGTCGACCGTTATGATAAGATCCATCTCGTGCCGTTCGGGGAGTATGTGCCGCTTAAGAAGCTATTCTCCTTCGTTGAAAAGTTCGCCAGATCTCCTATAGGGGATTTCTCTCCCGGAAAAGAGTATAAGGTCTTCAAATTCTTTATCGAAAGGAGATCTGCGAGTGAGGATGCAACATGGAAGCTACTAAAGAAAGCCAAATTCTCCTGCCTTATATGCTTTGAAGATATATTTCCGGATTTAACGCGGCAGTTTGTTAGAAGCGGCGCCGTATTCCTGGTGAATATCACGAACGATGCCTGGTTCGGCAAGACTAGCGCTCCTTACCAGCATATGCAGTGCTCGGTATTCAGGGCCGTAGAGAACAGGGTCAATGTGGTAAGAGCGGCGAATACGGGCCTATCATGCTTTATTGATCAGAAGGGCAGAGTGAACGCTGTCGTGGAATCAGGAGGCAGGTCTTTATTCATGGATGGGTTCAAAACTTATGATATAATATTAACGCCGACGAGAACGTTCTATACGGCATACGGTGACGTATTCACTTACATCTGTATTCTATATGTTTTATTGTGCCTTGCAATATATAGAACGATAAAAGAAAGGCCATAATGATGCAACAGCTAATCGTGTTTCTGGCGCTTGTGATAGCGGCGATCGCCGCGGCGTTGATAATTATCAAAAATGTCTATCGTTACATTCGCTTGAAGCATTCGGTGATTCTGGATAGGCTTGATAATGTGGAGAGACTGCTTCTGGATATAAGGGACGGCGCCAAGAATTTTTACAAGGAGAAGAGAGAATCCTTGCGCTTCAGTAAGCACATGTTAGCCAAATTGTCCGGTGATAGCAAAGAAAAATTTTCTGATATATTAAATATTAGTTACGGAGGAGCCTTATTGCGGACCAGGCGTAATTTAAAGATAGGCGATATTATGGAAATGAGCATATTTTTATCTTTATATCCTGAGCCTATCAACGTCAAATTAAAAGTGGTAAATATCCGTTCTGATAGTACCTTGGGAAAAAATGAGGCGAGCCTCGAAGTGGGCGTAAAATTTCTAAGT
>JAPLMF010000036.1:1120-9237 GCA_026387155.1 Candidatus Omnitrophota bacterium
CTTCCATCACAGTTTCCTGTCGAGAGGCAAACCTGACCCTGTTAATCCTAGCTCATATTTATTTACGATCGGTGTTCTATGCCAAAAATTAATATAATCATATTTTTTATAATTTCTTTTTTACTAACCGCAGAGGCTCATGCCGGGGCTCAGAAAAACAGGATTACAATCTATTGTGACGATATCACTGGGAACGTGAATCGCAAGGTTTTTGGCAATAATTGCCTGGGTTATATCCCCTACGATATGCCGAGTAATTTGGCCAATGCTGATTATGGAGCCGGTATATGGGATTCGAAATGGTACAACAAACCAAACCCAAAAGTCGTGAACCTTGCCAAACAAGCCGGTGTATCTGTCATGAGGTTTCCCGGAGGATGCGGCACACATCAATATAAGTGGAAGGAAGCTATAAACAAAGACAGGGATTCTTTCCGTTTCGGGATAGATGAGTTTCTTGAGGTTTGTAAAAGCATAGGCTGTGAAGCTATTTTTACCATAAGTTACTTTGAGGGGGATGAGCAGGATGCTGCCAATCTTGTAGAATATCTTAATACGCCATATTCCGAAGGTATCGACGTAAAGTATGTTTGGGCGGCCAAGAGAGCGCATAAAGGACACTCGAGGCCATACGGAGTGAAATATTTCGAAATTGGAAACGAAGATTGGCATGGAGACCATATTAAGATAAATAAGGTCCTGCCGGAGGAGTACGCTAAGCGATATTTAAGATATTATGATGCTATTAAAAAAATAGATTCTTCAGTTATGGTGGGTGCGATCCTATATTCTCCGGAATGGAACCAGAAGGTGATGGAAATTATAAAGGATAAAGTAGATTTCGGAGTAGTTCATATTTATCCCCGTGCCGGAGTTACCGATAAAAAACTTGAGGCGATGGATCCGAAAGATGTTTTTAGGATAAAATTGACGGTCGCTATGTCGAGGTATGATATTGAACTTAAGAAAATTCATCAGCTCTTCAAAAAAAACTCCGGTAAAGATATACCGATAGCGGTCACGGAATATAACGGCGGATTAAGGCGGGAAAAGCCTATTCCATACAGGCATTCTCTCGGAATGGCAATTATAAATGCTGAACTTGTGCGGGTGCTTCTCGATCCTGAGAATGGTGTTCTTATGGCTAATTATTGGAACCTTGTGAATGAACATTGGGGCATGGTAGCAAATGGTTTTAACGGAGATGAAGGATATTTTTACAATCCATATTTTAAACGTCCAAGTTATTATGTTTACAGAATGTATCATGAGCATTTTGGTGATAAGTTGCTCAGAAGTGATATATACAGCGATAGCTATGCCTTTAAAGAATATATTTTCTTCTCTAAAGATATCCTTAACGAAATACGGGAAGGTCAGAGTAATTTATCTATCAAGCGAAAAGTTAACATAGAGATAGATGATAAAGAAAAGTCCATGTTTGTGCCATATTTATCTGTCGTGGCTAGCCGCGATACTCATGGCAATAAAGTCCATCTTATGGTAGTGAATAAGAATATGGATGATCAGGTAACTGCCACTATAGAACTTAAAGATTTTATCCCTACCGGCGCAGGAAATGTATGGATATTGAATGGCCCAAGCTTCGATGCGACGAATGAAGTAAAGCATGATAATATCAAGGTGACGCATAAGAAGTTTTGGGTTTGGAGTAAGGACCCGGTGGTAAAGAGTAATTTCGAATTCACATTTGAACCTCACTCTTTAACGGCAATAGAAATTCATGGACATATCGCTAAAGAATAGGCCCGGTAACAAAAGGTAACAGAAGGATATGGGGATAATTAATAACCCTATGAGTGACCGTTCCAGGATTACAACATTAGATGGTGTTCGCGGGATAGCCATAATCATGGTGTTATTTCATCATGTGGTCTTAACCAGTGGTCTAATAGCTACCAATTTTACGGAAAAGGTTATTTCGATGATCGGAGCTTTTAGCAGAACTGGCGTTGATCTATTCTTTATATTATCAGGATTTTTAATAACAGGTATCCTGATCGACGCTAAAGGAACACCAAGATATTATCAGAGCTTCTATTTTAGACGTATTCTGCGAATATTTCCTTTGTATTACCTGTTTCTTTTTCTGATCTTTTTTATGTGGCCTATTTTGTCAAAATATTTTTGGTTTATTAAAAACATCTCAGTGGATAGAATATGGTATTGGCTGTACCTGGCCAATTTCAAAATGTTTTTTGATAATATTGTTCCAAGTTTGATTATTTCTCATATTTGGTCTTTATGTATAGAAGAACAGTTTTATCTTTTTTGGCCACTTATAGTGGGTTTAGTGTCTATTAAAAATCTTCCAAGGATTATCATAGGCATTATCTTTTTAGGTCTAAGTGTTCGGGTTTTGTTAGACGGGATATATCATTGTAGCGCCTGGCAGATTCGTGTTTTTACATTTGCTCGCCTTGACATCATAGGTTTAGGAGGTTTGCTTGCAGTCTTATACAGAAAAAATTCATTTAATGGTTTTTTTCCCAGCAAGCCAGAAAAAATATGCTTTATTTTACTTATTGTAACAGGGCTTATTGCAATAGCCTTCAAAATACTTACAGGATATTATTTGTTCAAGAGCGATACTTTTTTTTATACTGAAGTGGAAATACTTTATATAGGTGTTATGGTCGCTTCGCTTATGTCCATCGAAAACTCGATTTTGCATAAGATGCTTAGTAGCAAGCTGTTAATGAATTTTGGTAAATATAGTTATTCAATTTACCTGTTTCATTTGCCCCTTTGCGCGATATTTTCCAACACTATTTTTAGATACCTGAAAACCTGTTCGTCATCGCCAATTATTTTATTGGGTATGTTTTTTGCTATAACCTTAGTAATTAGTTTTGGCATCGGCTGCTTTACGTACCATTTTTATGAGAAATATTTTTTAAAATTAAAAGATATTGTAGCTCCTATTGTAGTATAAAAAGTTAGAAAAATTGGTGCAGATGAAATCAAAAATAATTAAAAAACGAAAGAAGCATCAAGGTCTTTACAGGATTTAGTGATATTTTTGTGTGCCGTTTAGCTCAACGTAGTTTTGAAAATTATTATGATCAGAAAAAAAAGAATTCTTTTCAGAGGTTTTTATAACTTTTACAATTTTGGCGATGATTTGGTCCTTATCGCCTGGAATGATTTTTTAAGCAGTAAGTTAAAATATACAAACGAAAAATTAGAATTATATACAATACAAAGAGATAAGAGTTCAACAAAACTGAATTTCGATAATCAGCTAAGCTTGGACCATCAAGAACCGCCGGATATAACCAGTTACATAAATGAAAAATTTAAGAGATTTCATGTAGCACTAAAGATTCCAAACACGATCGAGCTTATAGAGGGTATGAAGAGATGGCTATTAACGTCGATCGTTATCATAGACACTGCGGTGTACAAAATTTCACGCAAAAGTTTCTTTATTAAAGAGTATTTAGATTTTTTGAGCAGCCTTGATGTAATCCACTATATAGGAGGGGGTTATTTTACCGATAGGTGGAACGCGGTGCTAGTGTATGAATTTTTTCTGGTGCTACTTGCTAAAAATGTGAATTCTGATTTGAAGATTATAGGAACAGGGCTGGGACTAGGCCCCTTTAAAAACAGGTTAAGCAGGATAGTTTTTAAATTCTTTGCAAAAAATTTTGATTATCTATTCGTTAGGGATGACATTTCTTTAAAACTTCTTGAAGATCTAAAGGTTGGTGTGTGTGCTGATACACTTGGTGACGACGCTATTCTTCTTTTTCCATTTATTGAGGACATAAAACAAAAACAGAACGTATATTCCAATAATAGGATTGCGTTTAATTTGAAAAGTTTTCCTGACCACGATTATTTTTTGATAAAACGAAATATCGAAAACTATCTGAGATGCATGAGATTACAAAATTGTAAAATTGAATACTTTTGTTTTGGGAAAAAACCAGGACCCGATGATCGAAAATTGATGGAAATCCTCGATGAGGAACTCAGGAAGGATCTATCAATCCATGATCCATATGAAGAAGGATGGACTAGTTTTATTGAAAATCTAGCTCAAACCGCGGTAGGGCTAGGTTTTGCGTACCATTTTAGCGTCATTTTGACTTTGCTAGGTATTCCTGTTGTGAGTGTCTATTCAGGGGGATATTATAGACAAAAGATGGAAGGCGGCATTAAGTTCTTGAATAAGGATTCAACAGTTTTGTCGATTGGAGAGCTGACATCTGTGAATATAGCCGAAATTGCGAGTGCCGCAAAAAGTTTGAAACATAATAATATGGACGGGGAGTTGGAGATGAAGTATAAAAAGATGGCATTGGAATATGCAGGAGTTTACGAAAATATACTCAAGTAATACTAGGATATTTTAAAGCTTAATAAAAATGACTAATCAAAATAATTTTCAAAAATTTGTTAATTCCCAGGTGAAAACACTACTAATATTTCCGCAGTCCTTTGAACCGAATGTCGAGCCTCCGTTGGGGATATCTTTAATTGCTGCCTGTTTAAGACAAACCGGTCATGAGGTTGATCTTTTGGACTTGACCGTTGAGCCGCAGAAGAGGCCCGATTGGAATATATATTCTGTTATTGGGATTAGCTTGCTATGTGCTAACTTTAATAATGGCGTAAGCCTGGCCAAGCGCATTCGTCAGGAAAACCAAGGAGCCTGTATCGTCGCGGGCGGGCCTTTTCCTGATATATGCACTGAAGAAGTCCTAGAAACAGGATTCTTCGATGTTGTTGTGCACGGAGAGGGTGAGAAAGTATTTGTGCAGCTGGTTGAGGCCCTCGAGAGCGGCAAGGACTTTTCTATCGTAAAAGGGTTAAGTTTCTATCAGGATGGAAAAATCGTCCGGACAGAGAATCCTCCACAAATTGAGGACTTGGACGCGCTCCCATTTCCTGCGTATGATCTGTTGCCCATGAACAGATATAATGAATCCTCAATTATTGCTTCCAGGGGATGCCCGTTCAACTGTATTTTTTGTAATAGAGGACCTGCTGAATCGAAAATAGTCCGTCGCCTAAGTCCCGAACATGTCATAGATTGGGTCACCGTATTGATTAATGATTTCGGTTGCCACAATATACGATTTGTAGATAGCACCTTTACTCTAGATCAGGAATGGGCAGAGAAGATATGCGACTTAATTTTAAAACGCAACCTGAGATTTCAATGGACATGCCAATCACGAATAGACTGCATCAACAGCACGTTGCTGGGAAAGATGCGAAAAGCAGGTTGCTTACGGTTTTACATAGGCGTTGAAACCGGAAATGAGAAAATTCTCACTCTTTTGAAAAAAGGATTTTCCAAGGCAGATGTACGAATTGGCGCGCAGCTTTTTAAGAGTGTGGACGCTCCTCAGCTTAACATAGATTTCATCATTGGCCATCCCTGGGACACCGTAATGACGATTCGTGAAACAGCTAAGTTTGCACAGGATTTGTATAAAAAGTTCGGGGCTAAATGCGGTTTTTTCTTGATGACCCCTTTTCCCGGTACGGAATTATGGAATAATGCTGAGGGATATGGGCTTAATATTACAAAGAATTGGGAGAAATTCTGTAAAATGTCGTTCAAGGGTGATTGCGACCGTCTCTCTGCAAATTTTGATACAAAATATCTTTCCCGTGAAGAATTAACCAGGCTTTATCATAAAACGCAACAGCGTTATGGTGTTGGCTTGCATAAGCACTTGGATGCCCTTAATTTCCTTATGGCGGGAAAAGATTTTAAGCAGGCAAAACAAATAGCTCGGAAGCTAATAAGTGAAGGGTATTTAACTTTCAAGGTGCTCATAATAGCGATATTGCCTCATACTATTTTAAAATTTCTATATACAATCTATCAAAGATCAAATATGTAATCTATTTTCTTAATGGGCCGAGGAGATATTGATAAAATGAATGAATACATCTTCGTATTAAATTATATATTGATGTGATCTTATTCCGCAGGGGTTTTGAACAAAACGCCGAGAAGGTATTTTTTTTAGGGAAAAGTATCTCGTTTATCTTATCGATCATATAGTAGTCATAATCTTTTACCGGTTTTTTCATCAAAGCAAGATAACGATTCTGTTCGGTTTCATTGTACCTAAATATGGATAACCATAGTCGCTCTAAAAAAAATCCATTTTCATGATATTCCAGCACCAGTCGCATACAGTTTTCATAAACCGACCTATCCCTGCTTCTGATTACATCTTTTGGAACACTGAATATTCCTGCATATGAAAATGGAATGAGGGCCGGAGGAGAATCGTCACCAAATATCCTTTTCCAATAATATTCTAATAGGCTTACCTCTCTTTTGAGGTTATATGTTTTTCTGACTATATGTTTAGTAGATGCTATTCCCGGATCGTAAAAATATTGTGGCAGTATAGATATAAATTCGCGATTTAAATACTGAACATATACACGACAACCGTCAACCCAGTATTGTCTGTATTTTTCTCTAAATTTAGCGGGAGGGATGTCAGCCTCTTCTGTCCACATAAATGAAAATGGCTGCACAGTTAAGAAGGTACGGTTTAAAAGTTTTAAAAAATCAGGAGAGTGTTTGATCGGGTCGCCCTGGGTAAAGATAGTTATATCCGCCAGATTATCCCAGTTTTTTAAAATATGATAAAGATATGTGTGGCCTTCACGACCGAAGTTTTCCATCTTAACATATTTAGCGCCAAATGCGGAATCCAGTTCGTTCCCTTTATTGTATACTATAGTGGGCATCGGGCTCTGCGCAACCCACGCAATGTCTTCATTATAACGCGCTACGACTAGTTCCCTTGTTATCTTGCCGTCTGCCATTACTATTCCTTACTGCGATATTTAAGTAAAAACAAAACAATAAAAAACCTATTAAAAGTATAGCAGGAAAGAAGTGAAAATGGAAGAAGGGAGTTGTAGATCGTATGGTAGATTACATTTAAACTTGTCATATTATGCTATTGCATACGGTGTAGGGTAGTCTGTTTTGCATATTTTTTCGCTACGTCTTTCACCCCCACAGATTTCTGTCCAGACTCCTGTATGAAATAGTCTCCGATATGTGATGCGCCTCGATAATATCTTTTCCCTCCAGGTCACTTATCGTTCGGGAGACTTTTAAAATCTTGTCGTAGGCTCTAGCCGATATACCGAGTTCTAAGATCGCCAGTTTCAGCAGGTCTTCGCTCTCTTTGTCCATTAAACAGTATTTATCCAGGTCCTTCGATTCCAGGTGCGCGTTGAACCATATTCCGTCCGACCTGTATCGGATCTTTTGGACTTCACGTGCGCGATCGACGCGCTTTCGTATCTCTTCCGACGGTTCGCCTCGCCGCTTGTCGGTCAGATTCTCGAGTTTTAGTCTAGGTACCTCAAGGTGTATATCTATCCTATCCAAAAGAGGCCCAGAGATTTTTGAAAGGTAGTGCTGGATCTGATAGGGTGTGCAGTTACAGGCGCGCTTAGGGTCTGTGAAGTAGCCGCACGGGCAGGGGTTCATCGCCGCTACGAGCATGAACTTGCACGGGTATGTGAGCGTGTTAGCTACCCTGGCTATTGTTATCGCGCCATCCTCGATAGGCTGACGCAGGACCTCCAGCACATTCTTTTTGAACTCCGGCAGCTCGTCTAAGAATAGCACGCCGTTATGCGCCAGGCTTATCTCACCCGGTGACGGGTTAGTTCCGCCGCCCACTAAAGCGGCGTCTGATATCGTATGGTGCGGCGAGCGAAAAGGACGGGTGCCTATAAGCCCGCGATTGGCGGAGATGAGCCCCGCAACGCTGTGTATCTTTGATGTCTCAAGGCTCTCCCAGGGCCTATCAGAAGAACATTGTGTCCTCCGGCAGCCGCTACCTCGAGTCCTCGCTTCACATGCTCCTGCCCCTTGACGTCGGAAAAGTCGACCCTGTATTTGGAATTTCGTTTAAGCGCCTGCTTAGCGCTTATCTCCAGGCGTGGTATCTCTATCTTTTTGTTTATGAAATCTACAGCCTCTTTAAGCGTAGTCACGGCTCGGATGTCCACATCATTCACCGTCGCAGCTTCTTTAGAGTTATCTTTAGGCAGGATGAATGTATTTTTGTCCATACCGCGCATTGCCA
>JAPLMF010000083.1 GCA_026387155.1 Candidatus Omnitrophota bacterium
AAGTATCTGAAGAGGTACGGAAAAAATATCTTGCGGAGGCGGCACATGGATAATAATGAGTATATACCGGGCCAGGAAAACCGAGAAGACGATCCTATCATTTCAGTAATACAGGACATAAAGGATGGGGTTTTAAACCCAAAGACGTTATCGCAAGACTTAAGACAGCGCTGCGTAGACTTTTTTATGCGCGAGGGGTATACAGAAGAGCAAGTCGGGCAGATCCTTATGCGGGACGAGAGGACTATCCGGAGGGATTTAGAAAAAATACAGAAACAAAACTCTCTAAATCCTAATGCTGATCTGGCCAGGCAGATTATCGGCGACATGTTTCGAAAGGCTATGGTGCATCATAGGTATCTCATGCGCCTTGCGCGTAGTCCCATCGCGAGCGAAGGAAACAAATCACAATCGGAATTCTTGGCATGGCGCGTTCTAAAGGAGGTGGTCGAAAAGATGCAGACACTAGGGTATCTCCCACTAAAACCCCAGGAAATCGTGGAAGATATTTTTCACCATGTAACGGATGATAGCAAAGAAAGAAGTATTTCTGAAGCTAAGGTTATGCTTTCGGAGATCGAAGAGGCGGCGCGACAGGCGGGCACGCTTGATTCCGAGACCGAAAAAAAGATAGGCACCTTAAAGGCACAGATAGCGAAGGCCGAGATAAATCATGAAGTGGATAAGCTTGCTAAAAAAGAAGATAAACCGGAAGATAAAAAGGAGGGCTCAGATGAAAAATAACATTCCAAATGGATTATCAAGACTAAGGCGAGATGAAGGCAGTAAGTCGGTATATGCCTTCGCGAAGCTGTACATGAAGCACCATCTGCAGTTTATGCCGTCCGAAGCGCATCTTGAGATTTATCGTTTGCTTGATGCGGCGGTGGTAAATAGGGGTAAGAAAATCGCGATCGCGGCACCCCGCGACTTCGGAAAATCGACGTTAATTACTTTAATCTATATTATCTACTGCATCTGTTATTCGAAAGAAAAGTTTATCGTGATCATTTCGAATACGGCGTCGCAGGCAAGCCAGATATTAGATAATATTAAGAAAGAGCTGACTGAGAACGAGTTATTGCAGATAGATTTTCCGGAGATATTCGAATTCAAGCTCGGCTTTAAGCAGTTGCGCTGGAGAGAAGGCGATATAATTACGCGTAACAATATCAAGGTCATGGCGCTCGGCTCATACCAGCAGATCCGCGGTAGGCGGTTTGGTATCGCTCGTCCTTCGCTTGTCATTGCGGACGATCTGGAAGACTCCGAGAACACCTTCTCACTGGAAACGATCGATAAAAGAAGAGAGTGGTATGACAAATCGGTGCTGAAGGTAGGGTCGGAAGATACCAATTACATCTTTATAGGCAACCTCTACCATCCTCACAGCCTGCTCAGCGAATACGTCGGGACTGATAATAACCCGACGTGGATTAAGAAGATTTATTCCGCCATAGTGGTTTGGCCAAAACACATGGACCTATGGGACAAGTGGAATAGTATCCATAATTACAGAGAAGAGCTTGATGGTATAAGCGGTCCGATAGCGGCATGGAAGTTTTATGAACAAAATAAAGCCGTTATGGGCGAGGAGGCAAAGCTTCTCTGGGATACGCGGTACAAACTCTATGACCTCATGAAGATGTGGGCGGAAAACGAAATAAGCTTCTTAAGCGAGATGCAAAACCTGCCCCGTAATCCGGCAAACTGTCTGCTCGATGTTGATAAAATAATTTACTGGGATGAGGATGGCAAGTCCGTAGATGACCTATTAAAAGGCATAGGTAACAATGTCCAGTTTTATATGGCGTGTGACCCTAGCCTTGGGCTCAGCACAGTTAAAGGTGACCCATCGGCTATCATCGTATTGGCAAAGGATACGAATACTAAAATCTTATATATAGTAGTAGCCGATGCAAAGCGCCGCCCCATAGAGGAGATAGTCGAGACTATCCTTGCCTATTATGTAAGGTTTAAGCCTGTCAAGATAGCCATTGAGGCCAACCAGTTCCAGAGAGTTCTTATCGACATGGTCAAAAAAGAGGGAGAGAAAACGGAGCTCTACCCTGTTATCGAACCGATAATTAATAAGGATGATAAGATTTCGAGAATCCAGACGCTACGGCCGCGTATCATTAGCGGAAATCTAAGATTCAGTAAAAAAGGTAGACAGCTTCTGGAGGAGGCACGATATTTCCCTAAAGGTCGACACGACGATATTTTGGATGCCTTAGAAATGTCAGTAAGATTGTCTAAGGACAACGGGTTCATGTTCTGGGTTGCCGGTGGTTCTAAAAACCCATCACCAGATGAGCCGATATATCCTACGGCTGATGGCCTCGTGCCGTACGGCTGGTACGGGTGGCACAGGCGGTCTTAATAGGCGATCGCAATGTAAGATAAGCGCCACGGCTCATCCCCGTGGCGCTTTTGTCGGCCGGTATCAAAACATATTGACAAATCAAGCGGTTATGATAAATTAATGCTGCAAGTAGACAATAATCGTCCCGCAGTTCGAAGGGGTAAATCCCGGATGTTAAAAAAGTAAAACCTTCGTTGGGTCTAATACACCCGGTGGAGGTTTTTGTTTTACAAATTTATTTAAATAAGAGAGATCTAAGATGAAGGAGTATCAAAGGAATCATTATATTCCCGAGTGGTTTCAGCGCCGTTTTCTACTAAATGATGGGCAGGAGAAGAAGTTTTTCTACCTGGACCTTAATCCTGAGACAGTTTCCTTTAAAAAGCATAAATATGTACGCAATGCTTTGCTTCGCTGGGGGCCTCCGAGCTGTTTCTGCCAAGATGATTTGTATACTACGAGATTTGGTGATTGGGAGTCAACAGAGGTAGAAGAAAAGTTCTTCGGAAAAGTTGATTCTATGGCTCCTGCCGCTGTTGACTATTTTGCAAAGTTCCAACACCCCAGTATTAGTGAAAGCGCATTCCAGAATCTGGTGTTATATATGAGTATACAAAAGCTGCGTACTCCAAAGGGGTTGGCTTTTCTATCGGAGGTAGTGCGAATATCAGATAAAAACCGTGCATTGTTCAAGATGCAGGAATTAAAACAAATTTTCTGTGCTTTATGGACAGAATGCATATGGAGCATTGTTGATGCATCGCAGTCAGATACAAAATTCATTCTGTCTGATCATCCCATAACGGTATATAACAAAAGTTGTTTACCTGGATCAAAGTGGTGCTTGGGCCACCGAGATCCTGATACAGCATTTTCCGGAACACATACGCTATTTCCGTTAAGCTTGGATAAAGCACTTATTCTTACAAACTTATCATGGGTGCGCAATCCTTATGATTATTCACGAAAGCCTAGGCCGAATTTTTACCCATTTAGAAATACAATATTTAATTTCACACATATTCAAACAGGCCGCTCCTTGACCGATATAGAGGTTAATGAAATTAATTATGTGATAAAAAGTCGTGCGTATAGATATATTGCATCCGCTAAGAAAGAATGGCTTTATCCAGAGGCTAAGATTCCATCGCAAAAGTGGGATGAATTGGGGCAGGGCTATCTATTTATGCCCGATCCTCGTTCAGTTACTTTCTCATCAGAAGCCGGATGATAAGCGAAAAAGCCAGGCAGGCTGATAAAGGGTCCCATCGTATCAAGGGCCTGCTGACGACCGGAGGAAAAACATCCCTCCCCCATTGCATAACCCAGCTCGTTCAGGGAAACGAAACAGAGTTTACCTGCGAAACTGCCTGATGCCGGTCTGCCGTTCACTACCGACCCGGCACCATCGAAACGGGTCAGGTTGTATGAACGGTCCTCCATGCGGAGATCCTGTTTCAGCAGTCCCTGGTCCGAATCACGTTCAATGGTTTCTTCCGCTGCTTTTAAAGAAGTGGTCAGGTGAAACTGTGCGGTCAATCCACTGATCTCCAGCACCTGGAGAATCTGAGGCGAAGCTCCGCTCAACACCGAATAACCTCCTTTTTTCCGGAGTTCCTTTTCCAGGCTGACCAGTTTCCTGATCCCAGCGCTTGACAGAAAATGCAGGGGTTCCAGGTCGAGGATCACAAACGGGTTCTCCCGGATGTTATACAGTATCTCATCATCAAACACCTGGACGGCCATCGCATCAAGACTTCCGGTCAGCCGGAAAGCCGTAATGCCCATTTGAATTGGTTCAATCGTTAGCATATTTCTATTTTATTAAAGTTCCATAATATCTTCATCCCAGATCTCCGGCTTTTCTTTTATAAAGCGCTGCATCAATTCATAACATTCGGGAAGATCAAGGTCAACCACCTCAACGCCATGACTTTCCATGAATTCCCTGGCACCGGGAAAGCTCCTCGACTCACCGACTATGACTTTTGGGATCTTGAACTGAACGATGGTCCCTGCACACATATAGCAGGGCATCAGGGTGGAATAGATGACCGTATTGCGGTATGACCCGATGCGGCCTGCATTATTCAGGCAGTCCATTTCCCCGTGAAGAATGGGGTTGTTTTCCTGTACCCGTTTGTTGTGTCCTTTGGCAATGATCCGGTTGTCCTTTACGAGCACCGACCCGATGGGGATACCGCCTTCGTTATACCCGGCCAGGGCTTCGGCCAGGGCTGTTTGCATGAATG
>JAPLMF010000024.1:0-19044 GCA_026387155.1 Candidatus Omnitrophota bacterium
TGTATTCATCCGGCGGAACCGTCTGTTCAAGCACGGATTTGATTGTCCTCCGAATAGTTGCTGCAGAATTAAAACATGCCGTTATGACCCCATATGTCATAAGTAACTATCTCCTGATAAGCTTTTTAATCATGACTCTGAGAACGATAAACTGCGATGCCAGAAAAAACCGGAAGAACCCCAAATGTTTTATCCCAAAAAGAAAGCGGTTGACCATCATCCGCCTAAAGGCATTCTCGCGCCCCCCGGAAGATTTGCTCCCTATATGCCTGACTCTGGATCCGTAATAAACCATATTCTTATAACCCGACAAGAATGCGCGATAACAAAAATCGGCTTCTTCAACATATGCCGGATAATATTCGGGATCAAATCCTTCGTTTTTTTCAATCACGCTTTTCCGTATCAGCATTGCGGCACCCAGAACATAACTAACGGCTTCGATATGGTCGCTACGCAGATATCTCTTCCCCTTCTTTATGTAAGGAAAGTTTAAATTCCATAATGATATTCTGCCCCCCGCAGACTGGATGACCTCTGGATTGTCTGCTTCAACTATGACGGGCCCGACAACTCCTACCGAAGGATCATCTTCAAGGATCTTGACGCAAGAAGGGACCAAGGGTTCGTCAATAATAGTATCGTTATTGATAAGGAACACAGCCTCGCAGCCTTCTTTTAAGGCGCACTCTATCCCGACATTATTTCCAGCCGCAAAACCTAAGTTTGACACCGATCGGATCAGCGCCACTTCAGGGTAATCCCGGGCAATATAGTCAACCGAACCATCCGTAGAATTATTATCAACTACATATATCTTGCTTGTTTCGAATTTCAGTAATCCGTCCAAACAATTACCGATAAAACCTTTTGAATTCCAGCTGAGAATGATTATTCCGACTTTCATTTTAACCCCGTTCGCTTATGCATTACCGGAAACTTTTCCATCCATTATTGCCGCTAAAAAGACTATGAATAAAAACCCCATACAGCCAGACCAGATGTACGGATTCCCGATCCCCGCAATAAGAATAGACAGACAGGAAAGAAAGATCGGTACCGTGATAATATTTTTATTTTTTTGCATCATGAACTGAACGGGATAATACAGATAAATAAAAGCATAAAATAAAAAACCCACAATACCCGTAGAAGCCAATATTGTGACATAGCTCATTTCCAATACGACCGCATCTTTGTGACGGCTATCTGCGTCATGGTAAACATACCCCAGGCCCTGGCCCAGCAAAGGCTTATCTGCAAAAAGAGCCAGCCCATTGACAACCTGCTCAACTTTGATATCTTTTGATTCATTTTTACTACTGGATTTAAGCATACTCCCAGAGTATAAGGACATGCCTATTATTATAAGGATAAAGGCCACCACTATTCCAGGGCGTGGTTTTCGGCCAAAGATCAGCACGAATGCGCAAAAAGTGACAAAGGCCGCAACATATACAGTAAGCGCCTGATTAAGATATAGCGCAAAAGCTACGATCGCAAACATTAAATAATACTTAATACCCGCCTTCTTCAAAATATAATAATACGCTAAAAGCAATCCGGCAGGATAGAAAGCCCCGGTCACCGCATGGATCCTGATTCCGAGTTCCGGATAGGTAACTTGAAAAAGAGGGCAATATTGTTCTATCAATGATCCGTTATTCCGATTGTTAATGATAAAAATAAATATTATTACAGCACCTAAGGAAAGAAAAACTATAGCATACAGTAAATGATGAAAATATCTCCCCACTCCGTAAACTTTGAATGCAGTGGTAAGTGGGAGTATGATCGACAAGATGAAGAAAGGAGTGATAAACCCTAGCATATTATCAAAGCTATTGCCTTTTAAAAGGCTTATGAACATTAATATTGCGATCAATACGAAGGCAATAAACGTATAATTCAGCATTCTTCTGGGAAAAACAATAGCTTTTTTATTACTCAAGATATAAATAAGGTAAAAGAACAGCAATAAGGCTACGATTATTCGATTCAAGGCCTGATGAAATACCAGAAACCTTGAGGTCAGTATATTGATATAGATGAAGAAGATTATCAGTTTATCGATGCAAAACAGCATTTTTATCGCTCACATTTTTGGATAGCTTTGAATGATCAATCAGATTTTTATGTTTTCCTAACAAAAAAAGTCCTATCTCCGATATCATGGCAGAATATCCTTTTCCATCAGCACAATCAGCGATCATCTCTTCCATAAATAGATCTATATCGAACTGTCCGCCCATTATATACTGCTGTGACCCCAACCCTATTTTATCTTTTTCGATCTTTATTACGGAGTGGATGGTGTATAGGACACTTTTGGCCAACTTTATATCATTGTCTGATAATTTTTCATTCTCATTCATTTTATCTAACTCTGAATAATACGCCGTTTCTGTATCAGGACTTACAATATAAGAAAACGAGTCATATGATGGTTTTGCGGCAACCAACACCGGAACGCCATAACAAGGAAATTCCATGCCAGCTGTGCCGCCACATGTAACGATCGCATCTACGGAATTAAAAAGTGATTTTGTATTTACATCTTTTGACAGTAGTTTATCGCCAAAACCTTGTTCAATGAGCATGCGATCAATCTTACCCTCCTCACTGTACAGTGCAGCAGATGGATGTTCTTTTACCAAAAAATTTACCTGCGTATTGTTGGCTAATCTAAAACAGGTTTTTATCAGCCAGTCTTCGTAATCTTTAAACAGCATCTTCGGATATGCATGAGGAGCATCGCAAAATATATGCGCCATTATCAATATTATTTTCTTACCTGGATGCAGCTTGTAGGTACTTATTAAGCCAGGCCTATTGATTTCCATCTTATCTTTAGAATACGCTCTCATAGTATCATGCTGTTGTTCTTGACCTAGCGTTCTGAATAACAGATAATTTTCCGCGTTCAGATATAATTCGGGGGTGTTCGATATCTTGTATACAATATCCGTATCGGGCGCCCTGCAGTGTTTCAAATAATCTTCGGCAGATTCATACTTGTGCATGGATATGCCGTTTATATCTATGCCCGATATGCTGGGGATAGCCTTGCTCTTCAATATTTCGGAGACAACCCCCTGCCTGTATGCGTTGTCCGGTAGAATAACATAGGAGATATTGTGCCGATTGATATACGCCAGTATAGAATAAAAGAACGAGACCTCCATTAGAATATAAAACCGCTGTCTCAGGGATAGCTTCTTTACAGAAGATAGGCCCATCCGTATAAGTATCGAATCATAAATGTGTATGCCTACTGGCATATCCTGGATCACGAGCGAAACCAGATCGTCACCTGTTCTTACATTCATTACTAGCTTTAAAACCCTAATCATATTAAATAAAAAACCATGGCTGATAAGGTGTTTAGCATTAATAACATTTGATGGGTCATAGCTTTTGATAAGCCTGACCAGGGCGCCCCTCGCCTTTATAGCAGATATAACGATCATCTCACGATTTAATACATCCGAAACAGCTGAAGCTATTTTCATAACCGTTGATACGGTAAATATATCAGTTGTCTGAATATCTACGAGGATCTTCCCCTGCCTTTTTCCTCTTATGGCTATACTATTTTTTGAAAAAAAATCATTGTTGGAACGAATAAACATTTTTAAAATGCTGGTACTCATATACCCCTTATCTTGTTTAAATCAAAACATTCTTTTTTCCAGTCATCCTTGCAGGTTTTTGGAATTTGCCAATCCTCCCCATATCGAAAGACCAGCCATTCCTCAATATGAGACGGCATTGGATATGGTCTTCCACCGTACTTAATATTATCTAGATCTATAAAATACTTCTTTGGCTGGGTTCGTTTGTATCCTTTTTCCGAGTAATTACAAATTTTATCTCCGTTTGAATACCAGAATATCATATCAAAGATAACGTTTTCTTTGCTGTAATAAGCAAGCTGCTGCACCTGTTTCTCATAAACAGCTTTTCTGCCTAACCTCATGCCCAGCCTCTTCATACTCGCCTGAAGCAATTTTATATTCTGAAAATCAAGTATATCAACATCTATATCATTATCGTGCACTATAAACCCACCCTGCCTGTACAGTCCCAGAATAGTTCCGTCCGCTAATCGATATCTTATATTGTTTTTTTCCAATGCCTCGCAGCACTTGGCCATTATCTGCGGGGCCCACTCCGGCATTGGCTGGTTTGGGTTAAAAGGAAAACTATCGAACGCCCTGAATCTTCTGTTCCCCAAGATCAGATATAAAATGTACCTGGCCATCCCCTTCATGATATAAATGAATTTTTCCATAAACGACCTTGTTTCTTTAGTAAAAAATAAGCCCCAGGCAAAGGTATCTGTCGTTAAACTCTTTGAAATGGCTCTTTGCAAAAAGAGGCTTCCAATATGATATACTTTGCCCCTCCGGTAATTTCAAGACACTCTCGCATAACTTCATTATATCGATACCTGTGGCACAAACTGCCATGCGTCCGGCAGAAGGACGCTTGCATTCGTTTAAATTACAGATATCATCATCGCACATTAAACATGCGCCTGAAAAAAAACAAAGCGCGTAAAAGTTACCTTCCGATTTTAGACGGCATTCTTCTTCAAGTAATTTCACCTGGAAGGCTTTTCTCTTCTGGGCCAGGTCGAATTTATTGTCGAACTCTATATTATCGAAATAGATGTTAGCATATTCATATGAATTAATAAGCTCCTTCGTCCGTGCAGTGTCTAAACATGACGGCGGGCACATAGGATTACACTTGTAATGCAAACAACCGAGCATGCATTGCAGCCGCGTATATGCCTTTATTTCCAATGAAACTACAGGTACTTTCTTAATATGCATATTTTGTATGCCTCAATAATTGTATCTTCATAGATGGCGGATTAAAAGCATCTTTGATATTTTCGGTAATCTTTTGGCTTATCTACTTCAAACCACAGATGGCCTGTAACATCTACGTAAGATATCTTCTGGCATTTTGCCATAAGCTCTACAAAGAGATCTTCCCACCAAAGATTATAATTTCCATTCCTAATGGATTTTTCTAATAGATCTCTAAACAATTTGACGCCGGCTTTTCTGATTAACGCGATCCCTATATACTCTGCCATTACCTCATTTTCCGGAATATCTTTGCCCATATCTAAAATTTCATTATCGCTCATAGTAACCCGATAATCCGCGTCGGTTCTTTTGCTTTCATCCAAACCAAAAACATAATTATTCTTATTTTTTAATAATTTTTCAAAGATAGCCTTATCAAAATAAGCGTCTCCATTAGTAATAAAAACATCACCTTCCAGGTATTTTCGCGCAAACCATAAACTTGCTATGCTGTTGGTTTCCGTATAAAAAGGATTATATATCAACTTTATATTGTATTTACTGCTTTGAACAAACTTTTCCATTTGTTCAAATAGATAGCCGCCTACAATTATAAACTCATTAATTCCCGAATTATTAAATGAGCGCAATTGCCTACTCAGTAGGGTTTCACCCCTTAACTCAAGTAAAGCCTTCGGAGATGAATTTGAGTATGACGCCATTCGTGTCCCCTTGCCCGCAGCCAGAATAATAGCTCTTGTTGTCATCTATCCCCTCCTAGTTTAGAAAAACACCATACCAATTCGCCAGAAATAATTCACCGGCGGCTCTTCGTACTCTAATTTCAGCAGTTTCATTAAGGAAAAAACTTGTATACCCGTGCCTTCCAATGAAATTCTGCCTTTTCCAGGCACGGCGCATTTTGTAGAATTACAATTATCGAAAGAACAGATCTTGCACGAGCCGCCGATAAACGCTTTTGCATATAAATATCCCTCGTTAAAAAACTCTGTCTCTTTTTTTAAAAGTAAATCGTGTATCTCATTGGTTGAATATATCCGCCAATGATCTGAAAATAACCCATCGGAATATGGATATTTTCGACCTATTATGTAAATCTTTTTATATCCGCCCAGTGCATCCCTAAAAAACTCTATTTCCGGTATATTTGGCGGGCATGTTGGTTTTTTACTAAATTTTTCGCAGCCAAATTTACACAAGGCTGTCACTCTGTAATCAAAATCAATATGAATATCTTCCAGAGAAAAAGCTTTCTGATAAATATTATATGGGTTGGTAATCGTTTTATTCTTTATGCACTTATTGCATTTGCAATATTTTATCATTTTTTAACCAGTCTCTACCTACTTTTTACAAAGTGTTTTTTTTAATGCTTTTATCAATACATCGATATCAAAAAAATTTATATCTCCAAATAATCCTACACGCGCTATTCTCGTTTTATCGGCGCCGGGGCTTGGGGTTATTTCAATATGGTATTTGCGTCTTAATTTTTTAACAATATCTGAAGCATTGATCTTGTCAGGAAATAATATGCCGACGACCCCGCTTGAAGGCTTGCTGCCGATAATTTTAAGACCTACCGCTTTCAGTCTTTTCTGAAGGTAAAGCGACTTGTCTTTCTGCTGCTCAATAATACTTCTCATTCCTTTTTTATGAATTTTTTTAAGCCTCAGATCAAGCTGATAAAGAAGCGAAATAGGAGGGGTGAATGGCGTCTGACCTCTTGCCAAGTTTTTTTTATAGGCTTTTAGGTCAAAATAGTATTTATCTATTTTGGAGTTTTTGACTAAGCGCCACGCTTTTTTACTCACTGTAATCAATGACAATCCGGGAGGAATAGCTAAAGCTTTTTGACTGGCAGTTATAACAACATCGCAGTGCCACTTATCCGTTTCAAGCCTATCCGCCCCAAGGCTGCTTACAGCATCTACTATCAGTATGGCATTAGTTCGTTTAACTCTCGCACCTATCGCCTCCAAATCGATGAGTACACCTGTTGAAGTTTCATTGGCCGTAACAAAAACCGCCTTGGTTTTCTTGGTTATGTTTTCTTCGACCACATCGGGATCAACGCTTTTACCCTGCGGCACAGCGATCAAACAGCTCTTTATCTTAAAACGCGACGCTATCTCATGCCACCTATGCCCGAATGTTCCGCCTGATAAAATAACAACTTCGTCACCCGGGGATAAGAAGTTGACTAAGGCGCACTCCATCGCACCGGTACCTGAAGAGGATAGAATGAAAACATCATTTTTTGTTTTAAAAAACATCTTAAGTCTTTTTTCTAATCGCAAAATAAACTTGCTGAATTTTGGTGTCCTATTATAAACCATAGGAAATGACCCACCTCGTCTTACATCACTCTCTATCTCAGTTGGTCCAGCTACCATCAGTTTATTTTTCTTCATAAACACAAACTCCTTATCATCAAAAATGGTCAAACCACATCTTATAGTTGAAAAACAGCTACTGAAAACCATGGCATAGGATGACTTCTACACCCTGCGATAGTAGTAAGAACGGCACCGACCCCAAAGGAGATAAAAGTTGCCCAGGCAGCACCGATTAAACCAATCCGTTGCAGTAGAATATAATTCAGTGTAATATTCACAATCGCAGATATCAATATTATGTATAAGTATGTCCTGGTTTTTCCTTTATAAATCAAATAACCAATAAACATCTTCCATATCCCATCAAAACAATACGCCATACTTACCAAAAATATAAACTGACCTGCGGCAAAAAACTTTTTATCTACCATAAAATAGAGGAGATACTTTCCAAGCAAACCAAAAAAAATAGCAAAAACAATTAACCCTGCAATATACATGTAGGTAACCCTTACTATTCTTAAATCGTCGCTTTTGTTATTTTTACTAACGGTTTCATAGAAAAATGGAAGCCACGCTCGGCTGAATGCAGTCTCTACCATCATCACGACCATCCCGAATTTATAGCCAACCGAGTATAGCCCCGTCGATGCCACATTTATTAAATTATTAATCATTAATTTGTCGATCATTTCATTGGCCCACCCGCTTGCATGAACCAATATGAGCGGGAGACCCAATAATATGATCTGCCTGCCATGATGAGTAGGAAATTTAAAGCTTACTTTATGATTTCTAAATATGAGTATTGCAATCACTAAAAAAACCAGACTGGCGGCAGAAATACCGACTATACGACCTTGCCACTTTAATCCAACAACAATAATTAAGAAAAGGGAAACGACTATTTCCATGATAGTCTTTGAGTTTAAAAATATGGCATAGCTTATCGATTTTTTTTGTAACTGAAACAAGGTTGTAAGCATTGATATGATTGCATTGGCAAAGGCAACAACTATTGCTAACAGCATTAAAAAATTACTAATCTTTATGAATTCTGGAAAAAACCCGCTAAAACCTGCAATGATAAGAGCTATAATAAAAACCACTGTACTGCACAACAGCGTCATTCCTAAAATATCTCCCGTGTAATTCCTTATCTTGATATGACTATAGTTGAAGTACTCTTTGGATAAGAGCGTATTTCCACCTACCATAACCACGCCCGTTAGGCAGGCAACAATTGACATAAACGTTTCAACGACCCCATAATCGTAGAGTGATAAATACCTAGTCAATATCGGAAGAAGTAAAAACGCGGCAAGCGCACTAAAAGAAATAGAAAAAGTATACACACAAGTTCTTTTAAATAATCCGGAACTTAGCATGCCCCTGAGTGGAATTAGTAAGTTTGACATATTTTTTCCATCATCCCACCGGTTTCCAACCAACAAAAGAGTCTATTATTTCCTTCATATCTGCTCTATATTAATAAGACGTTCAAATTCCAGAAAAGAACGCCCTCCGACTAAACGTTTACCGTTAGGAATGAAAGAATTATTAGAAAAAATTTTCTGCGAAGACACGTTATCTTCTTTTACCAATGCGACCAGTCTGGACAACCGCTTCTCCTGAAATATGTGGTCGACCACCGCTTTTAGCCCTTTATCGCCATAACCGCGACCCCTGGCTTCAGGAGCTACCGTGATGCTTATAATTCCTTCGCTTCCATCAAGATCGATCCTAATCTGGCCAACAGGCTTCTCATTCTCTGCCAGCAGGACATAGAATAAAGTCTTCGGATCGAATACCTTGGCCTTGAACCATCTCTCGTGATCTTGCCAGCTGACCGGCTCTGATGACAAGGAATTGTCTCTTGCCGCAGGATTGTTCCGCCAATCAAAGATCTTCCGGCAATCCTCCAGCGCAGCAGGACGAAAATAGATGACCGGTCCTTCCTTCATGATACAACATTTCCTTTAAGCAGCGGAGTCCCGCGCCGCAGAGAGCAACTAGCCCTCTTCCCGATGACGTTTTTATATGATCGGGCATCCAGGCCGTGCTCCGGACGGATAACCCTAAGATTATCCCGTGAGAAGACCTGCCCTTTCTTAATATATTTGACGACGAATATAGAGCGGCGAAATTTTAAGCTGTTTTTTTCAGACGACGCCGGGCCGTATTTGATTTTGCCTAAGGCACTCTCTACGGTACGGATGTCCCGGACCAGCGAACTAAACTGACTAGGAGATAAAGAAAACGCCGAATCATGCGATGTTCCGTCATCTGAAAGCTTAAAATGCTTTTCGATAATACTGGCACCCAAAGCCACCGCCGCAACTGCCGTGACATTATCCGTAGTGTGATCTGAAAGACCTGTAACAACATTAAACCTGTCACGGAGATCTTTTATTATGGTCAAGTTCATCTCCTGCGGTGCGGCAGGATACGAGCTTAGACAACGAAGCAGAGCCAGTTGTTTTGTTCCGTTACGCTTCAATACCCCGACTGCATGCCTTATTTCTTCCAAACTGGCCATCCCCGTCGACATAATGACCGGCCTGCGGGTCTGCGCGATCTTCTTTAACAGGAGATCGTCCACCAGCTCAAAAGATGCGATCTTGTATGCAGGCACTGCCAACCTTTCGAGAAAATCGACCGCGCTATTGTCAAAGGGGGTCGAAAAGAAATGGATTCCTATTTTATCCGCCTCCTTCTTCAAAAGCTTGTGCCATTTCCAGGGGGTCTGCGCTTCTTTATACAGCTGATACAGCGTTTTGCCATTCCATAGAGGATGGTCCAGCCGAAAATACTTATTATCACAATCTATCGTTATCGTATCCGGTGTATAGGTCTGAAGCTTTATGGCATCCGCACCGGATTCTTTTGCTGCCCTCACGATCGCCAGAGCCTTTTTGAAAGACCCGGCATGATTTGATGACATCTCCGCTATCACGTAGCAGGGATGTCTTGGACCTATGATCCTGTTTTTTATCTTAAGCTCTGGCATATTCTTTTAACTTTTTAACATCCTGAATAAAATCATCCAACGAATCCGTATAAGCCTTCTTCGTCTCCAATGTGACATATTTTTTCGGACCGATCAAACTTATCAAGTATGGCAGGTCAAGTTCCCCCTCACCCAGGGGCTTATGCGTATCTTTAACAGAATAGGACCCGTCGCACAGATGATACACAGATGGATCCATAGCCAAGAACCGGACCAACGCATTTTTCCAGGGTTCCCCGACAAAGACCGAATAACAAATGGCGTGGACAAAATCCAAACAAAACCCGCACCCTGTGCCCCGAAGGAGAGATCTCATTTCTTCAGGCGAAGCCCCCAGGCACCTCTCGTCTTGAAGGCCAACCTGCGGTTTATTTTCAATGATCGTCTTCTTATACATCGAAGGGTATGCCTTTCCAAAAGATCGGAATTGAGATACGGCCTCCGCTTCGCTGCCGTTCAATCCGGGATGAAATATTACGAACATCGGAGATAGCGCACAGAAGAACTCGTCGACTTGTTTTATGATATTCAAATTTGTTTTCCTGCAAGCCGGATCTGCAGGATTAAATCCCGCCATGCTATGCGGTGCATGCAGAACATACGGAATGACCGTCCCTTTCCATTTGGGTATCGTACTTAAAGACCCCGGAACCGTAAAAAGCTCTATATAATCAAATGTTTTTTTGGCAAAGAGATCCATGGCCGCAGGAATATAACTCAAATTTGTAGACCACAGTTTTAGCCCGATCTTTGGCATCTCAGGGAGCCCTCCTGTCATCGGCCAAAGATTTCTTATAACCTTCATTACGTCCGATGCCTGAGTTTATTTTGTTCACCTCCGGATGTTTGTTTAAAAACATTAAAACATCCTTCATATGAAAGAACTCGTTCTTCGGATACAAAGCGTTGAAAATGGCTGCAAGTTTTTCATAATCACGGGGTTCGTCCAATGTCCAGCGCCAAGAAGAAAGATCCTGGCTGTTAATAACACTTACCTTTTTAAAAGCACCCTCTTTACTGATATAAGGCGTCACATGTTCACGCTCAGAAGGCATCTTCGCTTCCAGCCAGGCCTTCTTCAATACGTCAAAACCGAATACCTCCACATCCTCTCCATCCGGATAAGTAGGCTGCAATGTGTTCGACGCATACTCCGCATTCTCGCGAAAATACCGATCGATGACCAGATCCACAATATCGGGGTCGATCATCGGACAGTCCGCCGTTATGCGTACAATATTCTGCAGCTTATAAAGTTCGGCTGCTTTATAATAACGATCGAGGACATCGTCGATCGATCCGCAATAAACATCAACTCCTAAACCTTTTACATGATTCACAACGGCCATATCTTTTATATCAACTGTAGTTGCAACGATAACCCGGTCCACCAACTTAGTCCGTTGACAACGGCATATTACATGCTCAAGCACCGGCTTCCCAGCTAAAGGCATGAGCACCTTGTTCGGCAAGCGGGAAGCCCCCATACGCGCCTGAATAATTACGGAAGCTTTTCTCATGATTTACTCCAAAGCACAGGATTTAAAACATTTTCCGGCACATTTCCAAAAACCGCTTCGTCGATCTCCGGTATCTTCTTTGCAGCAAATACCTTTGCGTTATCTATGACCTGCTGTTTGCTTTCCGCGCCGAACAACACAAAGACATCGGGCCACTTGCCCGCCGCATATCCCAATACCAATTCTTGGCGGCTCAACTTCATATCTGACGCCATTTGCTCCAATCGCTCCAAATAGGGCAACACATTCCTCATCTTGGCCGGAACAGAGTTGCTAGGCATCAATAAAAGACCTTGTAAGAAAATGCTTCGCACAAAAACATTTTTCCCGAATTCCCCGGCCTTCTTAAAAACCCCGGCATCCTCAAATCTGCGATCTAGGATATTCGCCGGCACCTGGATAAGGTCGATCCCGTATATGTCCAAGGCCTCAAGCGCTTTTTTGGGCGTGTAAAACGAAACCCCTATCGACTTTACCTTTTTCGCCACCACCAGCTCCGTAAGCGAATCTCCAAGCCCGTCATTCCATAGCTTTAGCCCCTCTTCGCAGTGCAGCAGCAGCCCCTCAAGGCGGTTGATCTTAAGCCGGCGCAATGAGTCGTCAACGGATGCCCGGACAGCTTTCCCATCGGATAGATCGAGGTCCGGACGCAGTTTGCTATAAACTTTGATATGATCGCTTGCTTTAATTTCGTGAAAAATTTTCCCTAGAACACCCTCGCTCTCGCCATATGCCTGCGCCGTATCAAAACGCGTAATACCGTTATCAAGGGCAGCCCTGACAATATCGCGCGCAGCGTTAAGATCCGGCTTCCCAGCCTTATTATTAATGCCGTAGGACATGCCAAGCTGAGCGGTTCCAAGAACCAGTCTATTCATAATTTAAGCGATCCGTTTAAAACCCGCCGCCGACGGTTTGCCTTTTAACGCGGATTGTAATTCGCCGGCGTCTTTTAATTGCCTGATACGCGCAAAGACCTCATCCAGAGCCGCCATATACGCATCGACATGCTCTCGGGTATGGGCCAGCATCGAATAAAACAGATTTGACACCAAAAAACCTTTTTCCAGCATCTCCTGGATGAAAAACGCCTTCATCGTAGGATTATCGTTTCCGTCAAATACAAAATGACTTAAAGGATAGATCCCGGAAACATTGACCGGCAAGCCGTGGCGCTGGCCTGCCGCCTTCCAACCCTCCTGGACCAAACGGCCCATCTCCATCAGATGCTCATGAGCTTTGGCAGCCTTGAATTTCTTAATCGTTGCCAGCGCCGCAACAGGGCCGATGCGCTCCGTCCACATCGTGCTGCTGATAAAGCTCTTCTGTGCGGACTCCATAACTGACGCGCATCCGATAACGGCCGCGATGGGATAACCATTACCCATGGCCTTTGAAAATACTGCGATATCAGGCTTGACCTTGTAAAGCAGATGCGCGCCGCCGCAATTCATGCGAAATCCGGACGATATCTCGTCGATAATAAAAACAGCTTTTTCTTCATCAGCCAATTGTCTAACGCCTTCCAGAAAACCCGGCACCGGCTGGACATTCCGCACCGGCTCCATCACAATCGCCGCTATCTTTTTCCTGTTTTCAGAAATTACTTTTTTGAGGCTGTCCAAGTCATTATAGTGAAAAACATGCGTAGTCCCCTTAAGGGCGCGCGGTACACCCACAGGGCTCAAGCCGGGGATAAGATGCTCGCCCAAAGCGTTCTCCGTACCGATGTTCGCGGACAGATACCAGTCATGCCAACCATGGTAGCCGCAGATAACGGTGATATCCCTACCGGTATGCGCCCGAGCGATCCTCACTGCGATCGCCATAGCCTCGCCGCCGCCGCGCGCAAAACGCGCCATCTGCGCCCATGAATGCATGCGGCATAATTCTTCCGCCAGTTCAACTTCCTCAGGACAATTTAACGATGAGCTGGAACCGCCATTCACAGCCTCGATAACCGCGGCATTCACATCCGGGTCGGCATAACCAAGAACGTTCGCGCCTATTCCGCCAATACTCATATCGATATATTCATTACCATCGAGATCCCAGATCTTCGCACCTTTGGCCTTACTGTAATATCCCGGCCAAATACCAAAAGAGAACATATCCGGTCGTTTAGATAAAAGCTGCGACATCCCCGGAATAAACTGCTTTGCCCTCATTTGCATCGCTTGAGATTTTAAATTCTTCATAAGGATTCCTATGCCAATCCCGTAACTGCGGATATGACCTTCGTGATATCACGATCCGTCATTGCAGGAAAGAGCGGTAGTGATACACATTCATCATAGTACCTGTTCGCTTCAAGGAAACCTGCCGGTGAAATACCAAAATTCTTTCTGTAAAAAGGCTGACGATAAATCGGTATATAATGTACCTGTGTGCCTACGCCCTTATCCAGCAGTCTTTTCATAAAAGCCGACCGCGAGATACCAAGCCTATTAAAATCGACCCTTACAACATAAAGGTGGTACGCGCAAAACTTGTCGTTCACCGAAACCGGCCGTATCCACGGGATGTCTTTGAACGCCGCATTGTATTTAGCGACTATCTTGCTGCGCCGAGCTATAAAACGGTCGATCTTGTTTAGCTGGCTTAGCCCAAGAGCGGCCTGAATATCTGTCATCCGATAATTAAAACCAAGCTCCTGCATTTCATAATGCCATGGACCAAGGCCTCTCTTCCTGTTCAAAGCAGGGTCGCGCATCACTCCATGTGAACGCAAACGGCGCAAGCAATCATAGAATTTCACATCATTCGTCATGACCGCGCCTCCCTCACCGGTCGTGATGGTCTTGACCGGATGAAATGAAAAGATGGTCATGGCGGAATATGCGCAATTACCGACGCGTCCTCCATCGGGATAACGACTGCCGATCGCATGCGCTGCATCCTCTATCACAAAACATTTATTTTTGGCGGCGATGGCGGCGATCTCTTTCATTCTCGCCGGCCTTCCCGCGAAATGCACCGGTATTATAACCTTTGTATCTTTGCGTATGGCCAGGCTCAAAGCCTTCGGGGATATATTGACCGTTTGCGGATCTATATCCGCGAACAAGGGCTCTATGCCACTATAGACCAGCGCGTTGGCGGATGCCAAAAATGTGATCGGTGAGGTAACGCCTGAATGGCCCTTCTTTAAGCCGACTGCGGCTACCACTATATGAAGGGCTGCCGTTCCGTTCGCGACAGCCACGCAGTATTTCGCTCCCTCAAAAGCCTTTACCGCCGGCCCTTGCGTAAGAAACGGACCTTTGAGCGCACGCACGACTGCTTTAATATCATGCGCGTCGATCGACTGCCTACCGTAAGGAAGCGCACGACGAATACTCTTCATGTTATATATCCATCTTCCAGTTGTTAACCATTACCTTCAGACGATCAACATCAAGCCAATCTTTATTCAGATCGCTACGATAGATGAACCCGTCCGGCAGATCTTTGCCCCCCTTGAACTTCTTGAATATATCTTCGGTTCCCATAAACTGTGGCAAAACTATAAAATGTTTTTCAAATTCGAGAGCTTTTCTCGCTTCATCCTCCGATATTAGCGACTCATGTATCTTTTCGCCGGGACGAATACCGATCATTTTTAGCACACAATTCGGATCCAGCGCTTTTGCCAGATCGGTCACCCGCATTGATGGCATTTTTGGTATAAAGATCTCACCGCCTACGGATTCATCAAGCGTTTTTAATACCAACTCAACGCCTTGTTCAAGAGTGATCCAAAAACGTGTCATCCTTTCATCTGTAATGGGATATTCCTTTACACCGCGCGCTCTAAGATCAATAAAGAACGGGATAACGCTGCCGCGTGATCCTACAACATTGCCATAACGCACCGCTGAGAACTTAACAGAACCTCCGCTATACGAATTCGCTGCAATAAAAAGTTTCTCAGCAACAAGCTTAGTCGCACCATAAAGATTCGCAGGGCTAACCGCTTTATCGGTGGATAAAGCTATCACCTTCTTAACGCCGGCATCAATGGCTGCATCCACAACATTGTTCGCTCCGTCGACATTAGTCCGAACCGCTTCCGTAGGGTTATATTCTAGCGCAGGAACCTGTTTTAAAGCCGCCGCATGTACAACATAATCAACGCCTTGAAAGGCGCGATGGAGGCGGTCCTTATCACGGACATCTCCTATGAAATACCGAATAGCTTCATATTTATTCTCAGGAAACAGCTTGGCCATTTCATATTGTTTATACTCGTCGCGACTGAAAATAATCAATTTTTTAAGGTTGTATTGCTTGAGTGCCATCTCCGTAAATTTATGCCCAAACGATCCTGTGCCACCTGTTATAAGAACTGATTTTCCATCGAGCATCTTATCCTCCGTCAGTAGAAATTGACTTTTCTTTAATATTTTTTGGACAAATTTAATTGCCCTCATACCATTCTATTGTTTTCCTCAATCCATCCTCAAAAGAGGTTTTCGTTTTAAAACCAAACTCCTTCTTAGCCTTAGATGTACTAAGACATCGCCTCGGTTGTCCATCAGGCTTACTCTTATCCCAGATGATTTTACCCTTAAAACCGGTAAGCTTAACGATCAGTTTAACAAGATCTTTTACGGTTATCTCAAAACCGGCTCCAATATTTACAGGATTTGACTTATTATATTTTTCAGTAGCTAAAATTATGGCCCCTGCGGCGTCTTCCACATAGAGAAATTCACGGGTGGGTTTGCCGGTGCCCCAGACCACTATTTTCTTTTCATTATTCTTGACGGCATCGCAACATTTTTTAATTAAGGCTGGAATAACATGCGAGGAATTAGGCTCAAAATTATCGCCTGGACCATAAAGATTGACAGGTAATAAGAATATACTACTAAATCCGTATTGTTGGCGGTAGGCCTGAGACTGCACCAAAAGCATTTTTTTAGCCAGGCCATAAGGAGCATTTGTCTCTTCCGGATAGCCATTCCATAGATTTTCCTCTTTAAAAGGCACAGGTGTAAATTTAGGATAAGCGCAGATGCTCCCAAGGGCCACGAACTTCTCTATGCCGACCTGTCGGCCAACCTCCATCATCTGAACACCCATCATCAGGTTATCATAGAAGAACTTGCCCGGATTCTCACGATTAGCGCCAATACCGCCTACGATTGCCGCGAGATGAATAACTATGTCCGGCTTTGCATCAGCATAAAGCCGCTTAACCGCTTTCATATCGACTAAATCATAATCTTCAATGAACGGGATAAAGATATCTCGGCATCCGCGTTCCTTTAGCTTAGCAACAAGATGCTTGCCTAAGAAACCTGCCCCACCAGTAACTAAGATGCGTTTATTTTTTAGGTTAATCAACCTTCCACCACCTAGTAGGGAATTTCTTCTCGAGGATCTTATCGCCTTCTCCTATTGGATCTAATCCAGAAGCTCTCATATCAGCATCGACCATTATTTTGACTAAATCATGAAAATGTACCTTCGGCTGCCACTTAAATACCTTCTTTGCCTTTTTAATATCGGCAATAAGATTGTTCACTTCTGTAGGACGAAAATAACGGGGGTCAATTTTTACATATTTCTTCCATTTTAAGCCGACATAACTAAAAGCTTCTTTTACTAATTCTTTTACAGAATGAGACTCGCCTGTACCTGTAACATAATCATCAGGCTTACCCTGCTGCAAAATCTTCCACATCATCTCTGTATACTCAGGAGCATACCCCCAGTCTCTTTTTGCATCGAGGTTACCTAAATAAAGCTTATCCTGCTTACCGGCTAAAATATTGACTACTGCCCGAGTGATCTTCCTACTGACAAAAGTTTCGCCTCTACGCGGCGATTCGTGATTAAAAAGTATGCCGTTACAGGCAAACATATTATAACCATCGCGGTAGTTTCTTGCCAGCCAGTACGAATAAAGCTTAGCGCAGGCATAAGGGCTTTGCGGCTTGAAACAGGTAGTTTCTGACTGAGGTGGGCGCGCGGAGCCGAACATTTCGCTACTGGACGCTTGATAAAACTTTATTTTTTTGTCGCTGGAATGGATTGCCTCCAGAATACGCGTAGTACCTAAAGCAGTGATATTCCCAGTATACTCGGGGATATCAAAACTTACCCTAACGTGACTTTGGGCGGCTAAATGATAAATTTCATCAGGTTTTACATTAAAGATGATGTTATTTATCTGTTCGCTATCGGAAATATCGCCATAATGCAGGAATAATTTGGGTTTCTTAGAATGCGGATCAATATAAATATGGTCTATCCTACCGGTATTAAAGGTACTGGCTCTTCTTATAATGCCGTGAACTTCATATCCTTTGGATAGAAGCAGTTCCGCTAAGTATGATCCATCCTGGCCGGTAATACCTGTTATGAGAGCTTTTTTCATTATTTAGCTTCCCCTGTCTTGTTTTTCTGCAAAAATTCCAGAACGAACGCCAGAAATATTCCGAACATTAAACTCAATATGCCGGCAAGAATGACATTCTGCTTCTTCTTGGGCCCTACGGGGTACTTAGGCCTGATCGGTGCGTCAAAAACCTTAAAATCCTTGGCATCGGTAAGCATAAGTTTCATCCCGTTTCTTTGACTCCTAAGCCCGCTAAGATTACTTTCGTAATTAGAGAGGGTATTTTGTAATAAAATAATCCTTAAAGAAATATCGGACTGAGAAACGCTACTGTCGGTAGGAACCTCGGAAATTAAAGCTTGCGTCCTAGCTATATCCCCTTCAGCATTCTTTATTTCTTCATTTAACTCTTTTAATCGTTCGTTAATGATGGCCAAGCGCTCTTGATACATTGCCTGACCCTGGACAATAAACGGGTTTACGATTGCGTCATTTATCTTAAGAACCATATCAATACCAGGATAGATTATTTGTATTTTTAATAAATTAGTGCCGCCTACATCATTAATTTTAATATCCTTCTGGAGTTCTTCGGGTGTCATCTTAAGGTTTAGTCTATTGATTATAGATGATAGGGAATTTTGGTTCAGGATCACTGTTTTTGCATCTTCACTCTTCATTACAAGCCCATTAACGCTTCCAAGCTGGATAGTAGAGGTAATTTCATAAACCTTAGGCATCGTTAGACTAATTATGGCTGTAACGACCACTGCGGCAAGAAATATGCCCAGGATGAGCTTTTTCCTCTTGATTATAACGTTAATATACTCCCTTAAGTCGATTTCATCTTCCTCTATATACTGCTGCTGCTCATTTCCCATCGATTCCTCCTGTTTTAAACGCTCGTTTTACCGTTTAATGAATATATATCTTATTACAAAGATATTTTCTTCAAGCATATAATTCCTTTTTTGGTCAGGCGGTATTTTTGCAATCGACTATT
>JAPLMF010000024.1:19052-30043 GCA_026387155.1 Candidatus Omnitrophota bacterium
ATTTTTGCAATCGACTATTTGGCTTATCGGGGATTGTTATTTCAACCAAACCCGTCTTTAAAACTGGATGTAAATAGTTCTTACGGAATGTCGGTCGATGCCTGATCCCCAACGTCTGACGCAATTCTCCGGAAGATCTCGCTCCCTGTCTTAGGGCAAGGACAACTCTTTTAACCGGATCGATCGACTGGGTCGCCGACTGGGTCGCCGACTGGGTCGGAATACCTTGATCGGTAGACTCTGTTGTTTCAAAAGATTTTTTCGCTCTCCATAAAGTCTGGACAAACTGTCCGCCGTCCTGCCTAAAAGTAGGCGCAGGAACACCAGCTGCTTTGCACAACTTAATCATATCAATAATACCGCTGCCTGCCTTTTCTGCATAATGAGCAAGAAACGCCGGCTCGCAAATCAAAGGATTGTGCGGAATAGACGCATGAGGCCGCCTCAATCCTTCAATGGTCAACCCCGGAGGTAATTCACCGGGATTCCATACTTCAAGCCGATCGGAAAAAAGCATGACCTGAACACTTGCATTGCTGATATAATCGCGATGTACAGCAGCATTCACAATAGCCTCAGCCACTGCCTTACGAGGCAGTTCATACTTGACCGGAGCCTGAGCACTGAGCAAACGCGTGCCAACAGACCTGGCGATCTTTGACATTACAAAATCGAGCGACTGATCAACAAGTTCAAAAATAGTGCCTTTATAGATCTGGTACGACGGAATGGGTTTTCTAACCTCGGTACCATGAAAATGAAGGCATTTGACCTCTGATGTGACAAGAAACCGCTGAGGTTTTTTTCCAAATAACAAAATAGCTGCGTGATTGGGTTTGTCGCCCACCAGCAAATTAAGATGCCGAAGAGCGGTGTGCATCGGAGTCTTTGGCCCAAAAGCATATTCGCGCTCTTCTTGAGCACGAGCAAGAAAAGTTTTGACTTTCTCACTCGAGATATCCTTGAGTTCCGCGTTAAGGCATACCGTCGCATCAAACGGCCCTGTAAGAAGCCGGCCTGATCCCAAAAGATGCTGCACCAGACTCGCATAAACCGCTGAATGAAGTTCAGTCGTTGTGTTAAAACGACGCCTGATCAATTGTTCTCCCGCCAGACGAAGCAAGGCAAGCATCTTTGGATGCCGGGGAGCGTCACTATCGCCTTTAACAAAAATAAACCGGGGTTTACCGATCTGAGATGCCAAAATAAACTCTTTATGCGTCGCCGACATACCATCGCCATCCCGAGCGCCATATTGGTCTCCAAACAACCCCAGATAAATATCACTCAACTTTACTTCTTTTAAATACACCTCGTCCGAGCGGCGATCGCTGGCGGGTAAATCCTCAAATAAAAACACCTCAAAAAATCGGCTCAGTAACGCGTCGCCATAAATGTAGTCTCTCAGAGCCCTGCGCTCATCTTTGAATTCTTTCTGAACACTACTGATAAATATTTTATATTTCATGTTTAAACACTCGTTTTACCATTTAACGAATGCTCCATCTCCTGCTTTAACTTATTATATTCCGCCTCTTTTATCTGCAGAAAATGCTTAAGAAGCCTTAGTTTCTCTTCCAGGCCTTTCTCGGTCAAAAGATAATTAATTTTCCTTAGCTTTCCGGGATTATTGGTAAAATTACTGGATTTAACAAACCCCCTCATGATCAATTCGCGCAGGAGATAATTGGTCTTACCTAAGGAGATATTCAAGCTGCTGGATAAATCTCGCTGGGTAGCGCTGGGATTAATCTCTAGCTCTTTAATAATGAAGAGAGTTTCTTCTTTTTGGGGTTGTTCATTCATTGAACATCAATTATAGCAAAATAGGGGAATATGTCAAGTGAACACTTACTTTATTTGCCTTAAAGCTGGTTTTCCGATATTACTCGATACAGAAGACCGCATACAGCGGAACGGACTTTATCTGATTCTCGAATCCAAAATTTTTTGCGGATATCCTTATCGCGTACGAAGGATTGTACTTTGATTTGTAGACCGATAAACTCCTGGAGCGAGTATGGGCGCTTGATTTAACTTCGATAGGAATGATCTTACCCCCATCCTGAATTATAAAATCTATCTCGGCGGTATGCGCGGAATCCCAATAATAAAGCTCGCTGCGATGAACCCGCAGCTGGTCCGCCACGTAATTCTCAACGATCGCTCCGATAAAAGTATTGTTATCCTCAATGGCCGTTAAAATATTATGAGTAGACATCCCGGACTTTAAAGTCAAGAGTCCAACATCCCCCATATACAGCTTAAAACTTGAAAAATCCTGATAGGCCGCGAGGGGCATATACCCGTGCTCAACCTTATTACATTTAACAACCAGTCCAGCGGCGCATAGCCAATCGATCGAGGAACCGAATATCGAGGCGGAACCGCCCCGGTGAATAATCTTGTATTGAAATTTCCGGTTGTCCTTGGCTAATTGAGCCGGTATTGACTGAAAAGCCGCCATTATTTTTGTCGTTTCGGCAGGCGTGGCATACTTTGCCATATCAGCTATATAGGTACTAACGATCAGCGCCTGCACATTGGCCGCATCCAATAGCTTCTGACTCTTACGATACTCATTCACAACAGCAGGCATACCGCCGACGATCAAATACTCTTTATACAGATTAAGAGCCGCGTCATGAAGCATGGCTGACAAGGGGTTGTTATTCGCGTAACAACCGCGTATTTCCTCCGCCAGCGCTTCTCTGCTCACAGCCCATAAAAATTCTTCGAGATCCAAAGGATATAGATGGCAGAGATCCACCTTGCCGACCGGAAAAGAGCTTTTTTCACGGTTGAAAACAACCCCTAAAAGACTTCCCGCAGCAACAATGTGATATTCCGGGGTGTTTTCACAAAAATACTTTAATGATGTCAGTGCCCGCTCACACAATTGGATTTCATCAAAAAAAATAAGGGTTTTTCCGGGAACTATTTCTTGTTTATAGAATATCTCCAAACAATTTATAATATGTTTCGGCGAAATATCAGTACTAAAGTCGGCGGCAACGGCTAGATTAGTTTCAAAATTAACATAAATAACATTCTTATAATTATTCCGGCCAAACTCATTAATAACATAAGTCTTCCCAACTTGCCTTGCCCCATACACGAGCAAAGGCTTTCGCTGGCTGCTATTTTTCCATTCAGATAGTTTTATGGTTATTCTTCGTTTCATGGTTAAATATTACCACATTAATGCAGTTAAGTCAACTTTAATACTATAAAATAGTAGTTTTACTCAGTTAAGTATCCTTATGTGCTATAATAATTTTACTACTTCTTACAGTACAAATTTTATCGGGAATCTTATCAAATTATTAGGGTAAGAATAACAGCTTTCGCCAATATCGATCGTGACTGGATCGGTGACTGGGTCTTAAGACTGGGTCGGAATACCTTGAGCAACAGATTCTACCGTTTTTAGGTATTTTCCTGCTCTATTGGTATCTTGATATATTTAAAAATAGTAGTGGACAAGCGCACAAAATAGCGGTATAATGCCGGGCAATAGTAAATGTAGCTGGGAAGATTAAACTTTAAGTTTGTTTCCTTTGGCTGTTATTTGCTATTAGTACATATGGAAGGAGGTAGCAAATCATGGTAAAAGGAAAAGTGAAATGGTTCAATGATGCTAAAGGATACGGCTTCATTACACCTGAAGATGGCAAGGATGTATTCGTACATCATAGCGTTATTCAGGGTGATGGCTTTAAGTCTTTGAAAGAAGGCGAAGAAGTGGAGTTCGATATCACGCAGGGACCTAAAGGCGAGCAGGCCAATAACGTAAAGAAGCTGTAAAAAATATAGCTTAATATGGCAACGAGACCCGGTATTATACCGGGTCTCGCGTTTTATACGGACATTAAGCGCTACATTTTGTCAATATGCCCGTTAAAAGGTGTACTCGGGGATAAAGACAGTAGTTTTTTCCATCGTTCCCGCCATCCTTTTGTGTGCGTGGCGTCTTCAACGATAGTGACCCGATCGTAGTTTTTATCACCTTCCCGTTCAACGAAAGATCGAGCGATAAACGCCGGAACCACCTTGTCTTTTGAGCCTACAAAATGGCGCTGAGGTATATGCTTAATATCGGGCGCGTAGTCGATCGGATTAAGTGAACCATCAAGGGGACTGACATGGTGATATTCGCATAGAGCTCTATGGTCGAGATTACCGGCAATGGTTCTGATACTTATAATATCGTTTCTTTTGGCAGCAACAAGCACGGCGAGCGCGCCTCCGCCGGAAAAGCCTACAAGCTCTATATCCGACGCGCCTGTTTCAGTCTTTAAATTTTTTATTACACCATTAAGCGCTTCCACCACTTCGGCAGAAAACCTTCGCGTTGACCAATAGGCAGGGTCACACTGGCCGGCTCCTTCCGGAGTAAATTGTCCGGGCCTCGCGACATAGATAACATTATCCGAAGGGTCGGCTGCGGCCAATTTTAACGCAACAGGGTTTGAAGGTGTCGGATCATCGGAAAGTCTAGTTCTTGTCTCCCATGCCCTTCCGTCCCCCTCAATATAAAGACGGATGGTTTTGGACGGCCCTTTAAGTCTCTGATATGTCATGAGCGTAAAATCGGCTGTCTTGACATATACTTTCTTAAAACCTGCTTTACCGGCGATATCTTCGGCTACAGAGGACCTATCCATAAAGACCGGCATTGTCGCGCAACCGGAAATAGCCGCTGATAATATAAGGAGGACGCAGGTATTTTTTACAATATTCATAATAAAAATCAAGGGCAGGCACCGCAAACGGTGTCTGCCCTTATTATCACAATTATCCAATTTATACTAGAACTTATATCTAAGCGACGCCGAACCAAAAAGACCGTAATATTGGTCTTTCAGTTCTGTATTAAACTCTCCTACGATAGAGACATCGTTCTTTAGATCCAGCGATAGCTTACCGCCGAGATCGAAGCTGCTTTTTGCCGGCTTAAAGCCGTTCGAGTTAAACGAAGGGCCGCCGCCGGTGAAAGTCGATGTCATGGCCATATCATCCCCAATAAAGTCATAAAGCCATTTTCCATGGACTTCGGGAGTGAGGATGCCACACTTCATTTTGACCGGATATTCGAGTTTCGCGCCGATGCCTGACTGCAGCATATCATAGTTCTGGCTGTCAACGCTCAAATTGAGCGCCCCGGCCTCTGTCTCGGTATAGCCTGCGAGGCGTAGATGACTCCACTGAAGCGACGCGATCGGCGTAAGTTTTAAGTTATTCTTCATATCGAACGTGTAGCCGCCGCCCAGATAAAGACCATATTGCTGGCCGTCATATGACGCTTTCGCATTCCTTGATATAGTGCTTCCCACGCTGATATCACGCTTGCCGTTATACCAGTTCCACGCAAAACTGCCTGCCACGTCGATGTAGTAAGGATACTTCTCGTCCTGATATCCGCCGTATATGGTCGCCTGCGCGCTGTTGATATACGTATTGCCGTTATTAGCGTCGGAATCGACATTGCCATAGGCATAACCACCGCTCATGCCGACCAATATGTTATCGGTAAGCATGTGGTCTCCGCCAAGTGCCGTACCGGCGGTCCACGCGTCATATCCTTTAACGTCTTTGCGCGTGTCCTGTGAGAGATAGCTGCCGTAACCTTTACCCCAGAAGCTGTCCGGAAGGTCCTCGTCACCCGAGGATACGCCCTTCTTAGCGGGAGCGCTGGTAGTTCCGACAGCGCCTTTATTGGTGGAAGCGCCTGTAGTACTTACGGCACCCTTACTAGTGGAAGCGCCGGCTCCTACTACGGTGGGGTTTAAAGTTTCGTGTGTTCTCTCAAGAGCGGCCCCGACAAAGTTGTTGAGCGAGTTCGTGGTCGCATTAATAATGCCCGCGTCTATCTCCGGGACCATCGTATCGAGGGACACGGCCGTCTGGGTTTTGTTCAGGCCTTCGAGCGTGTTTAATACGTTGGTCATATCGCTCGTTGGATTTGTGACACGATCAAGCGCATTGCCGACAGCTCGCGCATTAGCATCCGTAGCGTCATTCGCATAACCATTCGCCGAACGGTCTGCGGTCAGAACGAGGTTGTTGGTTGATGTCGAACCCGTAAACACGACATGGCGGTTAATCAACGTATTGATCGTGCCGGGCACGCCGCTGACTCCTGTGCTCGCTGTGTCTATGATGTCGAATGTGGCGCTTGTCGGAACATAGAGGTTATTTGCGACCGTCATATCGACAACGCTCGTTGCAGCTGCAGATACCGTTGCGGGAACTGTCGACGATAGAGAGCCTGATGTTGTCGCGCTATCAACGGTAACCTTATACGTAGCATTATCGCCCTGCGTGTACTTTCCTATCCCGGCAACATCAGTCGTTCCGACATCGAGGATCGCATTGTTCGTCACGAACCCTGTCCCGAGAGCACTGATATTACTCGCCTGCAATGTCCCAGTGGTGATCGTTGTGCCACTCGAGTAAGTATTCGGACCACTCAAAGCGAGAGTCCCCGCGCCAATCTTGGTCAATCCGCCCACCCCGGCCCCAGCCATGATACCGCCATAGGTCAAGGTCGTGCCAGTATCGGTAGAAAACGTCCCGGCACCCGTTAAGGCAACCCCGCGATTGCTGGCGAGCATCATGTCCGCCGTCGACTGAAGCGTCCCGCCATTGAAGACAAGCTGTCCGGCTGTAGCTCCAACAGGAGCCGTACCAAGCCCTGAGTCCGCACCGATCTTCACGGTACCGCCGTTAATAGTGGTTACGCCGGAGTAAGTGTTCCCATTGTGTAAAGCAAGAACTCCCGTGCCATACTTATCCAAGCCTCCGGTGCCACTCATAACGCCTGCGATCGAAGAATCAGTCGCATTGGTGTCGTTATCTATCGTCAGCAGGAAGCCGCCATTGTCTACAGTGGAGGCAAGATCGATAATTCCCGTTCCGCTGGTTAACGTTACCGCACCCGTAAGCGTAGTTGCGGAATTGAAAGTAATGTTGTCGTCCGTAGTGGTGATATCACCACCCGTCGATACCAGCCCTGCGCCATTCTGTGTAAACGCGCCATCAAGGGTCATGTCACCTGCGCCTGCTATCGTCAAAAGACCGGCGTTGGTGATCTCCACTTTGCCACCGCTAGTTGTGTTTACTGTTGAGCTTATGTTTATGATATTGCCTGTAAAATCAAGCCCTGTGGCGGTATTGAAATCGAGCGCGCCATTGAACGTTGTCGTGCCGGTTCCGGCGGCCTGCGTGAAGCTGGCGGCCGTGATCGTCTGCGCAAACGTCGCGTCAGCGGCACTGGTAATGTTAACTGCGCCCAAGCGGGCGGCACCGGCGCCACCTACATCGCCGTTGAGCGGGCGGCACCGGCGCCACCTACATCGCCGTTGACCGTGATGTTTCCAAGACCGCTGTTGAGCGTAAGCGCTTGGCCCGCGCCAAGCACGTCGGTTGTCGCATTTGTGCCGAGCACGATGTTGTCGCCCGCGCCAAGACCGCTGGTAAGAACGACAGCATCCGCACCTTGCAATGTCACCTGTTTGGCAAACGAAATCCCGTCGTTAGTGCTGGTGATGTTGCCGCCCAAAAGATTGACCCCTGCGCCATTCTGGACAAACGCATTACCCACCGTGAGGTCGGCTCCATCCGCGGTCGTGAAGGTGCCGGCGTTGGTCACCGTCATCGTCGTGCCGACAGCATTGGTCCCTATCCCATCGATCGTCAGGTTATCGCCCGTGAATGCAAACGCGCCGGAGTAGTCCTCTAAACCATTGAACGTTGTCGTGCCGGTTCCGGCGGCCTGCGTGAAGCTGGCGGCCGTCAAACGCCGTCACATCCTTGGCGTTGTCAATTGTAACCGCGCCAAGCGGTGTGCCGCCCACTATCCCATGAAAGTGTATATCGCCGTCGGTCGAGCCGGAGGCGTCGAGATTTAATATCTGCGTGCCGTTCAATGTGCCCTGGAAATCTATGTTGCCGGCTACTCCATTAGCCACACCGCCATTACCTACGCCGCCGCTGGTATCGATCCTGACTGCCGCGCCTAACGTTGCAGGATCACTTATGGTAACTGTGGCGCCGGCTCCGCCCGTCGCTGTATCGGATGCTCCGCCGATCGCCGATAGATCGCCGTTCAAAGTGATCATTTGCCCGCCCGTATTAAGCGTGATCAGCCCAGCCGCGCCGCCGTCAAATCCGGTCCCGGCTCCGCCTGTCGTTGTTATATTGTCCACAGCCATAACGCCGCCGGCTGTGTTTACCGTAACCGCTCCACCGATCGAACCCGCTCCGGTAGAATTGGCCGCACCGGTCGTGTCTAAACTTCCGGCTAAGGCTACCGTACCGGTGCCGCTTACATCAATTGCAATAGCGCCGGAGGTTGTTCCGGTATTAACTCCGGCTGTGGTGGTAATGTTGCCGCCATCAAGCGTAACTGCGGTGGTGGCATTTAAATCAACCAGCCCACGGATGGTGGTCACGCTATTATTGATATCGATCGTCTTCGTGGTTAAATTCACTCCGCCTGCCGCGCTCGTGTTCACCGCTCCATTTAAGGTAGTCGTGCCGATGCCGTCATCTTGCGTAATCGTTTCCGCTGTGATTGCCGCTGCCGTTATATTTCTGCCGTTTACTATATCCAAATTTGCCAGAGAATTTATTGTCCCTACTGCGCCGTTGAATTCCACATTGCCTGTGGTGGCAGCCACTGTCAGATCTTGTGGTGTAATTCCGTCGCTGTTTACGGTTCCATTAAAAATAAGTGTTTTGGCCGACGAAAAATTTTCAAAGGCGGCGCCACCGGGGATTCCGGGGGTGCTACTCAAAACAATGTTAGCGTTAAAGGTTTGATTATTTAGAACCCCAGTTGTCATCTCGATCACGCCAAGGTTGTCTAATGTGAGCGTATCCGCATGGATACCGTCACCAATCACATAAGCAGCGGCACCAGTATCAAAAACGATAGACTTAACCGCGGCACCGGTAACACTATCAATGTCAACCGTAGTATGGGTGTTACCCGCGTTATTAAATGTCGCCGTGTTGGTGGTGACCGGCCAAGCAGGATTACTCCAGTTCGTAGCGCTATCCCAAAGGCTATCAGTTGTGCCATTCCATGTGGCATCAGCCGCAAAAGCTGGAGCTATGGATGAAAAAATAAAGGAAAAGATAATAACTATAGAAAGTATTTTTTTCATTTAGCACTTCCTTTTTGATTAGCCGCTGCGACCTGCGCATCCTGCGCCTGTTTTAAATTCTTAGCAAACTCTGCCTGCATACCGCGCCATTTAGTAAGCTGCGCTACTGTGAGCTCTGTTTCTATAGCTCTGGTACTTGCAATATCTTCATAAGTTACATCTGCCTGAGTTTTAGCTATGCTCTGCAGCTTCGTTTTTATCTTATCCAGACTTGCGCGCTCTGCGATCATCTTATTGATCTCTGCCCGTAAGCCTTTAAGTTCCTTTTGCTTTTCCGTAAGATTGCTCTGGAGTTTTGCGATTATATCATGCAGATTCTTTTCTTGTTTATCGGTAAGCGAGAGTTCTTTCTTAAATTCAAATATCGAATTGCCAACTTTCTTTTCCTCAGCAGAAGAAACACTGATCCCCGTAAACACGAGACCTATGATTATGGCTATTAATACAAGAGCTTTTGATTTCATTCCGCTTCCTCCTTTTAATGGTATGCTGCTGATTGCATTCATAATTGCCTTTGGGCAATCCTGAACAGGATGCCCATAGTAGTGATCATATAGAATCATATAAAATTCCTGATAGCGTGTCAAGCAAAAAATCAAAATTAAACAGGGGTGGCAGGAATTGGCATAATTTGGAGATAGTTTCTGCAGTTTTACCGATGCTCTAGGCCGCCAATAGATAGACGTGAAGATCGCAACTTCCATATATAGGGATTCGAACTATTTTTGTTACTAGCCCATGGCTAATTTTTTAACCAAATCCCTGGCGACTTTTTCACCTGCCAGAAGCATGCCGCCAAATACCGGTCCCATACGCGGACCGCCGAATACCGCGTTTGCACACATGCCGCAAGCGTATAAACCGGAACATATCTCTTTTGAATTCTTTACGATCGTGTCTTCTCCTACATCTGCCCACATAGACTGTTCGCCCATAGTCTTCCCGGTTTTTGTCTTAAGCCTAATACCAGATTTTCTCTCGACAATACGCGCTACCTCAGCTGGATGCCCTGTGGAATCCACAACAAATTTAGCCCGCATTGAAATAGGATCTACATGCAGATTGGCCATTTCAACTGCAGTCCAATTTAACACCAGCCCTGTCACTTTTTTATTCCGTACCATAACGTCTTCGGCGCTTATTAGATTAAAAATATTCAGTCCAACCTTTACTGCTTTAGAACAAATGGTCGAAACTGACTCGATGGAATCCGCCAGATAATAACCTTTTTCATAACGTCTAGTTCTAATACCGAATTCATCCAGCAGTCTTTTGGCCTTTTCTTGCACCACGATTTCATTAAACATTATGCCGCCACCCCACATCCCTCCTCCAACAGAAAGTTTTCTTTCAAAAAGAACTACATGTTTCCCTGCCTTAGCTAAATAATACCCGCAAACCATACCAGCGGGTCCTGCGCCTACAATTGCCACATCGACATCTAGCGCCTTTACAAGCTTATCTTTATAAGACTCTATTATCGCTCTAGAAATCACTATCTCATCTAATTTCATATGCCTCTCCTTTTTTTAAGAATAAAAAACCCTTATGCCGATCGCATAAAGGTTACCAGTTTTCATACCCCCTTCCCTCCGCTGGTATTATCCAGATCAGGTTCATCGGGTAATCCGCTTATTGCGCGGAACTCTCAGGCCGAATTCACGACCTCCCCGCTTTTTATCTGAAATAATTTTATCGCGTTTCTTTTCTTTTGTCAACGCATTTTTGGGTCCGTTTCTCAAGGTACCAGTTTCCTAATTGAGACCTGCTTCTCTCAGAAACGGACCCTACCCCCCTAAAAATAAAAAATCCCTTTCA
>JAPLMF010000059.1:0-936 GCA_026387155.1 Candidatus Omnitrophota bacterium
ATTGATCGTTACGTGGAGTTTTGCATTGGTCTTTGTGGCAGGAGAGGTAGTCCTAAAGTATATGTCCCCTGATACGAGCGTATAGAAGTTAAGACCCATCTGGTAGCCGTCGAAGGCCAGAGGGTTAGATACGCCGTCAAAATCTGTCTCTAGTCCCTGGATCCTCTTTAGTCCGTTCGGATATTCGATATAAAGAACATAGATGGTGAGACGATTACTGATATAATCGGTCTTGGTGGCTAAGCTTCCGTCAGAGTTATATGTGTAAGTGACTACTAAATGCGCCCCAGCAACATCCGAATATATACTCTTGGTCTTCATTTTGCCGGTTGAGTAGAAGGTCATGACGTTGACTTCTATCAATGTCGTCAAGTTGATATCCGAATACACCTCATCACGCTCAGCGTGTATCATTCCGTCGCCTAGGACGATGTCGGAATATACTTCATCACGCTCAGCATGTATCATTCCGTCACCTAAAGTCGCGGTGAAGGAGGATTTCTTATGCCATTTGGAGTCGGTCCAGTAAGAGATCTCCTCTTTTAATGGGTATCCGGCAGCATCATCGTAGGTGTACTTCTTGTAATTTGTGTTTTTAGTGCCTAGAAGATTATCGAAGATCTCTTTAACTTGGAGCTTGCCATCCGAATAAAATGCCATGAGATTAACTTCAATGAAACCTGTTAAATTACCGCTAGAATCTATATCCGAATAAACCTCATCACGCTGTGCCTGTATGCCGGAGAAGTTTGATCTCTTATGCCACTTGGAATCGGTGCCATAGGAAATCTCTTCCGTAAGTGTAAGACCATCTGCGGCATATTTGTACTTTTTATACTTTATATTGAACGTGCCAACAATGTTATCAAATACCTCTTTGGTATTAAGCTTACCCGTCGTATAGAAAGTATACACATCGAGTTCTACAAAACCCGT
>JAPLMF010000059.1:968-12520 GCA_026387155.1 Candidatus Omnitrophota bacterium
ATCTATGCCTGAATATATCTCTTCCCTCTGGGCATGTATTTTACCGTCCCCCAGGGCCACGGTGAAATTATTCATTTTATGCCATAAGTTATCCGACACCATGTAGACCGTCATGCTTATTATATTGCCGGATATATCAAACTCGTATATCGCAACAAGATTGCTCAACACCGGAGAAGACGGATTTGTATAATCGGCAATTGTATAACATTTCTTTTTCTGTACCTTGCCGGCGCTTATTCCTGTGAAATACTGATAATGATAAGCTATTGCCCCTTCGGAATCCGCGGTCTTTAATATCTGGTAATCGACCCTGCCGTAGTCATCGGCCGGATTAGACGGAGTCCCATTATCGTAAAATGGCTCATCCATATAGTGATAGTAGACGTTACCGAAAGCGTCGGGATTCCCGCCTACCGTTCTTCAGGATCTCCTGCAGCTGAGCGGCGCTGATCTTATTCTCTCCAGTATCCGGCTGGCCATCCTGCCAAAATAGCCCGCCCAGGTATCCGTTTTGCCCTAACCAAGTGAGCCTATTGGTTACATCGGCCGTGCCGATTTCGCCCACCAGTATCGGTATCGCACCGAGATTAAAACTGGCGGCCGTATGGGTAAATGGATTATCGGCTTCCGAAAAACTCGAATAGTAGTGGAATTGATACATCGTCAGAAGAGGGCTGGTATATCCCTGGGCTACCCAATAGTTGACCATATTTATAAGGTCTGTGCTGTCATGATTACCGACCGTTACCTTCTCGCCAAGGCCGGTTATCATGCCTGCGAATTCCCTTAAAAACTCATAGACCGTTGAATTTGCCATGCTGCTGCGCTGGAATATCCATTCCGGTTCGTTCATTATATCCCACGCTTCAATAGAGGTATTCCCCTTATAACGGTCTATGAAGCCTCTCATTATATTGATCAGAGCCGGCCTCTTAACCGGGTCATCGATAAGACCGGCATAAACGCCTCTCTGCCACACTCCGTTTGCATCTTTTTTTGCGCCCAGTAAATAATCGAATAATACCGGCATGACTTTTATACCGAGCGACTTCGCGCATGCCAACAGCGCATCCATATCCTCGTATACGTTTGCCGTAAATCCCGTCGGAATCCCATTTGCGTCGAACGTTACACCGGATCTCAGGTCCGTGAATAAGAACATCCTTACCATCATGCCTTTATACGGATCCATCTTCTGGTATAAGACATCCAGGTTGCGCGAAAACCCGTTGTGATATCCGGCAATGGTAGATCCTATATCGTAACCGTAATTATTCCAGGGAAGATTCACTCCTTTCATGAATGTGCCGGTAGGCGTTTGTCTAGAAGTGACCTTCCATGTGGGGTCGCATATCTCGACAACGCCGTTCGGATAGTGTTTCTCTATGCTCGTTAAGTTCCAGGACGCATCGTAATTGTATATATGCAGAACTCCGTAACTTTGACTGGACGGATCGAGATCCAAGTATGTCCAGTTATACCAATTCCCGCCTGTGCCTAATTTAAGGACCGTGATCTTGGTAGCTGCGGCCGGATCCTCAGTGTTACGTTTAACCATATAATCCGAGGATATATACTCATACGAAGCGTCTAATGTTCCGGCAACAGTGCCATTAAGAACCCCTGACTCCTGACCGGCCGGATACGTGAACACATTCTTGTAGTGAATTGTGTCGTAAAATCCCGTTCCGACCCTGTAAACATATTTGTAGTAAGTATTTGCAAGATGGTAACCGCTAGCCACCGCATGTATCTCTTTTATCAGGCGATGGTGAACAGTTCCGCTAGGATCCGGATACGCCTCGTACTCGTATATAGTATTGAGGACACTGGTCGAATAAGCATATTCATACTTATAGCGCCACATATTAACCGCGCCTGAAGGGGTGGTAAAATAGCCGCTATATGTGCTCCTTAAGTTGGTAGCTACTACTATGCTCTCTATAAGCCTTCCGAGAGAGTCGCGCCTGTATATCTCGGATACAGTTATGCCATCATCTGCGTATATCGTCTTCTCGCGCTCGATCCAGCCATTTGTGGCGGTGTTAAGGTTCAAAGAATTACCGTGATAATCGTACGTTATAGCAGTTCGTCTCTGCGAGAGATGGGCGGGCTTCCAGGACGGATTCTGTTCCCATGTGAGACTTCCCTTTGTTACAGAATAAGTTCCTGCATATGCCTCAATGATAACCTGTCCATTCGGGTCAGTCGGCGTATAAGAACCCCAGTTCCAGGTCCTGTATCCGGGGGTGCCATTATATCCGGTGGGAGAATACGCAAATATCGTACGACCAAACCATTTAGGGAAGCCGGATGGATTTTCATTCCTGTATTCATAGATGCTACCGTCGTCATACCATGCTCTTTTAATGTTGCCTGAACTATAATTTTCCCAGTCGGTCATATTGGCCGCAGTTGCATCGTTTAGACATGTCAGTACCGACGCCACCAAGATAATGGAAACTAACAAAAATTTTCCCAGACTTGAATTTTTCATCATATATAACCCTCGTGTTTTTTCACAATCATGATTAGACTCATAAATATCATACTTTTTTATTTTTTAACCCTAATATAGTATATCATATAAGTTCTTCTTGTCAATGAAAAATAACTAACTATTTTGAATCTTAATTTTCATTATTAGTTTGGTCGGGAATGGATATATTTGGAGGTAGGTCCGTTCTTAAAATTGTGTCTGAACTTTCATTACGTACTCCCGATACGCGGTCGTATTCTTACCCCATGCAGTTATGCCATAATCAAATTCCAGGTTAAAAAGTTTGTTGCCCTGCCTTAAAACGCTATCCCCTCCGAAAACCTGCCATACCGCTCCGGCGCGCCAGATACCATAGCTGCCTTCGACCTTTCCGGGGCCGCCCTGGCACCCGTAGGCGTCAAGCTCGCTCTTTAAAAGAAGCCACGAGAAAGGCCAAAATCCACCTTCCAGGAACCACGGAATGCCGTTACGGACACCCCTATTATTCCATCTGTACCCGAACTCGGCACCGGCATAGCAAGGTAGCTTAAACTTCTCCGTCATCGGTAAAGAAAAAGTTTTCCCTATCAGGATCCTTTGCTCTAGTGAATCGTTTCCGTAACCTATGCATGGAAGGTTCCGACGGTCTTCCAAGTACGTTTTGAAGCCTACTTCCTCTTTGTCGCCATGATTTATTCCATAACCTGTGTAGATGAATACTTTGGTCTGCGTGCTTAATACAAAAGGCGCGTCCATTATACGCCAGCGGCCTCCGACTTTGACATTCACTATGTCGTGATTTTTAACCGTATATCCTTCCGGTAAAATTATATTCCCGTATGGATCCTTCTCAGGCCTTTGATATTCCTTGTACTGCGCCGCTTTGGACTCGACACTCGCCAAAGCCGTCAGCCAATCGGTAACGCCGAATTCTATCTTCGGCTCCATAGTCAGGACCTGATCCCTGAAGCTATTGGCGCCTGATGAAGGAGTAGACGTCAGATTACCATTAGAATTGAAATATTTCCTTGCGTTGCCTATTTTGGTGTAGTACTCGAGCCAGACCTTATGCTTCGGAACGGTCCACGCGCCGGCAAAAACATCATCTGTGAGTACAAGCGATATGATGATAAATACGAATAGAGTCGCCAAAACGTTTTTTTTCATACCCTCTCCATTTTCCGGGGTAACTTTCTTATTAAAGTATACTTCATATTGGCATTTTGTCAAAGCATTTTAACCACTATTATCGTCATGTCATCGTGCTGTGTGGATTTTGGCTCAAACCTTCGGACATCCTTCTCTATCGCAGATAATAATTCTTTCGGCTCGAGTTTTCTATTCCTGTACACAATTTCGGCCAGGCGCTCTTTACCGTACATATCCCGCCTGGAATTCATAGCTTCGGTTATACCATCCGTATAAAAGACAAATATATCTCCGGAAGAATAACTTATCCGGTTGCCGGAATACTCCCCTTCCATAAGCCCCAGCGGGGCGCCGTCTTCCACATCGAGAAATATTCCCTTTCCCCCTGCGGGCAGATGCAGGACCGGCAGGTGTCCTCCATTCCCATATATGACTTCCTTTTTGGCGTCATCAAAGATTTGTGGATGACTCCCTGGTAAGTTTTTCGTTTAGTTTCTTCAGCACCTCATGCGGAGGGAGGTCTTCGACGGCAAAAAACCTGAAGGCGCCGGTGGTCATCGCCATAAAAAGACTCGCAGGAACGCCTTTACCCGAAACATCTCCGATCATTACACCTAGCCGCCCTCGAGGAAGTTCTACGAAGTCGTACAGGTCACCACCCACCTGTTTTGCCGTGAACATCGCCGGGTAAAGGACAAGTCCGTGAGCTTCGGGCAACGACTTAGGAAGAAAACTTTCCTGTATGCGTTTGGCTATATCAAGCTCATTCTCAAAAAGAAGCCTCTTCTTCCATTCGGTTATATACTTATATAAAGTGATAGATAAAAAAACCAATATCATCGCGAATATCGGGTAGACTAAATCTATCCAAACCCCTATGATATTAAAAATTAATACCGAAACCGCCGTAAAAAAGAATATGCACATAGCCAAACCTATCAATCCTTTTATCGGTCTGGTCTTTAATGTCATGAATGAAACGATGCCGCCTATCAGCATAAATATCAGGAGGTTCCCCCATCTTGAAACACGCCCTATGAAGGAGTTATTAATAACTGAGTTAAAGACCTCGGCTTGTATACCTACTCCGGGATAGAGAGTCTCGAACGGGTTGGGGTGCATATCGCTTGTACCCGTTGCGGTAAGGCCTATTACGCATACCTTGTTCTTAAACCATTCGGGGCGCACCGTCATAGGCTCCCCCGCTTCTTTAGCGAAATATGACTGAAGTATATCTACAAATGAGTAGTGTTTGAATACCTGGCCCCATTTCCCGGAATAATTTATGATCATATTTGATCGCTCGTCGAGCGGAATTCTGGCCGGGTTTTATGTCTATCGTTCTACGGTCTATCCCTTTAAAGTCGCAGGCGGCCAAAAAAGGCATATATGGATAGTATGTTCCGTCATATATTATGTATGGCGGGATCCGGCGGAATTTCCCGTCTATGTCCGGAAGCATATTTATATGCCCGGAGCCTTTAAGGTATGGCGTAAATTCCGGAAGCTCTCTTGCCATATATCCTTTGGCGGTTATTATTTGGGATTTATCCTTTTGATCAATATTGAAAGCGAACGGCATGTAGGTTATCTTGGATTTTTTCAGCACGGATTCAAAATCCGGATCCGAATCCGCCGCTTCGCTGAAAAGAAAATCGAATATCACCGAACGCGCCCCAAAATCTGACAGGGCCTTTATGATAGCCACATAATAGCTCCTGTCGAACGGAAACCGGCCAAGCTTGTTGATCGAGTCTTCGCCTATTTCTATTATGATTATCTTATCGGTGACTGCGGGTTTTGGCCGGAGGACGAACCTTAAGTCTAAGGCTCCCAGCTCATAAGGTTCAAAGAGCCGGAAGTAGGACGCGGCGAGCCCTGCTATCATTACCAAAGATAGGGCTAAAGCTACGGAAACTTTTTTAATGGACTTACCGTCCATTACTTCCCTTTCATCAAAAGCTTCCAAGGGTGCTGCTTGATATCTTCGCTGAACTCTTTAAAATTTACGGAGGTAGCTTCGAGGTTTGCGGCTATACCATCAACCTTGGCCTTGTTGTCAGCTACCAGGGACTTCACCTGTGCCAGGGTCTTGTCGAGATTATCGGCTATAGCATCGGCCTTCTTCGTGAGTTTTCTCATCTCTATGGGGTCCTCGCTCGCCATCTGACCCCCCTCTTTTATAAACTCTTTTTCGGTCGAGCCTTGCGCTATCCCTATATAAGCATCCCCTATCATACCGGAGGTTGATATGAACGCTACCGCATCTTCACGGATCTTCGCCTTCTTATCGATGCTCAAGACGAGCTCGATCTTCGTTTCCGGTGTATAGACGAGGCTCACATTCTCTACCCTGCCCACCTCCACGCCGGAGAGCTTCACTATGGAATCCTTTTTTACACCGTCTGCGTAATTAAAATACGTCTTTACCTTATAGGGCTTTGCGCTTAAGTCGGTGGTCTTAGCCCAGAAAAATACGGCTACCAGTATACCGGCCACTATAATCTTCTCGGTCTTCATTTCGTTACTTATCGCCATCTTCATATTTCCTCTCCCTTATCATTTTTAGTTTTGTTACTTTATCAGATGCTCCAGATAGTCGTCTTTTTGCTGGAAAAATTTTATCGGGCCATCCGGCGATCCGGCTATGAACTGCCTAATCATAGGGTTAGAACTATTCTTTATCTCGTCGGGAGAGCCCACTTCAAGGACCTTGCCCTCGTAAAGCATCGCAACCCTGTCGGCTATAGAAAAAACGCTCTTCATATCATGGGTAACGACTACGCTCGTTATCGAAAGTTTTTTAGAAAGGTCGAGTATTAATTTATCTATCACACCGGCCACTATGGGGTCCAGGCCCGCCGTAGGCTCATCATAGAATATTATCTCCGGGTCCATGACTATCGCCCTGGCCAGCCCCACCCTCTTCCTCATACCTCCTGAAAGCTGGCTCGGCATCAGGTCTTCAAACCCTCTCAACCCCACCAGTTCCAGCTTCATCTTCACTACTATATCTATTACGGATTTATCGAGTTTTGTATGTTCCCTGAGAGGCAGGCTCACATTGTCGCCGACGGTCATCGAATCGAATAAAGCGGCCGACTGGTAACACATGCCTATCTTCTTCTTTATCATATCCATCTCGCCCTCGGACAAACCCGACAGCTCTTTTCCTAAAAGGTAGACTTTCCCGGAATCGGGCTTTAGTGCTCCGATCAAATGGCGCAGAAGCGTTGATTTTCCGCAGCCGGATCCGCCCATGATAACGAATGTCTCCCCTCTATAGACCTCCAGACTTATTCCATTCAATATAGACCGGTCCCCGAACTTCCTCGAGACATTTTCCGATCTTATGACTATCTCTTTATTTTCCATAATTTATTTGTTCGCAAAATAGAACAATCCCGTAAGTATGCAGTCAAAAAGTATTATCAGTACGAAACTTGTTACGACGCTTAAAGTGGTTGCTTTACCTACGCCCTCGGCGCCGCCCTTTGTCTTGAGGCCCATATAGCAGCCCACCATAGATATTGCCATGCCGAATACGAAACTTTTTATAAGGCCCGTCCAGACGTCCTTCCATGCCATAAATTTGAACGAGAATGTCAGGTAGCGGTAAGGGTCTAGGCCCAGATTAAAAACTCCGATCAGAAAACCGCCGAATATGCCCATAAGGTCGGCGAAGACGGTAAGGCACGGCAGCATAATTATTAGGGCCAGGAATCTCGGCACCACGAGGAAACGTATTGGATTGAGCGCCATAGTCTCGAGCGCTTCGATCTGCTCGGTCACTTTCATCGTCCCGAGCTCTGCGGTGATAGCCGCGCCGACGCGGCCCGCTACGACGAGCGCCGTCAGAACCGGCCCCAGCTCCCTGACAATGCTGACACTCACCATCGGCGCTACGTAGATATTGGCGCCAAACCTTGCAAGTTGGTAGGCGCTCTGCATTGCTATTACTATCCCGGTAAAGAATGATACGAATAAAGCTATTATCAGCGACCCGCCCCCGGCAAAGACCATCTGCGCGAAGATGCTGTCGCTCTTTACAAACTTATTTTTTAATGGACCGAATATGAGCCAATACAGGGTGCCGGCCAGAAGCTTTAAGATCTCCGCCGTTTCTCTTATCGTCCCAAGTATTATACTACCTATCTTTTCTACTATATTCATGCTGTTAGAAGTTGGATATCGCCGTCTCTTCGTCCGCCGATATCTCAAAAAGTTTCTCAAGCTTCGTTATTTCAAAAAGGCTCTTTATCTTAGGGGACATGCAGGCAAGCCTCATCCTCCCGCCATAAGACCTCATATTCTTAAGTATCTCCACGAGCGTCGCCAGGCCCGATGAATCGACATATGTCACCTTGGAAAGATTTATCACTATCTTGGGCGTCTTTTGGGATATGAGCTTGTCAAAGGACTTCTTTACCATGGGACTCGAATTTATGTCTATTTCACCGTCGATGTGGCATACTATGAGGTCTTTTTTAGGGTCTATTCTTACCGCCATAAATATCTCCTTTGTTTAACCCTGCACACGAGCACTACTCAGGGGTTAATTTATTTTTTTGACCATGCTAAGCTTATTGCCTTTTGTATTATATTCAGCCTTGTCCATCAACTTTTTTATCAGGTAATCGCCTCTGCCGGAATTCCTTAAAAGGTTTTCTTCTTTGGTCGGGTCCTTGACCGACTCATGGTTAAAACCGGCCCCCTCATCCTCTATCTCTATATTGAGAATACCTCCATCCACCCAATAGCCCAACCGGACCTGTCGCTTCGGATCGGACTTATTGCCATGGATTATGGCATTACGCACAGCCTCTTCGACGCAAAGCTTTATTTCGAATGCCGTCTTTTCACCGATGCCGTAATGCTCGAGATCTTTCAATATCCTGAATGAGGACTCTCTTATACATCCGGAATCGCTCTGAAATATTATATCTTTTTTTTTCACTGTTTTAAGTCTTACGGCTCCTTGAATACGCCGATCGCCCTGATCCTGTCATATCTCATGTCGATGAGCTTGTCTTTGGATACGCTCTTCAGGATTGCCAGATCTTTCTTTATCGTCTTCTTTATATTTTCGCAAGCTTCCATTGGTTTCCTGTGCGCCCCGCCGAGAGGTTCTTTAATTATACCGTCTATTATCTTCATTTCAACCAGGTCCTTGCCTGTAAGTTTGAGTGCCGCGGCAGCGTCTTTTGCTCTTGTGCGTTCTTTCCATAATATAGCGGCGCAACCTTCCGGCGATATTACAGAATAATAAGCGTTCTCAAGCACATATGTCCTGTCTCCCACGCCTATTCCCAGAGCCCCTCCTGAACCGCCCTCGCCTATCACAAAAATTATTATAGGCGTCCTTATGTCAGACATCCTTCTTAAATTATAGGCTATTGCCTCGGCCTGCCCTCGCTCTTCGGCGCCTATACCGGGATATGCGCCGGGAGTGTCGATGAACGTCACTATAGGAAGATCGAACTTCTCGGCCATCTTCATGACCCTTATGGCTTTTCTATAGCCTTCCGGGTGAGGACTGCCGAAGTTCCTTTCGAGATTTTCCTTCGTATCCCTTCCTTTTTGCTGCCCTACAACGACTATGCTCTCCCCGTCTATCTTCGCCAAGCCCGATATCATGGCCTTATCGTCGGCAAAATGCCTGTCGCCGTGTATCTCTATAAAATCGGTCATCATCATCTCTATGTAATCCAGGGTATATGGCCTGCGGGGATGGCGAGCTATCTGAACCCTCTGCCAGGGGGTAAGGTTATCGTACACTTCTTTCTTGATGCGGGAAAGCTTCTCTTCGAGCCTCGATACCTCGCCCGATATATCTATATCCTTGTGTGCGGTGAAGCCTCTGAGTTCCTCTATCTTGCGCTCAAGCTCCAGTATGGGTCTTTCGAATTCGAGTCCAGGCATGTCAGCCATGGCGCTTCTTTCGTTATCAGTCCGTTATGACCACTTCGGTCCCTTCAGGAACCAGGATATAAAGCTCTTTCACTTCTTCGTTCCTCATTCTGACACAGCCTTCAGTGACGCTTTGGCCTATAGATTCCGGTTGGGTCGTACCATGGATACCATAACTCGGCTTCGAAATACCAAGCCACCTTGAACCCAGCACATTCTTTGGATCGCCAAAACGTTCTTCGGGTCGCCGGCGGGGATTACTACGCCCGGCTCCTTGTACCATGGAGGATCGACTATCTTATTTATTATCTTGAATGTGCCGACGGGCGTGCATGAATTTTTGCCGGTCGAAACACGGTAGGTCTTTATTACCTCCTGGCCGGATTTCAGCGTCAATATATTCTGGGATTTGTCTACAACTATGCTGAACTTGGCCTTATTTATCTTAAGCGACTTGCCGATCTGTATCGATGAGTTTTTCAGGTTATTTGAACTTGAGATAAGATCCGGCGTGGTACCGAATTTTTTTGCTATCTTGGTAAGGGTATCCCCTTTTTCGACCACGTAATCTTGCGAATCCTTGGTAGGGATATCGGAGAGTAACAACTTTACATTAAGATCTTCAAGTGAGCCTTGCGCTTTAGCTATCTTTTCCGAAGCCGGGAACTTCTCGGCTATACTTTGATATATATCCCTGGCTTTAATAAGGTCCCCGCTATCCACGGCCTTCTGGGCCCGGTCGAATAGTGCACTCTCTTCGTTTATAGTATCCTCTTCCGCGCCCGGAGATTTCTTCGGTTTCTCCAGATTTATACCGCGAAATATAAATATTCCGGCTACGACCAGGAGCACAGCACTTATGATTATCAGATTTATCTTCTTATTCATCAGCGTATTATAAAACCTTCCCTATTTGTAAAGAAGCAGCGGCACCAATATTCCGAGGACAGCCCCGGCCCATACCTGGACCGGCGTATGTCCTAGGAATTCCTTGAGCTTCTCCTCATCCAGCTTCTTCTTCCAGTATATATCTTCGAGCATCTTATTCAGGATCTCCGCCTGACGGCCGGAAGAGAACCTGACGCCCTGAGCGTCGAACATTACTATAAGCGCAAAAGTGACTGCAATGGCAAATAACCCCGAATCAAAACCGTATGATATACCTACGGATGTAGCAAGTGCGGTAGCAGCTGCAGTGTGTGAGCTCGGCATGCCGCCTGTTCCGACAAACCACCTAAAATTGAATCTCCTCTCCCTAAAAACGCCAAGCGCGACCTTTATTGTCTGCGCTATCAGCCATGCAGCCGCGGAGGTCCAAAATATATTATTCTTTGAAAAATCGAGTATATAGTCTGCCATATAGTATTCCTTGCTAAATTTAAGACAATATTATAGTATAAAAAGAGTCGTATTTCAACCACTATAATAAAGGAGGTGGGTGTGGTAAAGAAGATATTATTTACAGGCTTTATCGTCATGCTTACAGCGTGGCAGGCCGCTGGAGCCGAAACGGTCGATATAAGCCGATATTTAGCGAAGGGCAACCCTATAAAGGTATATATACCCGGGGTAACCAACGATTCCGGGCAGGCCCAGATAATCGCGGATGATTTTAAGAAGGTTTTGGAATCTTCTATCAGGAATAGAAGATCTGTGAAGTTCGAGATCGCAAGCGATCCGCTTGCCAGCGACTTCCAGATAGCGGCTGTTATAAAAAAATACTCTTATTCTAAGACCGACCCTATAAATTCGTTTGCTGGGCCGTCGGCTTTGGCACTTGACGCTTTAACAACGGAAAATTACGCCGAGATGGGTGTCGATTTTACTATAACATCTACAGGAAGCGGAAAGATCGTCTGGAAAGACAATGTATTCGATTATATTGAGCGCACGATGACACCGGCCGAATCGGTACCGATGGTGTATGATAAAATCGCCAGAAAGTTCCTCTGGAAGTCTTTCGGCAAAGGAAAATAGCTAACCCCTGATAAGAGCCATAGCCTCCGCGCGC
>JAPLMF010000007.1 GCA_026387155.1 Candidatus Omnitrophota bacterium
GATACCAGCCCTTCTTTCACGGGCTCTACATATATGCCCTGGACTAGTTTTGTAGCTTCCTCGGCGGTGGCGTTTGCGATCTTATCAAGAACTTCATCCGGATTCTCGTATCTGGTCTGTACGCCTTCTAAGTTCAATACGGCAATACCACCGAGCTTACTCATCGCTACGGCAAATTTAACGTCCACGACGCCGTCCATAGCGGCGGCGAGTATCGGGACCCTGTATATCTTTGAACCTATCTTTACCGAAGTATCTACCTCTTCGGGATTGATCGTTACCCTGCCCGGGACAAGAGCTATCTCATCGAAACCATAGCAACGGCGCGCTTTACGTTCAACACCTATATAAAATTGTGCCATTTTATTCCTCCGTAAGTCGGTGATCTGTAACTATTAACAATGGGATAACTATGATATATAAATACGGCCGCAATGTCAAATACAAAAAAATTGGCCCCGAATACTTCCGGAGCCAATTTTCACTAACAACTGATAATTAACAACTTACGACTTAGTACATTCCTCCCATACCGCCGCCGCCCATACCGCCCGGCATCGCAGGAGCCTTCTCCTCTTCCGGTATGTCGGTCACTATCGTCTCGGTCGTGATCATCAGAGCAGCTATGGAAGCCGCGTTCTGAAGCGCCGAACGGGTGACCTTCTTAGGATCTATGACACCGGCCGTTATCATATCGGAATACACATCCTTCTCGGCATCGTAGCCTTCGTTGGCCTTCAACTCTTTTACCTTATTTACCACAACGGAACCTTCAAGTCCGGCATTATTTGCTATCGTCCTTAGAGGCTCTTCGAGAGAGCGCTTTATTATCTCTACACCTATCTGCTCATCGCCTGAGAGCTTCAGTTTGTTCAGGCTGTCGATGCAGCGCAGAAGCGCAACTCCACCGCCCGGAACTATACCTTCCTCTACTGCGGCGCGGGTCGCATGCAGCGCGTCCTCGACCCTGGCTTTCTTCTCTTTCATCTCCGTTTCGGTGGCAGCACCTACATTGATAACGGCTACACCGCCGGCAAGCTTAGCCAGTCTCTCCTGGAGCTTCTCTTTGTCATAATCGGAGTCGGTAGACTCTATCTGCTTCTTTATCTGGGCTATTCTGGCCTGGACATCCGCGTCCTTGCCGGCGCCGTCGACCATGGTGGTAGTATCTTTGTCGATCCTCACGCGCTTGGCCCTTCCGAGATCCTCGAGCTTCACGTCCTCAAGCTTTATACCGAGTTCTTCAGTAATGGCTTTGCCGCCTGTAAGTATCGCGATATCCTCTAGCATCTCTTTGCGTCTATCGCCATATCCCGGAGCTTTGACCGCCGCGCACGCAAGCGTTCCCCGCATCTTGTTCACTACGAGTGTGGCGCGCACTTCTCCTTCCGCTTCCTCTGATATTATCATAAGAGGCTTACCCGCGCGTGCTATCTTTTCCAATAGCGGCAGGATATCTTTCATGCTCGAGATCTTCTTCTCATGTATCAATATGTACGGGTCGTCCAGCGAGCACTCCATCTTTTCCGCATTCGTCACGAAATACGGAGAAAGATACCCCTGGTCGAACTCCATGCCATCGACGAGCTCAAGTTCGGTCTTTGAAGCTTTGCCTTCCTCTACAGTGATGACGCCGTCTTTTCCGACCTTCGTCATCGCTTCGGCTATAAGCTCACCTATCTCGTGGTCTCCATTGGCGGCGATCGTGGCTACCTGAGTGACCTCTTTCTTATCTTTGGCGTTGATCGGCTTTGCCAGTTTTTTTAATTCCTCTACGACCCTCTCCACCGCCTTCTCGATGCCGCGCTTAAGCGCCATCGGATTTGACCCTGCGGTGACGTTCTTCATGCCTTCCCTGAATATTACCTCGGCAAGCACGGTAGCCGTCGTAGTGCCGTCGCCGGCTATGTCGGAGGTCTTCGAAGCTACCTCTTTTACGAGCTCAGCGCCCATATTCTCATACGGGTCCTTCAACTCTATCTCTTTAGCTACGGTCACTCCGTCCTTAGTTATCGTCGGCGCGCCGAACTTCTTGTCCAATACGACGTTACGACCCTTGGGGCCGAGCGTCACCTTCACTGCTTTAGCGAGCTGCTCGACGCCCCTCAATATCGCTCTGCGGGCTTCTTCGCTGTATAATAATTGTTTTGCCATGTTTGACAGACCCCTTTCGTTATTTTACTATCGCGAGGATGTCTTCCTCTTTTAATATCAGATACTCCTTACCATCCACATTTATCTCCGTGCCGGAATATTTCCCGAATAGGACCTTATCGCCTACCTTTACTTCCGGGGCTATCGTCTTACCCTCATCGGATATCTTACCCTTACCAACTGCTATAACTTCTGCCTCCTGCGGCTTCTCCTTAGCCGTATCGGGAAGGACTATTCCGCCCTTCGTCACTTCTTTGGCTTCGAGGACCTTCACCATTATCCTGTCGGCCAACGGTTGAATCTTCATACGCCCACCTCCCTTTATTTTTACTAGGTTTTAGCACTCATCTATGCGGAGTGCTAACAACAACCATTATACAAAATTGCGCAAACTTGTCAACAGAAATTTTTCGCTTAGAGCTAGGCGAAACTTTCGGGCATTGCCTCCGCTCGCCGAAAGTTTCGCCTTATCAGCTCTCTCATTAGCGGAAAATCAGCTGAACGAAAAGTGAAGCTGATTTTCCAAAGAGAGTTTAAGAGAAATTTTTTGGGTGACACGGGGCGTGCCTTGAGAACCGCACACGCCCTGGCCTGTCAATTGCTCTGGCCAGGACAGGCAAAACATGGGATGGGGGTGTCCGCTTCTTAAGGATTACTACTGAAAAAATGGACACTGTATAAGGGGTCGGATGTAAGGTAATCCTATAGCGGACACATAGATATGCCACGAGTTTAGGCTCTTCGATTATGAACCCCATGCTTTGCGCAGGAGGGACGAAAGGCACACCCCGCGGCAGGGCCCGAAGAATTTAGCTGGTGCTATTCGGATTTTTTGTTGAGGAGAAATAGCGCCTGGA
>JAPLMF010000100.1 GCA_026387155.1 Candidatus Omnitrophota bacterium
TATAAAAGATATAGATATCAGCAGCGTACCAAAGGTAGATCTCGATGGACTGATAGGCCTCACCAATATTATGGCTAGTGACGTGCGGGACGCTGCTGCGTCGGCGCGCGCGCACCTTATTTCGGGATATCTCTTGAGGGTAGTGGCTTTGTCCCTCGCATGGAATTCGTTTACTATTGCCGCAAAGAAGGACACATCCCTTAGAGAGCAGGTATTTGAGGGCAAGGCGATTCTTACAGACGGATTATCAAAGCTCTACTATATGTGGCGCGCAAAGCTATCTGGGCGGCAGGCGACCGGCGTCGAGTTGATCGCACAGGCCGACAGGAAGGTAAATGCAAGGAAGGCCATAGCGCTCTATAACAAGGCGTTCATCACGGATCCTGCGTTAAAGGAGAACGATGAGGTAAGAGTAAAGTTCGCGGATCTGCTTATAAAGGAGAGGGACGGCAGAATATTCAGAGCGCGGGAATATTTAAATCATCCTATAACTGCCGAAGAGCGATCCCTCCGCCGCGATATCGGTCGTACCGAAAAGGCTCTTCAGGTAGCGCCCGACCACATTAAAGATGGTCTGAATAGAAGGTTGATCCAGCAGAACGAAAAGTTGTTTACTATCCTTGATACGAGATGGCGCTGGAGCGCTGGAAAGGCCTGGCCTAACTTAAGGCGTGAATTATCCGCGATAAAGGTGCAGATAGGTAGGGCTTACCTGGAAATGAAGGATATTGCAAGGGCCGAAACGGCGTTTCGCGAAGCGGAGAAGCTCTATCCGCAGGACAAAACGGCGACAGGGGCGCTTGCGGACATAGAGGCCGGGCTTACCGTAAGCGAGGTGCTTTTAAAAGCCAGGGCGTATATTGCAGCCGAAGAGCACGCGAAGGCCCGCCGTATGCTCGAAAGGGCCGAACGGCTCGACAAGGATAAGAAGAATGATGCCGATATAAAGAAAGAGAGGGATGAGCTCGAAAAGAGAGAGGCCGCGTTCGGGAAATTCAGCGATTCAAAGGTATGGCCGGTTTACGAGAAAGAATACAAGGAGCTCAATGCGGAGTACCTGGCCCTTAATGACAGTAACGACAAGGATGGCGTCAAGCGCCGCGAGGTCTTACGCAAGATCGATGATCTTCTTAATAGGTCCCGTGGCCGGCTTTCGAAAGAATCGAAAAAGGTAATTGATGAGGAGCTCGCCGTATTCGACGAATGGTTTAAGTGGAGAAGTTCTCCTCCCGGAGATGATGTAAAGACTCTTGCCAGAAATGCAGTAATCGTTAAGGCGCTCCAACGATTTGCCGGAGTTTCCGTTACTGCATCGAGAGGCATAATGCTGATAGAAGCCGAGCGCCTGCTAGCGCAGGGCGAGGTGGATATCGCCTTCCGAATATTCGACCAGATTGCGCAGGATACAGCCGCTCCTTTGCCGGACAAGGACAAAGCTTTTGCGGGCATAGCTGAATGTTGGACAAGATCAACCGGCAAGCCGGAGAATAATGTTGCCAATGCCGAAACGGCTTTTAATTTCATAAAGGATCGTAATCTTAAGGCAAGGGCCGCTTTAAAGATAGCGCATCTCTATGAAACGATCGCATCGCGCATAAAATCAGACGATACAAAAGGCATAGCCGCTATGCGCGAAGAGGCTTATAAATATTTTAAATTAGCGATTACAAATCCAGATGATACAGAGGCGCTTACGGAATGTCTCGACTTCCTGGAGCAAACGAAACAGAAAGAGCGGCTCTTTACCGACAACGACCTAAGGACCAAGGCGATAGCTGTTATTGCATTTACAAAGGAGATGAAGGTTATCATCCGTATTTCTGTTTTGGCTATGGAGGAAGGGGCAAGTCAAGGCAGTGTAGAAGTTATGAATGCGGTAATGGCAAGGGCAGGGGATTCAGCGTTCATTATGACTGTGAAAGAAGATGACCTGACGGAATTTCTGTCGATACTTGAAAGATCCTTGCGGGATGCGGCGATGCCGGATGTAAAGGCGCAAAATGCGATAACGGCCACAATCGGTCATATCGAAAGCGCCGTTAAGCTCGACCCTCTTTATAAGCGCAACACAGCGCTTCTTGCCTATACCGAACTTATCCGCGGCCATATGGAGCGCATCAAGGGTAACCGTAAGGAGGCCGTGGGCCATTTTGAGAAAGCGTTTGCGATCGATGCATCGAAGGAGGGCCAGTCGCTCCTCGGTATAGCGCTTACCGAGGTTAAAGTCGGTGAGCTCGAGAGAGCGCAGGATATTCTGGCGACCCTTGCAGTCAAGGAGCCGTCTCTTACGCCGCCCTTACGCAGAGCGATAGCCGAAAAAATATTTGCCAGAGCAGGCGCTGGGATCAGTATCGAAAATAAGATAAAGTTCCTGCAGAGTGCTGTATCCTACTGGCCGGATTATCTGAAGGCGCACAGACAGCTGTCTGGTCTGTATGGCAGCAGGAACGAGATATACAGCAAAAACCGCGAAGATAGGATCGTGAAGGATCTCGATGACAGTGAGGCAAGGGGGGTAATCCGCCAGCCGCCAGTTCTGGATGTGGGTAAACAGATTTCCGCTATGCGGGCCACAGTAGGAAAGCCGGTTACCGAGACGGCCGTATATTTTGCCGCGCCATTACTTATTCTCTTTGCGGTCGCCAGCAGCTATGGCTTTACGGAAGCATCCTGGATACATCTCGCCTGGCAGGCAACCCAGTGGATAGGTGCGGCACTATTTATATATAAACACATCGATCGTGATATAATCGCACCGCGTACGCTCGAAGGGCGCATTCGCGCATATTTTGCGCCGACGGCTGTGGGGCTTGGGGCGGCGATACTTACATGTGTTTATACCAATCAGCTCTTATATATAGCAGCTGTCCTTGCCTTCCATTTTGGAGTGAACCTCATCATTACAATCGGCAACCGTTTTGCCCCGCTCGAGAGCGTCGGCTTCCGTTTAGCCGCTATAAGAGAAAGCGGGCCCGCCGTCCGTCCCGCTTTGTATGTTGCAGTCCCCGCGCCTTCCGCGAATCTGCGCGAAACAGCCAGCCAACTTTTTGACCGAGCAAAAGGTCTTGAGGAAAAGCATAGTTATGAAAAGGCGCTGTCTCTTTATGATTTAGCTGCCAGTAGGGCGAAAGCTGACGGCAACGAGGCGTTACTATTCGAAGCAAAACTTAGACGAGCGGAAATATTGGCGCGAACCGCGCCGTATTTTGATCAGATCGCCGAAAAAGTATCGCGATCCGGGAGAGGGTTCGGCGATAATATCCCTGTTATAGCGATAAGCTATCTGCTTAATTATGTACCGCCGTTAGCCGGTATACTATCAAATTTTGTGCTCTCTAAAGATAGTACGGAATTGACTATAGGCGGCGTCTTCACTGCCGTGTCGCTGGTGTTAGTCTCGGCAGCGACGTTTACCGGGATCCAGATATTAGGACCGCTTTCGATCATAGTAGGGACGTTGGTTCCAGTCGCTGTATGGCTCAAATATACAGTGATTTCAAAAGGCGGCGAGTCAGCCAGGCCTCATCCGTTACTGCTCGGCTTGGCGGACAGATTAACCACAAGAAAAATTACGATAGGTAGCGCCGACAGGCTGAAGAGATTCGTCCCCACAACGGAAACCAATAAAGCCATCGATGAATTACGGATGCTTGTCGGGGAGCTCAAAGCCCTACATGATCGTAGCCAAGCCTGTGATGCAAGGGCGATAGAAGCGCTTAGGTTGCTCCGGCCTAAATTAACCGAATAGTTGAGTAGTTCGTTGCTGGCGCCTGCGCAAGTGGTTACCGCTATCGGCATAGTTTGCGGCTCACCCGATGACAAAGACCGGGTTAATAAAATGGTTAAGTTGGACGGTGTAGAGTTTATCGCGATCGATAGTACGCTTGGTGAAAATATGCCCGATGAACTTACCAGGCTATCGCCAGGGGCTGCGTCGCGCATCCTGATAGATGTGAAGAACCTTAGCGCCGATAAAATTATCGACATGGCCTACAGCATGGCGTTTAAGGAAGGAAATATATCAAACCTGCGCAAAGATACGTTAAAAGAGATATTCGATGCGATCAAGGACGTCGGGTTCCCGCAGGCGGAATCACTGAATCTCGACATGATATTATCAAGCGAAGCCGTCATGAAAGCCCGTAGAGCCAGGGCCAGTGAGGAAGCCAAAGGCATTGCGAATTACTGGGAGAGCAGGCCTGGCCTTGCCGCCGCTTTAGCGGATCAGATATCCATCGTTACTCCCAGCGATAAATTATCGATAGCGGTATTCGATAGTGCGATGCTTAACGACACGAACGCCATGGATTTTGAAGAGCTGGTAGCCCAGTCAAGCCTTGGCAATAGCCGTCTCAGGGTGGCCATAATCGGCAAAGGCACGGATCCGCGAATCACATACATAGCAAGAGAGGATGGCCCTATAGGCGGCCAGATAAGGGCTATATTCAAGGACAAGGTCCACAGTATAAGCATAGCTATGACCGGGAAAGAGGATGACCCATTAAGCGATATCAGACAGGACATAGAGTCGAGCGCTGGCAAGGCGACGGCTTATGTGGTTTCAAAAGAGCCATTAAGCGAACTTGTCAGGATAAATGCGGCAAGTCTGTACGAAGCCGGATTGCAGGAAAACCCTGGGCCGAGTTTTACTATAATCGGAGATCTGCGGCCAGGGGCATTCGATGATATAGCCAAGTTTTTAAGAAGACTGGGTATCATACCCAGGATGATAAAGGTCAGTGAAGCCATATCTGAGATCTTCAACGCTATTAAGCAGACTTCCATATCCGTTTAAAATATTTTCATTTCCTTCACGTCGTTGCGAAGCCGCGAAGCGGCTGAAGAAATCTATCAAAAGCATGAGGACGTGTTGATAGATTGCTTCGTCGGAATACGTGGAAAACGGTATCCTTCTCGCAATGACAGCTGTTAATAGTTTCATCCCCGGTATGAATGAAACACCGAAAGCTTTCTGCAATAAAATCGCTCATTTTACCGTCTTATATATGGGGGCATATAGTGTGCTTTCATAACGTAAGGAGGGGGTATGGGCGAGTTGGTATTGCAGGAAGCAATTGAGGGCAAGATCTTTATGCTGCGAGGGCATAAGGTAATGTTGAGCATTCATTTGGCAAAGCTTTATAATGTGAAAGTAAAGGCATTAATTCAGGCAGTTAAAAGGAATATTGAAAGGTTTCCGGAAGACTTCATGTTCCAATTGACATGGGAAGAAGCGGGCCTTTTAAGGTCACAAATTGTGACCTTAAACGATAATGACACAAAAAGGGGTACCCATCTTAAATATCCGCCTTATGCTTTTACAGAGCAAGGTGTAGCTATGTTATCGACCGTGTTAAATAGTAGGCTGGCGATCCAGGTCAATATAGCCATAATGAGAGCGTTCGTTAAATTAAGATATATACTCGCCACCCATAAAGAGCTTGCCGATAAGTTAAATAAACTCGAACAGAAATTTAACAAGCACGATGAGGATATTCTCGTCATTTTTGAGGCTATTCGGCAGCTGATGGAGCCGCCTCCGACGCCGCCGAAACCGAGGATTGGGTTCCACACCTGATTTGGAATAGATCCCGGAATAATAGCCATACCAAGATCCCAACCCTATTGACTTTTCCCTATAGCTCGGGTAACATTGATTAACATAGTAATATTCCAACATATATTGGTATTATCAGAACCGCAGATGTTCTGAAAAGGAGGTCACGGTGGTTGCAGATAGAGACAAGATAAATGCTAAGGTAGGGGCGGAAAGCAAGTTCGTTAAGGATATGATCGAAAGGATGCAGAGTGTGATCGTCGGGCAGATGTATCTTATTGAGCGCCTTCTCGTAGGACTTCTCGCCAACGGACACCTGCTGGTCGAGAGCGTACCGGGCCTTGCCAAGACGCTTTCCATTAAGACGCTGTCCGATTCCATCAGGACGAAGTTTCAGAGGATACAGTTCACGCCGGACCTTCTGCCGTCGGATCTCATAGGAACCCTTATCTATAACGCCAAAGAGGGCGCGTTCACCACCAGAAAAGGGCCGATATTCGCCAACATCGTCCTTGCCGATGAGATCAATAGGGCTCCGGCAAAGGTGCAGGCCGCTCTACTTGAGGCTATGCAGGAGCGGCAGGTTACGATAGGCGATAACACTTTTAAGTTGAGCGACCCATTTCTGGTAATGGCCACTCAGAACCCTATCGAGCAGGAAGGGACATATCCTCTGCCGGAAGCGCAGCTCGACCGCTTTATGCTGAAGGTCAGTATCACATATCCGGAGCCTGTAGATGAGATGGAGATCATATCGAGGATGGCTCATACCGAAAAACTGTCTTCGGTCGAGCCGGTCACCGGACCGGAGGATATCATACGCGCGCGCCAGCTTGTGAACCAGATATATATCGACGATAAGCTTAAGCAGTATATAGTCAATATCGTCTTCTCCACCAGATTTCCGGAACGTTATGGCCTGCCGGAACTGAAAAATCTCATAGAGCTTGGGTCCTCCCCGAGAGCTACGATCAATCTTGTGCTAGCGTCAAAGGCATACGCCTTTATACAGGGCAGGGGATATGTTACGCCGGAAGATATACGCGCCATAGGGCTCGATGTGCTCCGCCACAGGATCATACCCAGCTACGAGGCCGAGGCGGAGGAGAAGACGTCCGAGGATATAATCAAGGCCATCTTCAATAAGATCCAGATACCCTAGGGATCGCATGATACCCGTCGAGATCCTGCAGAAGATAAAACGCATTCATATAACGGCCACGCGCCTGGCGAGTGACGTATTCGCCGGCGAATACAAGAGCGTCTTTAAAGGCCGCGGCCTAGAATTCCACCAGGTCCGCGAGTACGAGACAGGCGATGAGATACGGTTCATCGACTGGAACGTTACAGCCCGCTCGGACAAGGCCTACATAAAAGAGTACATCGAGGAGCGCGAGCTCACGATAATGATCCTCCTCGACGCGTCCAGGTCAAACTGTTTCGGGAGCGTCGAGCATCTGAAGAAAGAGATCGCCGCGGAAGTGGCATCGGTTCTGGCGGCATCGGCCAATAAGAATAACGACAGGGTGGGGCTCGTCATATTTACCGACAGGATCGAGAAATTCATCCCGCCCCGCAAAGGCCATCATCATATTCTCCGCATCATAAGAGAGATACTCTATCACGAGAGCGTCGGGAAGAAGACCGATATTCCGCTCTGTCTCGAATACCTCGACAAGGTGACCACCAGGAGCACCGTCTCGTTCCTGATCTCGGATTTTTACGCTTCCGGTATCGAAAAACCTCTCTCGATAGCCAATAAGCGCCACGATATCATCGGGATCAGGATCACCGACCCCAGAGACCCGGATATGCCGAACGTAGGCGTAGTGTCGCTTGAGGACGCGGAGAGCGGGGAAGCGCGTCTTCTGGATACCTCAAATACCGGTGCCAGAGAAAGATATAATCGCGACGCAAAGAGGCGGTTCGGCGAAGCGGGGAAGATGTTCCGGTCTCTAAAGATAGATACCGTAGATATCTTCACTCCGGTGTCTTATACGGAGGCGCTGGAAAAGTTCTTCAAGAACAGGGTATTAAAGAGAAGGTTGAGGGGCTAAAGAGTCATGCTGAATAAAGTCTATATGGTCCTGGTGGTCTTTGTAATAGCCCTTATTCTATACATCGGACTCTACTACGGGTTTACCGGAGAGGGCCTGACCGCGGCAGTATATCCGCACAAGATCTCTTTCGGTGAAAGAGCCGTATTTATGGTTACCGCCAGGAGCGCTTCGGATGCCGAGATAAATATTTTGGACGGTAAAAATGTGCTGGATGGTTTCGTGCGGCTTAAAGAAGGCATTGGTCCTGAGCGGATATTTTTGTGGAGAAAAAGGAAGGAGATGTGGTGGTCTTTCACATCCGAAATTACGGGTGACCGTCTGATACCGCCGGTTGCCGTAAAATTTATCGATCCAAAACGTATTGAGCATAGTATCCAGACTGAGCCGGTGCCGATTATCGTAAAGAGCCTTACTAACCTCAGAGAAGGCGCGATATATACTACGCGCATTGGCGGAGATCTTGCAGCCGGCGGCAGCGCCGCCGGAGGAGGGGGCGGTGATTTCCGGTCCGTTGACGGGCCCATCAGGATAAAGATAGACGATGAGAGGCTTCCTCTCGGCATAATGGATAATGATGAGATCCTGATAACCGCAGGGGCCTGTTTTTTAGGCGTAGTTATAGTCTATATAATATTTTCAATATGGTCCCGGCGTACGCCGAGAAAAGTAACGATACCGCCGGATAAAACGTTATTGATGCGATTGGTTGTCCTTCAAGGTCGGATCAAAGAGGATAATGAAGGCCAGAGGGAGCTCTATTATGAACTTAGTTTTTCTACGCGCGAATACTTAAAATCTATTTTACATATATCCACACAGGAGCCCACAACAAAAGATCTGCTCGACATTATAGATAAGGCAGGGGCTATCGAACCGGGTAAGCGGCCGGCTTATAAGGAGCTCTTAAACGCGTGTGACACGATGAAATATTCCGCGTCGGTAAACTATCGGAAGATTGTCAGGTTATATAGATACGCTTAGGGATCTTGTCGCAGTTGTACCGGCTGCCAGTGATAAAGGCCGAGAAGGTGCGCGCTCATGACGTTTCAAGACCCGCTATTTTTTCTGATAGTCGCGGCCTTCATTGTTCTGTATATTGTATTGAGATTCATATACCCCGAGAAGTCCTACATATTCCCGACCCTGGAGATAGTAAAACCGATAAATGGAACTTTTAAGGCCTGGGGTGCGCGAAACATCGTATTTTTAAAGATAGCGGCTGTAATTTTTATCGGCATAGCGCTGGCGAGGCCTCAGATCCCCGATGAAGAGAGGTCGGAAAGAGAAGGCATAGCTATCATGATAGCTATCGACTGCTCCAGTACGATGCTTGCCGAAGATCTGCAATTAGGACCAATGGGCCTTGTGCGCCTGGTGGAAGAGAGCCAAAGCTCTACCAGGCTCAACAGGATCGAGGCGGTGAAAGATATGGCCGCCGAGTTCATAGAGGCAAGAAGGGATGATATACTGGGCATCGTGGCTTTCGCCGCCGGTGCCTACGTCATATGTCCACCCACGTATGACCACCAATGGCTTCTGGGGTCACTAAAAAGGATACGAGTAGGCATTATCAAGGACGGCACTGCGATAGGCAGCGGGATACTGAGTTGTCTCGATGCCCTTAAAGAGGTGAAAGCAAAAAGTAAGGTCATTATCCTGTTGACAGATGGGATCAATAATTTCGGTGAAGTGCCTCCGGCTGTCGCGGCAAAGGCAGCGCGGGCGCTGGGGGTAAAGATATACGCTATAGGGATAGCGAGTAAAGGACAGACGCCTTTTCCGGTAAAAGACGTTACAGGTAAGCGCGCGTATAATAATGTACGCATAGATATCGATGAATCCGCGCTAAGAAAGATAGCCAATATAACCGGAGGCATATACTACAGGGCGGTTGATACGTCATCCCTAAACGCCAGCTACCGTGACATAGATAAGCTAGAGAAGGTTACATTAAAGGATTCTGCCGCCGCCAATAATCACGATATATTCGATATCATCGCGTCGGCCGCCCTCTTCATTTTGTTGATAGAGATAGTGCTCGGCAATACTTACTTCAGGAAGATACCATGATCAGACTGACCTCTCCCCAAAATCTATACTATACGCTCTTATGCGCCGGGATCCTGCTAATATTTCTTATATGGTCGGAACGCGCTTATCGTAGGCAGTCGGATATATTCGCCAAACCCCGAACGTTGAAACTTATGAACCCTTACCTTGATTTTCGTCATCCCGCGCTGCATATCTGTCTAGTTACCGCGTCGGTGGTCCTTATCGGATTGGCTTTATCCCGGCCTCAGTGGGGTATTTATTGGGCCGGTGAAAGAGATAAGGGCAGGGATATAGTCATAGCTGTCGATCTTTCAAAGAGCATGGCTTCCCAGGATTCTTCGCCGGACCGTATTACGCGCGCGAAAGACGAGATAGCCAATTTTGCCGGCAGGGCGAAAGGCGATAGGCTTGCGCTTATCGGATTTTCAGGAGACGCCTTTCTTTTCTGTCCGCTTACCATGAATCGGGATACGTTTCAGAGGTCGCTGGATGGCATCGGGATCGGAAGCGTAAAGAGGGGGGGCACCTCATATTATAATCTGGTGATGGAGGCCGCTAGATCCTTTAAAGCGGCAGCCGTTAAGACCAAGACCCTTGTAGTTATAAGCGATGGAGATGATACGATAGGAAGCCTGGACAAAGCGATAGAATTGGCAAAAAAAGAAGATATCACGATATATTCTGTCGGCCTTGGGACGGCGGCGGGAGGGTTCATCCCTATTGTCGGCAAAGACGTAAGAGCGGTATTGTCAAGGATGAGAAGGGCTCTCCTGTTCTTGCGCGATTAGACGAGGCATCCCTTAAGAAATTAGCCGTTCAGACAGGGGGCTCCTACGAACCGGATATCAAAGAGATGGATGCCTTGGAAAAGATAAGGGCGATATTGGCGGCCGAGATAAAAGACAAGACGAATGATGAAACTTTCGGCCGTACTTATAAAGAACGCTTTCAGATCCCGCTTTTTATTGCTTTTATATTATTAGCAGCCGATCTATTTTTAAAGACTATCAATCAGAGCAAAAAGAGATGAAGAAGATAATCATATCGGCCATAACGGTATTGTTCTTTGCGTCTGTCATATATGCAGGAGATGACAAGCTGCTTATAGAAGAAGGCAATACGTTCTACGCCCGCGGCGATTACGAAGAAGCCGCAAAGATATACAGGGACCTTGTAAAGAGATCTCCCGATAACGATATATATAATTACGATCTTGGCTTGGCCTACTATGCCAAAGGAGATTATGAAAAGGCGGTAGACCATTTCAGGACGGCTGTCAATACGACACACGATATGATCGAGAAAAATTCATATCTGGGTATAGGGGATTCGTATTACAGAATGAGTGAACAGAAAGAAAAGGACGCTTTAAAAGAGTCGATAGCTCTATGTGAAAAGGCGGTCAGGGCTTATAAGATAGCCGTGGATGTTAATAGAAAGGACGCCAAGGGACGATATAACTACGAGGTCTCATTGAAGAGGCTTGCCGCTCTGATCGAAAAGCAGAACAAGACCAATCCTCCGCCACCGAAAAACGATAGCGGAGGCGGCGGTGGCTCTGGTGGTGGCTCAGGCGGTGGAGACTCAGGCGGAGGTTCGGGCGGAGGCTCTGGAGGCGGTGCGGGCGGTGGCGGTTCAGGTGGCGGCTCCGGTGGCGGAGGCTCAGGTGGCGGGGATTCGGGGGGAGGCTCAGGCGGAGGTGCAGGTGGCGGAGGCTCTGGAAGCGGTAGCGGAGGGGGTTCCGGAGGCGGCGGCTCTGGTGGTGGTGCGAGCGGCGGAGGCTCAGGTGGAGGTTCTGGCGGAGGTAGCGGTGGAGGTGGATCCGGCGACGGAAGTTCAGGCGGAGGCGGAGGTTCCGGAGGAGGCGGTTCCGACGGCGGTTCAAGCGGCGGTGGCGGTTCAGGTGGCGGCTCCGGCGGAGGTTCCGGAGGAGGCAACTCTGGCGGTGCGGACAGCGGTGGTTCCGGAAGTGGAGGTTCGGGCGGAGATTCCGGCGGCGGCTCAGGTAGCGGAGGTAGCGAAGGCAGTGGCTCCGTAAGCAGTTTGGGTGACAACTCCGGCGGCGGCCAGCAGAAGGATGGTGAGATGTCAGATCAAAATGCGGCGATACTTATAGATCAATACTGGAATGGAGAAGCGCCCAAAGATATCCTAAGGTCAGAAGAATCGCAATCTTATAAAGTGGCTAAGGACTGGTAATTCATGGGGAAATCGGTAAAATTTATTATCTTAGCGATATTATTAGTGACCGGATATACGGCCTTGGCTGAAGAGGTGCCGTGCCGGATGCGTATTGATAGAGAGAAGGTTTCTCCCGGCAAACAAGCTCAATTAGAGATCGAGCTTCCCAAGTCATACGGAGTTATAGTTCCGGAGATGCCTATTATTAAAGATATAGATATACGATTCTCAAGATCCTACCCTAAAGCGGCCGAAGGAATCACATCCGACTCCCAGATGATGGTCTTTCAATATAAGGTGGTACCGCGGACTACCGGTGTGTTTCCTATAGGCCCTTTTCGATTTCAATCAGGATCCGATTTTTATAGCACAAACCAGATCATGTTTGTGGTAGAAAAAGAAGCCTTGCGTATAACGCCTCAGCAGGCCCCGAAAAGCACGGATTTAAAAGACCATATGTATGTTCTGATAGACGTGCCGAAGACGACGGTATTTATTAACGAAAGAGTGCCGGTAGTCCTTAAATTATACACAGACTGGATAGATCTTGAGAATGTATCTTTTTCGCAGAAGCAGAGTGAATATTTACTGGTGAAAGAATTTAAAGACAAGCTGGTAGAGGTCATAGATAAAGATGCGACCCGTTTTGCGGTCCTTAAATATACCGCGTCATTCTACGCGGTAACCGCTGGAATGTATACTCTTGAGCCGGTATCAGTAAAATTTACGATAGTTATGCCGAGAGAAGGGGCGGACGGAAGTGCTCCGGAACTGCTTAATCAGAATTCCCCGTTCTATGAGTCTCTTATAGGAGCGGCATATTCGCGGCAAATGGAGCTGGAGTCGGAGCAGGTTAATATTACCGTAATGCCTTTACCTGTAGAAGATAAGCCGAAGAGTTTCCGCGGAGCTGTAGGCAAATTTAACTTCGAGTTAAAGGCCGATAAAAACAGTATAAAGCCTATGGAGACGGTCATCCTGACCGCAACAATATCCGGCGAAGGCAATTTTGACGCGATGAGCGCTCCGGTATTTGGCGATCCTACAGGTCTGAAACCCTCCGAACCGAAGATCAACAGAAGCCGGGATTCTATATCTTATGATATGCCGCTGACCGTTCAATCTAAAGATATAAGATCCATGCCGGATCTCCTGTTTACTTATTTCGATCCATCCGAGAAGCATTATGTGACCATTACGCGCCAGATCCCTGTAAAGTTAGAAAATATAGCGCTCTCTGTAAAGGCACTGTCGGAAGACGGCCTTAAGGCCAATAAAGCTCCCGAGATCCGTATACTTCCCATGAAGACGACGATCGACGGTCCATATCCCCGCCAAGACCCGCCTTATAAAGGAGTCAGTTTCTGGTTCTTCCTTATTATACCGTGGGTACTTATTCCGTCCTTCATCATGTTTGACAGGAGACGGCGCTATCTCGATAACCATCCCAGTTATGCGGCGTTTCTAAGGGCTTCACGAACTGCGGATAGATCGATCCGCTCCGCGGAAAGGTCTTTAAAAGACGGCGATATGAATGGATTCTATCTGAAGGTATTTAAAATTATGCAGGAGTATATAGGCGAGCGCGTCCTCATATCTTCGGCCGGTGTTACCGGGCAGACGGTTGATGAATGCGTAGAGCCGTATGTCGGGAAAGAGATGAGTTCCAGGATTAAACAGATATTTTCCGAGTGCTATAGCGCGCGTTATTCCGCCGCTGGAAAAGACCCTGCCGCGATGAGCTTAATGTTAAGAAATGTAGGGGATGTGATATCCGAGATGAATAATAAAGAATTCGCGAAAGATAATATATGATACGTAAGCTGGCGATCCTATTTGTGATTATGATATGCGTTTCGGGATGCGCTTCGGAAGGCAAAGATAGACCGTCCGCAACCGATATTTTTTATCGGGCTGCCGGCGCATATCAGTCCGGAGATTACGATAAGGCTATAGAGCTTTATGAAAAGCTGCGCTCCAGCGGTATAGAAAGCGGCGTCGTTTATTATAACCTCGGCAATGCTTATCTAAAAACCAACGAGATCGGAAAGGCCATTTTAAGTTATACCCGCTCCAGGGGATATCTTCCGCGTGACAGCGATCTGATAGCCAACGATCGGTACGCGCATACGTTGATGAAACAGCCCGACGCCAAAACGCGTTCATCGCCGCTGGTTCAGGAGGTTCTGCGGCTTTTTGGTATCATCAGTCTTAAGGAGTCCATCGGGATATTTCTCGTCATATACTATCTGCTGGCCGCGCTTATCATATACGCGGCCGTCAGAAGGAGGGGCCTTATCTTGATCATTGTGCTGGCTCTTATCGTCACAGCGTCTTTAATTATTGCGGCGATCCCGGTTATCGATAAGATATATTCAGCGGAAAGAGGCGCCATAATCGTCAGTTCAGTCGTCGATGTAAAGAAAGAACCTTATGACGAGGCGCCAACCGGCTTTCCGATCTACGCAGGTATGAAGGTGTATGTCATAAAGGAAGGCCTCGGCTGGTTTAAGATACAAAGGCCCGATGGCCGTATCGGGTGGGTACCGGCAAAAAGCATAGAAAATATACGGTGGTCAGCATAAAATGATGAATCAAACGCATAGGCCATGGTATAAAGCGTATTTTTACGGACTTCTTTCGCGGTATATCTTGGTATATGCCCAACCAAAAGATGACCCTCGTTTTGTTGTCTTAAGCGGCACCATTCATTATGAACGGGATATTCAAAAATTCTTCGACGAACTGCACGACAGATGCGCTTCTTCCACGAGGGTCATCATCCTTTATTATAGCGCGCTGTGGAAGCCGATGGTCGATCTTGCGACGTTTTTGGGTCTGCGGGAAAAGACGGCTGAAGCAAATTGGATATCCCCTGAAGATATTGCGAGTATTTTATTGCTCTCCGATTTTGATACGGTTTTACAGGACCGCAAGGTCATATGTCCGGTATATATCCCTCTCGTCAGCAATTTTATTAATCGCTATGTAGCGCCATTGCCGTTCTTCCGGTTATTTTGTATGGTCAATATTTTAATCGCACGCCCTTTAAAGAAGAAGAAAGACAAAAAACCCTCGGTATCGGTGATAGTGCCCGCGAGGAACGAGTCTGGAAATATCAAGAATATTATCAGGAGGCTCCCGCGTATGGGACCCGACGATGAACTTATCTTTGTAGAAGGCCATTCGAAAGACGATACTTGGGCCGTTATCCAGGCCGTGCAAAAAGAGTATGGCAAGACGATCTGCATAAAAAGCGCGCAGCAGGAAGGCATAGGAAAAGGCGACGCGATAAGAAAGGGTCTGGCCATGGCTTCAAAAGAGATCCTCATGACGCTGGATGCCGATCTGACCGTGCCCCCCGAAAGCCTTTCCGTTTTCTACAGGGCGATAGTAGAGGATAAGGGAGAATTCATCAACGGAAGCAGGCTCGTCTACCCGATGGAAAAGCGGTCGATGCAGTTTTTGAATATGGTCGCTAACAGATTTTTTGCTACCGCATTTTCGTATCTCCTCGGCCAGAGATTTAAAGATACGCTTTGCGGGACCAAGGTTATTTCGAGGGAGAATTATATAATGCTTGCGGCAAACAGGAAATATTTCGGCGACTTCGACCCCTTCGGTGATTTCGACCTTATATTCGGATCGGTCAGGCTTTGTCTAAAAATCGTAGAAATACCGGTACGGTATAGTGAGCGCTTATACGGGACCACCAATATAAAGAGATGGAAACACGGTGCCGTGTTATTCCGAATGTTGATATATGCTTCGAAAAAAATAAAATTCATCTAATAATATGGTATCATAACCATTATGAATAAGAAGACGATAGTCGGCGCGTTACTCATATTCGTAATATCCTTATCATATTTTGCGCTTCTGCAATTTTCCACGCCGAAAGTTTTGTACGAACCGGACAGCTACTATCATATAAAGCTAGCCGAGATGATACGCGATCACGGCCCGATACAGAATTTCCCCTGGGCTCAATACAGCGTACTGGGTAAAGACACTTTTGCGGACTTCGATTTTCTATTCCATCTGCTCCTTATCCCGTTTACGTTCGCCGGACTTATATTCGGAATAAAATTAGCAGGCGTGATATTTCCGGCCATACTGGTGACCATTCTGTACCTGATAATCGCTAAGAGGGAACTGCCTTTTCCGTTTTTTTGGGCGGTATCGATATTCGCCTCAGGTTTTTTCTTCACCCATAGGATGATGTACGTCCGGCCGTACCTGATCTCGATACCGCTTTCGCTCCTCATAGTGGATGCGATAATCGACAAGAAGGAGATAAAGTTATTTATATTAACTTTCCTCTTCTCGTGGACATATGTAATGTCGGTGTTGAGTGTGGTCTATGCGCTGGTATTCGTATTTGTTTACGCTATCAAGAAAGAACAATTCCCCCTGAAGGTCTTATTTTCCGCGATCGGAGGCTGGCTTATAGGATTTGTGGCCCATCCGAACTTCCCAAATACCTTAAAAGCGATGTTCACCAGACTCTTTTTTACGACGGCGTCAAGCTGGGGCAATATCAATATGAGTGCGGGCGTGGAGATGATGCCGATGACTACGCGGATATTTTTCGTCGACCTCGGCTATGTGCTCGTGCTTTTCGTCGGGTTGATATATGTACTTATGATGTATAAGAAAGAGATCTCCGCCACTTCCAACTGTCTCATCCTTATAAGCACGGTTTTTTTCGTCGGGACGCTGATGTCGAGACGTGTCGTAGAGTACTCGGTGCCTTTTTCGCTGTATACCTGTGCGTTCCTGTGCCGCGATCTTATAAAGAACGCCAAAGCGCCGCAGGGCCCATTCCGGTATAAGTCGCTCCTCGCGGGCCGCACGCCCATAGCGGTCATGATAGTCCTTGTGCTATTTTCTGTTTTTAGCGTTAAGACATTCGCCAGGGATTACAACTACATCGCCAAGGAGAGGGGCGATCTTGTGGAGAAGGGGGCCTTGTGGCTTAAAGACAATTCCGAAGAGAAAGATATAGTCTTTAACTGCGGGTGGGACAATTTCGCGCAACTTTTGTTTTCGAACACAAAAAATTATTATATAGTCGGGCTCGATCCGACATACATATATATGTACAATAGAGGCCTCTGGGTGAAATGGGATATGATCAGAAAAGGCGCGAGGAAGGACATATATGATGTGGTCAAGAACGATTTCAATGCCAAGTGGATATTTACAATGAATACGAATAATCGCAGGCAATTCATCAAGATAGCGGATCAGGACCCCAACCTGGAGAGGGTCTATTTCGATGGGAATTCGATCATCTATAAACTGAGATGATTTAAGCAGGGGAATTCACCCTAAAAGCCAACTGGTATTTTTTGATTTAACATTCCAAACCAGATGCCATTAACCAATCTAAATTCCATCCCGGGATGGAATTGCTCCCGGAGCGCTTATTAGTTGACTTTTCGACGGGGGTGTGATATTTTATTCCGTTAATGATCTCCGATAATTTAAAATCTGTAACTAAAAGAATCGCAAAGTGTTGCGAAAGATCCGGCAGGCCGGAAGAAGCAGTAAAACTCGTCTCGGTGACCAAAGAGGCCGATATCGAAGAGATGCGGGCGGCGATACTGGCCGGCGTGACAGATATAGGCGAGAACCGGGTCCAGGACGCCGTATTTAAGCATAAGGCGATAGGAGACAGTGTCATCTGGCACCTGATAGGGCATCTCCAGACTAACAAGGCGAAAGACGCCGTAAGAATATTTTCGCTGATACATTCCGTGGACAGCATCCGGATAGCGGAAGCCATAGATAAAGAAGCCAGAAAGATAGGCAAGGTCCAGGAAGTGCTCGTGCAGGTTAATACGTCGGGCGAAAGCACAAAATTCGGCGTTCACCCGGAAGATGTCGACAATATCCTTCGAGAGTGCGCTCTTTACGGTAATATAGATATAAAAGGCTTCATGACAATAGCTCCCGAAACCAGTAACCCGGAAACGGTAAGACCCTATTTCAGGGCACTTAACGAGCTCCGGGGCAGGATCAGGACAAGCCGCGGCGTTGATTACGGTGCGTTATCGATGGGAATGACAGGCGATTTTGAAGTTGCTATTGAAGAGGGCGCTACCATCATAAGAATAGGGAGGGCTATATTTGTATGATAGATAAAAAGATAGGGATAATAGGTTGCGGTAACATGGGAGAGGCACTGCTCGGCCGGCTGTCGGAGTCTATTGAAAAGAGCACAATGATCATGGCCAGTGAGTTCGACTCCGAAAGGCGCGACTACATACGTAAAAAATACCGTATGATAGTGGAGATAGACAATAATCGTGTCGTTAAGTATTCCGACATAATAATACTGGCCGTAAAGCCGAAGGATTTTGAAACCCTGCTTAACGGCGAAGTTGCAATAGGCGCCTCTCCGAATAAACTCATCATATCGATCGCCGCCGGGATAACCACAAAGTATATAGAATCGGTGGTAGGCCAGGACATCCCCGTGGTAAGGGTCATGCCGAATATGCCGGCTATAGTTGGAGAGGCTATTTCGGCCGTGTGCGGAGGAAGCTCGGCCGGTAAAAAAGATATTGAGATGGCAAAAGAGATATTTTCTATGATAGGGAGCGTTGTCGAGGTAGATGAGAAGCTCATGGACGCCGTAACGGCTATATCAGGGACCGGCCCGGCATATTTCTTTTCCCTTATGGAAGAGCTCATAGAGTCCGCCGAAGCGTTGGGGATCGATAAGAAGACGGCAAAAAAGCTCGTCGTGAAGACCGCCCTGGGAAGCGCCAAATTGATCGATTCACTCGACGCCGATCCTGAAGAGATGCGGGAGAAGGTCACTTCAAAAGGCGGCACTACGGAAGCCGCGTTCAAGGTATTTAAGTCCAAGAAGGTAGGCGGCATAATCAAGGCAGCGGTAAAGGCTGCCGCGGCAAAGTCCAAGAAACTATCGAAGGGTTAGCATGTTCGTCCTAGGTAATCTTATTTCGGCGATAGCGGTTATACTCGGATACCCGTCCAATCCCATAGTGAGCTTCATTTATGGGGTCACAGAGCCGTTCCTTGCGCCTTTCAGGAAGATAGTGCCAAGTTATAAGATAGGTATAGATCTTTCTCCTATATTTGCTCTTCTTTTAATATGGTTCCTTAAGCTTTTCATCGTTAATACGCTATTCGGCATAGCGGCCAGGCTTTAAATAAGGGGAGATATATGATCGAAAAGATAGGTATAATCGGCGGCAGCGGTTTCTACGATATGGAAGGCGTAAAGAATGTTCGTAGGATCAAAGTCACGACCCCTTTCGGAAAGCCCTCGGATGACTTCGTTATCGGAACCCTTGAAGGGAAAGAGGTCGTCTTCCTGGCCCGTCACGGTAAAGGCCACAGGGCCAGATAAATTACCGGGCCAATATATATGCGATGAAGAAGCTCGGCGTGGAGAAGATAATCTCGATATCGGCCTGCGGAAGCCTCAAGAAACATATGAAGCCGCTCGACATAGTCGTGCCGGATCAATATGTTGACAGGACGAACCAGGCCAGGCGTATGACCTTTTTCGGAGATGGTATAGTCGGCCATGTCGCTTTCGCCCAACCCGTTTGCGGCGCGCTTTCGAAAGAGCTCTATGAAACAGGACGCTCGCTCGGCATCCCGATGCATTTGGGCGGCACATACATAAATATGGAAGGGCCGCAGTTTTCTACAAAAGCCGAGTCGGAGATGTACCGCTTATGGGGGATGGATATAATAGCGATGAGTAATATGGCCGAGGCGAAACTCGCCCGGGAAGCGGAGATATGCTTCGCGACATTGGCATGCGTAACCGACTACGATTGCTGGTACTTAAATGAGTCTGTCGGATCGGTATCGGTCGACCTCATCATCAATAACCTTAAGAAGAATATTGGTAATGCAAAGAAGATAGTCAGAGGTGTCCTTAAAAGGATGAAAGAAGACCATTGCCATTGCGGATGCCATTCGGCTCTCAAGGACGCGATAATGACCGACCCGAAAGTGATGCCGCCGGCGACGAAGAAGAAATTGAAGCTTATAATAGGAAAGTATATTTAGCCTCTTCCAAACCAGGTGTGAGGCAGTCGATAGGCATGCCTAGCACACCTGATTTGTACGATCGGATAGGATAGAAAATGGAATATAAAAATACATTAAATCTGCCGAAGACCGATTTCCCGATGAAGGCCGACCTGCCTAACAGGGAGCCTAAGATGCTTAAGTCCTGGGAGGATTCCGGGCTATACCTAAAGATCCGCTCGAAGGCAAAAGGGCGGAAGAAGTATGTGCTCCACGACGGGCCTCCTTACGCGAACGGTTCCATCCATATGGGCCACGCTCTTAATAAGATCTTAAAGGACATAACTATACGTTACAAGACTATGAGAGGGTATGATTCACCTTATGTCCCGGGGTGGGATTGTCACGGCCTTCCGGTGGAGCATCAGCTCTTAAAGGAACTAAAGATAACCAAATATGACATAGACCAGGTAGCCTTCAGGAAGAAGGCTCACGACTATGCGATGAAGTATGTCGCCATACAACGCGCCGAATTCAAGCGCTTAGGAATAATGGGTGAATGGGAGCGCCCGTACCTCACTCTCTCCAGGGCTTATGAAGCGGGTATCGTGAGGTCCTTCGGAAAACTGGTCGAAAAAGGTTATATCTATAAGGGCCTGAAGCCGGTAAATTGGTGTTCGACCTGCGAGACGGCGCTAGCCGAGGCTGAGGTCGAGTACGAGGACAAGGTATCACCATCGGTATATGTGAAGTTTGAATTGATAGATGGCGCGTCCATAGCTCACAGCCTACAGGCTAAGATATATTTCGTTATATGGACGACTACGCCGTGGACGCTAGTCGCGAATGTCGCTATCGCGGTGCATCCGGACCTCGATTATGTGCTCATTAAAGCCGGGGGAGAGAGCTATATTATCGCCAAGGCTCTCGTTGAGCGATCAATGGAGAAGTTCGGTATAAAGGACTATGAGATACTGAAAACCTTTAAGGGCAAAGAGCTCTCAGGTCTAGAAGCGAAACATCCTTTTATAGACCGGACCTCGAAGGTCGTGCCGGCCGAATATGTATCGATGGAGGACGGGACGGGGTGTGTGCACACCGCTCCGGGGCACGGCCAGGAAGACTATATGACCGGTAAGAGATGCGGCCTTCCGACTATAATGCCGGTGGATACCAAGGGAAGGTTCGACAAGACCGCCGGAGACCTGGCAGGCATAGGGGTCTATAAAGCTAATAATGTAATCATTGAAAAATTGAAGTCCACTAATCATCTTCTGAAAGAAGAGGAACTGAAGCACTCTTATCCCCATTGCTGGAGGTGTAAGAAGCCTATAATATTCAGGGCCACGGAGCAATACTTCCTCAAGGTAGACCACAAGGACCTGCGCAAGGAGATGCTCGATGCCATCTCATCGAAGATAAAGTGGATCCCCGAGATGGGCCTTTCGCGGATCTCGGCTATGGTGGGTAACAGGCCCGACTGGTGCCTTTCGCGCCAGAGATACTGGGGCGTCCCGATAATAGCTTTCTATTGCAGGGAATGCGGAGAAGTTTTGCTTGATCCTAAGGTTATAGCCCATGTAGCAACTTTATTTGAGAAGGATGGGGCCGATGTCTGGTTCTCCAAAAAAGAGGATGAGCTTCTCCCCGGAAAGATAAAGTGCCAAAAATGCGGTGGAACTAATTGGACGAAAGAGACCGATATATTGGACGTATGGTTCGATTCCGGGGTAAGCCATCAGACGGTGCTAAAGTGCGATAAAGAGCTCGATTATCCGTGTGAGCTTTATCTTGAGGGTTCGGACCAGCACAGGGGATGGTTCCAGTCGGCGCTCATAACAGGGATGGCTATCGACGGCCACGCGCCTTACAGGAATGTTCTTACCCACGGGTTCGTGGTAGATGGTGAAGGCAAGAAGATGTCCAAATCGCTCGGTAACGTCATAACCCCCGAGCAGGCGATGAAGAAGTTCGGCGCCGATATATTGAGATTATGGGTGGCTTCCAGCGATTACTCCGAAGACGTCAGACTCTCGGATGAGATACTTACGCGCCTTGCCGACGCATACAGGAAGATAAGAAATACCTATAAGTATCTTTTGAGCAACCTCTATGATTTCGATCCGGCCATTGACAGTGTGCCGCATAAAGAGATGCTGGAGGCGGACAGGTGGATATTGTCCAGGCTCTCTATCCTGATAAAAGATTCCGCCAAAAACTATGATGCCTTCGCTTTCAATAAAGTTTACAGAGACCTGTACAGTTTTTGCGTCTATGAGGTATCGTCGGTTTACCTTGATATATTGAAAGACAGGATGTATACTTTTAAGTCCGATTCGGCCGACCGGAGGAGCGGACAGACCGCGATGTTCGAACTTCTGAACGCGTTATTAAAGATAGCCGCTCCGCTTCTTGTCATGACGACCGATGAGGCTTGGGGTTACCTGAAGTTCTCTAAGAAGTCCGATTCGGTCCACCTGGAAGACTGGCCTCTCGACCGGCACGACAAATGGTTTGATGAAGTTTTGAACAGGAAGTGGGAGGCTTTAATAAGGATAAGGGAAGAAGTGCTTAAGTCTCTTGAGGAAGCCCGTTCGGCAGACCGCATAGGCTCAAGCCTCCAGGCGCGCATCGTGATCTTAGCCGGTAATGACACCGACAAAAGATTGTTGAATGATAACGGTTCGATATTAAGGTATCTATTCATAGTGTCACAGGCTGAGGTGTCGGACGGTGTGGATCCGGAGGGACACATGAAGGTGATCGTAGAAAAAGCGAAAGGCGAAAAGTGCCAGAGATGCTGGAACTACAGCGAGGGAGTCGGTTGCGACGAAAAACATCCCTCGCTTTGCGAGAGATGCGTTAAGGTCGTATAATAGTCAAATAAAAGGAGAAGTGATAAATGCCAAAGTCCAGGAAAGTAAAGAGAGTGAAAAAAATTAATAAGAAGAAAGCCAAGAGATCCGTTGTAAAGATCCGGAAGATAAAACGCATGCCGCGCTCGGATCTGAAGATCTATAGGGCGCTACTTCTGAAGGAACGCGAAAAAGTCGGAGGGGAGCTTTCGCATATAACCGAGAACACACTCAATAAGTCCGCCCGCGACGCGTCGGGCGACCTGTCAGGATATTCTTATCACATGGCGGATGTCGCATCCGACGACTACGAGAGGGATTTTTCCCTCGGCAGGGCCACGGAAGAGCAGAAGGCACTATATATAATAGACGAAGCCTTAAAGAGGGTAGAGGAAGGGACTTACGGCAGCTGTTCCCAGTGCGGAAAGTTGATACCAAAGACGCGCCTTAAGGTTATACCTTACGCCGACCTTTGTGTAGAGTGTAAAAAGATGAACGAGAAGTAATGCCGTTTTTTGCCCCGCCGCCAAATACTCCGTCCTTCCGTGGCGGAAATGAACGGGGCGGGATTCCGCCCGGACAAATGGAGACTACGGGCTTTAGCCCAGCGGGCTTCATAGCTCTGGCCGTATTCAGCCTTGACAGGTTCACGAAGATAGCGGCGCTTAAAATTCTCGATCTGGGCCAGTCGGTAAGGGCCATACCCGGTGTATTGCGTATTACGCTTGTCTTAAACGACGGCGCCGCTTTCGGGCTGTTTAAGGGGAGAGCTGCTTTTTTCGTCTTCATATCGCTTGCCGTAATAATAGCGATAGTAGCTTATATCATTAAGAGCCGTCCGTTAAATAGGCCGATATCTATAGGGCTTGGACTCATACTGGGCGGTGCGCTCGGGAATCTGGCTGATAGGATAGTACTCGGCAAGGTAGTCGACTTTATCGATTTCGGCATATGGCCGGTCTTCAATATAGCCGATTCGTGCATAACTATCGGAGCGGCAGTGCTGGTTTTTTCGATGTTAGCGAAAAGCTCAAAGCGTAAAGCATAAAATCATGCATCCGATTTTACTGAAGCTCGGTCCACTTACAGTCTATTCCTACGGCGCTTTTGTGGCGCTCGGGCTCGCGGTCGCAGCCTTCCTTATATACCTGCGCGCGGTAAATTTCGGCATCAATAAAGATGATTCCCTCGATCTGGTTGTCCTTATGCTTGTGGCCGGCATCGCCGGCGCAAGGCTATTATATGTGCTTCTCAATATAGGATATTACCGGGCCAATCCTTCCGAATTGATAGATCTATCCAAAGGAGGACTTGTCTGGTACGGTGGTTTCTTTTCAGCGCTCGGCGCATCTATCGTATATATAAAACAGAAGAAGATGGGGTTTTGGAATACCATGGATCTCGTCACTCCATATATAGCTCTGGGCCAGGCTTTTGGAAGAGTAGGATGTTTCTTGAACGGCTGCTGCTATGGTTTTAACGGTATCCCCGTGCAGCTGTATTCATCGTTTCTTTTGGTAATTATATTTATTCTGCTAAGGTCCTGGCAGGACCGGCGCAGATTTAAAGGAGAGATAGCCCTGGGATATTGCATATTGTATTCTTTAAAACGGTTCGGAGTTGAATTTTTGCGGGGCGACAACCCCAGGGTATTCTTAGGATTGACTATATCGCAGGTTATAAGCCTAGTCGTTATCATTCTAGTGGTTCCCATCTTCATGAAAAAGGTATCCGAATGGAAAGAGAAAGACACAGTTTCAAAATAACCGACGGAGATGCCGGCAAGAGGCTCGATAAATACCTCGTAGAGCGTCTTCCGAAAGAATTTTCCCGCGCTCATATCCAAAAGCTCATATCCGGAGGGCATATAATTCTGGATGGCACTGTCGGCCGGAACAGTCATAAGCTCTGTGTTGGTGAAACGGTCGACGTTACGATCCCCGCGCCCGTAGCGTCTTTCATGGAACCGGAGGATATACCTTTAAAGATAGTCTATGAGGACGGGGAACTTCTGGTAGTCAACAAACCTGCCGACATGGTGGTCCACCCGGCACCCGGTAATTATAACGGCACTCTTGTTAACGCGCTACTCTACCACTGTAAGAACCTCTCCGGTATCGGTGGGATATCCAAACCCGGCATAGTACACAGGATAGATAAAGGCACGTCCGGCCTTCTTTTGGTGGCGAAGACCGACAGGGCACATGCGGCGCTTGCAAAACAATTTAAGGATAAGACTATACGGCGTGTTTATATCGCGCTCGTAAAAGGCAAGGTTGAGCTCGACACAGGCTCGGTCGACCTGCCGATAGGCCGAAGTCCAAAAGACAGGAAGAAGATGGCCGTGAAGTTCGAGGATTCCAAGGATGCGGTCACTACATATAAGGTGTTGGAGAGGTTTGACGGTGCGACGATGCTTGAGCTCGTCCTAGGAACGGGGAGGACTCACCAGATAAGGGTCCATATGCTGTATATAGGCCATCCGATCGTAGGGGATGAAAAATACGGCTACAAGGACAGTATCGGAAGGCCGGCCCTTCACGCTAAAACGATAGGTTTCATCCATCCGAAGACAGGCAAGTACATGGAATTTTCGAGCGAGCTTCCGGACGATATGTTAAAATTGATAAAAGATAAGCGCGGGTGAGATAGGAAGCGTAAAATGACGAAAGAAAAAGAGATAATGCCGGTTGATAAGATTATTGGAGAGATCATCCTTCCCGGTGATAAGTCAATATCCCACAGGGCCGTCATACTCGCCTCGATAGCCAAGGGCAGAACGAGAATAAAGAACTCACTCGATTGCGACGACTGCCGTAATACGATCAGGGCTTTTCGAGATATGGACATACGGATAGATGAAGCAGAAGGCGAGGTAATAATAGAAGGGCGGGGCTTAAAAGGATTGAAACAGCCTCCACATCCCATAAATGTCGGAGAGTCAGGAACGAGCATGCGGCTTCTGGCCGGTGTGATCTCAGGGCAGGATTTCAGCGCGACACTCGAAGGCTCCGGCGGTCTCAATAAGCGGCCCATGAAGAGGATAACCGAGCCTCTATCGATGATGGGCGTCGATATAAAAGCTTCGGACGGGGGCTTTCCTCCGATCGTCATAAACGGCGGACGGATCAAACCCATTACCTATAAGCTTCCGGTCGCGAGCGCGCAGGTTAAGTCCGCCATCCTCCTTGCCGGGCTATACGCGGACGGGATTACCTGTGTGGAGGAGAATATCAGATCTCGCGATCATACCGAGAGGGCGCTAGAATATTTCGGCGCGAGAGTAACTGTTGACGGGTCAAAGGTCAGTGTCCGGGGCATAAAAGAATTATCCGCCAGATCGGTGGATGTTCCCGGGGATATGTCGAGCGCGGCGTTCTTCATTGCGGCCGCGACGCTTGCCAAAGGCTCCAAACTTAAGATAAACGGGGTCGGTATAAATCCTACAAGGTTCGGGTTCATAAATGTCCTGTTACGAATGGGCGCGGATATAGAGGTATTGAATAAGGTCGACGGTTTCGAGCCTATGGCGGATATAGTCGTTTTGGGGTCCCGGACCCGGGGCATAGTCATAGAGCGGCACATGATACCCGGCCTCATAGATGAGCTTCCGGCTATATTTGTCGTGGCCGCGCTTTCAAAGGGTAAGACTATCATAAGAGGCGCCGAGGAGCTGAGGGTAAAGGAGACCGATAGGATATTGTCTATGCAGACTAATCTTAAAGCTCTCGGCGCGAGGATGGATATACTGGGCGATGATATAGTGATCGAAGGTGTCAGCGCTCTTAAAGGGGCTGCTTTGAAGAGTTTCGGCGACCATAGAACCTGCATGGCATCGGTGGTGGCGGCGCTTGCGGCAGGTAGCGCGAGCGTTATCGATGAAACGGAATGCGTAAATAAGTCGTTTCCGGAGTTCTTCCGAGCGCTCGAGAATATCGCGTCTTAAAGCGATGCCGCAGATATTCGAATTTTGTTTGACAAGATTACGATATTTTGTTAATATTGCAGATGAGTTTAAGGAGATAATATGAGTTTCAAGAGTATAATGAATTCCGTCCGCAAGGGCTACAATGAGGTCCTGGGAATGTTCTCCAATGATATGGGGATAGACCTGGGCACGGCCACCACTCTCGTATATCTGAAGAATCAGGGTATAGTCCTGTGTGAACCTTCCGTAGTCGCGATAGAGGCAGGCACGTCAAACGTTCTTGCCGTCGGCGAAGAGGCGAAGCGGATGCTCGGTAGGACCCCCGGGAATATAATGGCGATCAGGCCCATGAGACACGGCGTAATAACGGACTTCGAGATCTCCGAGGCGATGCTGCGTTACTTTATAAAGAAGGTCAATAAATCCAAACCGCTGGTCCGGCCAAGGATAGTGATAGCGATACCTTCGGGCATAACCGAAGTCGAGAAGCGCGCGGTGAAGGACTCGGCTCTCCACGCAGGAGCGCGCGAGGTATTCATGATAGAAGAGCCGATGGCGGCCGCAATAGGCGTCGGGCTTCCGATACAGGAGCCTTCCGGCAATATGATAATAGATATAGGCGGCGGCACGACCGAGATGGCTGTCATATCGCTTGCGGGGATCGTCTTCTCGAAATCGGTAAGGGTAGGCGGCGACGAATTGGACGAGGCGATAATAAATTACCTGAAGAAGAATTATAATCTGATGATAGGTGAGCGTACCGCCGAAGAGATAAAGATCAAGATAGGTTCGGTATATCCGCTGGAGGAAGAATTAAAGATGGAAGTCAAGGGGCGCGATCTCATCGCGGGTCTGCCTAAGACAGTTACGGTAACCAGCGAAGAGATCCGCGAGGCCATGGCCGAACCTATAGCGCAGATCATCGAGGCCGTAAGGATAACGCTCGAGAGGACGCCTCCGGAGCTCTCCAGCGATCTCATTGAGAAGGGCATAGTTCTCGCCGGAGGGAGTTCGCTCTTGCGCGGCATAGACAAGCTGATCTCCGAGGAGACGGGCCTGCCTGTCCACCTGTCCGAAGATCCGATGACGGCCGTTGCCCTCGGTACCGGCAAGGTCTTAAGTGAGATAAAATATCTTAAGAGGGTAACGGTAACTCCGAGACTCGAGCGATAAAAGGTGTGCGCAATCAAAAGAGTGTAGTACTTAAAGTCCTGGTAATAATAGCCCTAGTAGTATTTCTTGCGATAAATTCCGGAGCTCCTACCAGTACATTCAGGATAAATCTTTTAGATCTATTTTCCAGCCCGCTTAAAGTACTCTCCCAGACGACTTTATTCCTTCAGAGCATAGTGCCTTTCCATTCGCTGCGGCAGGAGAACAGCGCTCTTCGTGACCGCATCGACATGCTCAACAGAAAGATCGAGACTTATAAAGTTATACAGGATGAGAATGACCGTCTCAAAAGTTTTCTGAACTTCAGAAAGGCCATCCCGTATGCGGTATTACCGGCCCAGGTCATAGGCCGCGATCCGTCAAACTGGTCGAACTCTCTCATAATAGACAAGGGTATCTCTCAAGGCATAAGTCGGAACAAGGCGGTCATATCGACGAAAGGTCTTGTCGGCAGGGTCGTTGAGCTTGGATTACGTTCGGCCAAGATCCTGCTCATAACGGATCCGAATTCTAAGGTCGGCGTCATAATACAGAGGAACAGACAGGGGGGTATGCTCGTCGGCAGGCCCGACGGAAAATG
>JAPLMF010000012.1 GCA_026387155.1 Candidatus Omnitrophota bacterium
GAACTTTCCAGGCCTCCCGAAGATTAATTTTATAAGTTGATTTCGAATTCTGACCATGTTATAAAATAACACATGAGCTATGTAGTATTCGCAAGGAAGTACCGCCCCCAGGCATTCGATGATGTAATAGGGCAATCCCACGTAACGACGACACTCAAGAACGCCATATCCCAGAACAGGGTAGCGCACGCGTATCTCTTTGCGGGCCCGCGCGGCGTAGGCAAGACGACTACTGCAAGGCTTCTGGCGAAAGCTCTTAATTGTGAGAAAGGTCCTACGATAACGCCCTGTAATTCCTGCTCTTCGTGCAAGGAGATATCTACCGGCTCAGGCCTTGATATACTCGAGATAGACGGCGCTTCAAACAGGGGTATAGACGAGATCCGGAACTTGCGCGACAACGTTAAGTTTGCCCCATCCAAAGGAAGGTTCAAGGTATATATAATAGATGAAGTCCATATGTTGACACCTGAGGCGTTCAACGCCCTTTTAAAAACTCTCGAGGAACCGCCGCCCCATGTGAAATTCATATTTGCGACGACCCAGGCTTATAAGGTTCCGCCTACGATACTATCCAGATGTCAGAGGTTCGACTTCAGGCGCATGGCAGCTTCCGATATAATCGCCAACTTAAAGAAGATAGTGAAGTCCGAAAAGCTAGAGGCAAGCGATGAGGCGCTGACGCTTATAGCCAGATACTCCGATGGGGCGATGCGCGACGCGCAGGTGCTGCTTGATCAGCTCATATCATTCACCAAGGAAAAGATAGAGACTGAAGATGTTACCAGGATGTTGGGGTTGGTCTCGGACGATATCCTCTTTGAGCTTGCCGGGTATGTCAAGGACAAGGATGCGCCTTCGGCACTTAAGATGGTCGATTCGTTCTTTAACGACGGTAAAGATGTCTTCCAGGTAGTCCTAGGATTGATAACGCATTTCAGGAATATAGCAGTTACAAAGATAAGTAAGGACGCCGGCTCGATACTCGACTGTACGAAAGATAAGCTCCAGAGATATAAGACCGCGGCCGAAAGATTTACCATAGAAGAGATCCTTTACGCGATATATACCCTTTCTAATACAATAGATTTTATAAGGAAGTCGGGCCTTTCGAGAGTACCGCTGGAAGCCGCGGTCATAAAGCTTTCGCGCGCCGGGTCGATCGCCTCGCTTGAGAGTATATTGGATAAGGTGGAAGGTTTAATGAATTCCACACCTGATTTGTACACACCTGGTGTGGACTCACATTCCACCCCCGGTGTGGATAACAGGGTGGATAAAGTGCCATTGAGAGGCGCCGAACCGGTTAAGCTGCAGCCTATAAATCGTCCGCCTAAAACGGAGAACAAGTCTTTGGAGACCGCAAGCGTCGCCCCCAAAGCGGAATCTTCAACCGATCTTGATGAGATGTTGAGCGCCTGGTCGGGTGTAATAAATCATATAATGCCGAAGAAGATATCAATAGCGCATTACCTCCAAGAGGGCTATCCCATAGCAATAGAGGGGAAGACGGTGGTTATAGGATTCCCGAAAGAATTGAGGTTTCATAAAGAGGTTTTGGAAGAGACCGACAACAGGAAGATAGTAGAGGATGCGGTAAAGGCAAAATTGAACCTCGAAGTCAAGGTCGAGTTCAGACTTGAAGAGTCTCGCGTCAAGGGAGATCTTGATGGGTCTTCCGGAGCAAACGGGGATGGCGTAGGTGAAGAGATGCCGGATAACACCGCTTCGTCCGACTCCGATCCTATAGTGAATACGGCCCTTGAGATGTTCGGCGGCGAGATATCTCCGGGAGAGCGTATGAAGAGGAAACAGAAATGACAGGGTTTCCGTCCTCGATGAAGTCACTCATCGATGAACTATCCAAGATGCCCGGAATCGGGCCGAAGAGCGCGCAGAGGCTTGCCTTCTACATATTGAGGTCGTCCGGGAATGATGCCGAGGTGCTCTCTAAGGCTATTTTAAAAGTAAAGAATTCCGTCAGGTTCTGCAAATCATGCAATAATTTAAGCGACGAAGAGTTCTGCGAGATATGCAAAAGCACACTCAGAAACAGATCGCTTTTATGTGTGGTGGAAGAGCCTAATGACGTTGCCACGATAGAAAAAGCCGGCGAATACGAAGGCCTTTATCATGTCCTCCTTGGTTCCTTATCGCCGCTGGACGGAATAGGGCCCTCCGACCTTAAGATCGAAGAGCTTCTGGTTCGCGTGAAGAGAGACAAATATAAAGAGATAATAATAGCCACAGATTTCAATACCGAGGGCGAGGCTACCGCCATGTATCTCGGAAAGGTCCTTAAAGGTTCAGGTTCAAGGCTTACAAGGGTGGCATATGGCATACCTGTCGGCGGGGATCTGCAGTACGCCGATCAGGCAACGATAGTGAAAGCATTTGAGGGCCGCCGCGAAGTAAAATAGAAGTCAAGTAGAGCCTTGACGTCAACCGGAATTAGTGATATAATCGGCAGATAACAAGGAGGATTACATGGGCGGTATAATGGAAGCGGTAAAGAAAGGTTTCTCGATTGCATCCAAGAGTTTGGGGTTAGTAGGGATACTGATAGCTTTTAATTTAGTGGGAAATCTCGTGAGCATGTCCATGGCGGTGGTTCCCGGGGCGCAGGCGACGCCTCAGATGACTACCGGTGCCATGATCTTCAGTGTAATATTCATACTTGTGAGCATATTTTTCCAGGGAGCTAGTCTTGGACTGATAAGGGATTACATAAAGCAGGGCGCGATGAAGCTCGGCGGGTTTGCCGGATACGGGGCGAAGTACTACCTACGCCTTCTTGGGCTTGGGCTTATAATAATAGCGTTCATAGCGGTAGTGGCGCTTATAGCAGGTGTTATCATAGCCATCACAGCCCCTCTCAATAATACAATAGTCACCGTCATAGCAGTAACGATAGCAATAGCGATAGGCGTGGTGGCAGGCGTGCTCTATTTTGTACCACTGACGCTTTCTCCATATGCACTCATTTCAGATGAGGCCGGGGTGATTGTATCAATGAAAAAGAGCCTTAGCATCATGAAGCCGCTCGTAAAGGTAGTAAGGCTGATACTTCTGTATGTAGTGTTGATACTGATTTCCCTTGGCGTGGGTTTTGCCGTAGGATTTTTAGTAGGTCTTATCGCCGCGGTATTACCGCAGACGGTCGGCAGGGTGCTTATGGCAGCGGCAACGAGCGTGATAAACGGATATCTCGGCATCGTAATGACGGCTGCGTTCATGGTATTTTATTTTGAGATAGAGAAAGGGAGAGCATAATTATTGTAGGTCATTCTTAAGATGACCTACAATTGTGAATAACTTAAATGAAAGATCTTGTTGAAATTCGCTGGCATGGAAGGGGAGGCCAGGGGGCAAAGACGGCCTCCCTTTTATTTGCGGACGCTGCATTAGCTCAGGGAAAGTACATACAGGCGTTCCCGGAGTACGGTCCTGAGCGTATGGGTGCGCCTGTAGCGACGTTTAATCGACTATCATCTAAGCCTATATTGCTGCACTCCGCGGTAACAAATCCCGAAATAGTCATTGTGCTTGATCCTACACTCATGGAAGCCATAGATGTCACCGAGGGCATGCCTAAGGACGGGATACTCATAATAAATACCGCCCAATCCCCAAAAGAGATAATGAGTGCCTGCTCCATAACGGGAAATTATATAAAGGTTTATACGGTTGACGCGTCCGCGATATCAAAAGAGACTATAGGCCGGGAGATACCTAATACTCCTATGATGGGCGCTCTGGCAAAGGTGAGCGGTATACTCGACTTTAAAGAGATGCTTGAGGATACAAAAGGAAAACTTGAAAAGAAGTTTAAGTCGAAACCCGAGGTCATAGCCGGGAATCTGAAGGCAATAGAAAGAGCATATAACGAAGTAAAGAGTTAAAATTAAAATATGGATATAAAGAAGAAGGCAGAAAAACCAGGATGGAAGGCTCTACCGGAGGCTGACCTCATAATAGGCGGCGGTACGGCAAAAGAGTTCAAGACCGGCGATTGGCGCAGTGAGCGCCCCGTTCACATACCTGAAAAATGCATAAATTGCCTGACCTGCTTCATGTATTGCCCTGATTCGGCAGTTATAGTAAAGGATGGCAAAGTCATGGGTTTCGATTATGATTACTGCAAGGGCTGCGGCATATGCATGCATGAGTGTCCGGTGAAGGGGAAGGCCATAAAGATGATTTCCGAGAAAGAAGCTAAGAAGGGGTGTATTTAGTTATAAGTTTTAAGTTATAAGTTTTAAGAAGAAAAATAAAATGACGAAATCAAATATAGTAGCTAAGACAGGTAACGAAGCGATGGCGGAGGCGATGCGCCAGATAAACCCCGATGTAGTCGCGGCTTATCCGATAACTCCGGCTACCGAAATAGTCCAGATATTCGCCGGCTACGTTGCCGACGGACTGGTCGATACGGAATTCATACCTGTCGAGAGCGAACATTCGGCTATGTCCGCCTGTATCGGGGCTTCCTCCGCAGGCGGACGCGTTATGACCGGGACTTCCAGTCAGGGCCTTGCCCTAATGGCGGAAATGCTATATATCGCTTCCGGATTAAGACTTCCGATAGTACTTGCCGATGTAAACCGAGCATTATCCAGCCCGATAAACATTCATTGCGACCATTCAGACACCATGATGGTCAAAGAGTCCGGATGGATACAGATATTCTCCGAAAACGCCCAGGAAGCTTACGACAACATGGTCCAGGCTGTTAGGATAGCCGAGACGGCAAAGCTCCCGACGATGGTTACGACGGACGGCTTTATAATAAGCCACGGAATGGAAAGGCTGGAAATATTGTCGGATGAAGATGTTAAATCCTTTGTTGGACAGTACAAGCCGAAAGATTATCTACTGAACTTCGATAGGCTTATAACCGTCGGGGCTTTGGATCTTACGGATTACTATTTCGAGCATAGGAGGCAGCATATAGAGGCGATACGGAATTCTAAAACCGTTATACTCGATGTGGCCAAAGATTATGCTAAAAAGACGGGCCGTTCTTATGGCCTATTTGAACAATATAAAATGGAAGATGCCAAAGTCGCGATAGTGGCGATGGGTTCTACCGCCGGTACGACAAAGGTAAAAGTAGATGAATTAAGGGAAAAAGGCTTAAAGGTAGGCCTTCTTAAACCGAGGGTCTTCAGGCCATTCCCGAAAGAAGAAATTGCCGAAGCTCTTAAGGGTTTGGATGCTATAGCGGTGATGGACAGGTCCGATTCCGGCAACGGCCAGGAAGGCCCGCTGTGCCTCGAGATAAAAGCGGCATTGTACGATAAAGGCCTTAACAAGACGATACTGAATTACATATACGGTTTAGGCGGCAGAGATATAAAGATGGAAGAGATAGAATCGATATACAATGATCTTTTCGC